>JAYTLO010000261.1:0-12255 GCA_043729385.1 Akkermansiaceae bacterium
GGATTCGAACCGCTGACCCCTTGCATGCCATGCAAGTGCTCTACCAACTGAGCTAACGCCCCTTTCGGGTGGGGCGGAGGTTTATCGGCGGGACTCCGGTGGGGCAAGAGGATTTTTGGAAAAATGGTGCAAGCTCTGGTCGATCCTCCAAGGGCTAGGATTTTAGCGGCGCGAACGCCGTGCGACGAGACCGGTCGCGGCCAGTAGGATCAACATCGCTGTGCTCGGCTCGGGGATGGAGGCCACGGTGCTCAGGCTGTAGTCGCGGCGAAGTTCGTCGAAGCCACCGTCGTTGGCGAAGCTCAGGTTTGGATACTGGGGTGCCTCGCCCATGCCCACGCCACCCATTTTCACGTAGAAGTAGATGAAGTCGCTTTGTTTGGTACCAGCGAGCAGGGATAGATCCAAGTAGATGTTCAGGTCGGAGCGACCGCTGCCGCCTGCGGAGTTGCGGTTTACGTCCAGCAAGAGCGCGTTGTTTTGCACGGCGTCCATGTCGTAAATCAGAGTCCCGAGCTGGCTCGGGTCGTTGACGTTTTGCGAGCCGATGGGAGAGGTGTAAATTTGAAAGGCGTCCAAGGATTGGTAGCGGGCTTCGTCGGAATTCGGCTCATTCAAGTCCATCCCGACTGCCATCAAATACCGGCCAGTGAGATCTTGCACGACTGACAGATCACCGACCTGCAGGTTGTGGGTCCATTGGCCGCTTGCGTTGTCCATGACGCCCTTCGCTGAAGTGTTGTAACCTTGCTCGAACGGAGTGCCATTGAGCTTGAGAAAGGTGTCGAAGTTCCCGGTGCCCGAAGTTCCCGGCAAGGTTTCGGCGCGGAATCTTCCGGCTCCGATTGTTACTTCTTCGATCGCCGGATTGACCAGGTCGAGATAAGTGATGGTGTTTTGGGCGTTTGCATGGATCGCGAGAATCGCATGAATGCAGCCAAGAATCGACAGGAAGCCAAGGGGGAGTTTCATAGCAGGGGGGGATGGGGTGGGGGAGGATCAGGGGTCGGGGTAACCGGCTGACAAGTGGGATCATGTCACAAAACCGGCCACTTGGAATCACGCGATGGCGTAATCTCAAGATGTCGGTATCATTTACCTCGCCAAACATCCCGATGAAGGCTTGGCGAGGCAGGCCGGAAACCTATGCTTGCCGGCATGTCGAAATATGTAGGTGAGGAAGTGTTAGTGGTGCCGCGCGCATTGTTGGATGAAATCGGATCGTTTGAAGGGCTGCGCACGGACGGCCTGGATGAGGCGATTAAGCGTCTGCTAGATCCTGCAAATCACTTTTTCATGGATCGGGCGGCGGCGGAGGAAGACCCGAGCCACAAGCAATTGATCCCATACTGCATCTTCCGCTGCGGGGATCGCATCCTCCATTACACCCGCGGGAAATCCGGTGGAGAAAGCCGACTCCATGCGAAAATTTCAGTGGGCGTGGGCGGTCATGTGAATCCAATCGACATGGGCGATGGCCGGACCGGACCGGATGCCTACCACGCGGCAGTGACGCGAGAAATTGAAGAAGAGCTGGACCTCCCGGAGGGGCACGAGCACCGCATCATCGCGTTGCTCAACGATGATTCCAATCCGGTGGGGCAAGTGCATTTGGGAATCGTCCACTTGGTGGATTTGAAATCAGAGGCGGTGGCATCCCGCGAGGATGCTCTAACCGACCTTGGTTTCAGCTCGCTGGAGGATCTCAATGGCGACTCTTTCGGACGACTGGAAACGTGGTCGCAGTTTTGCATCCGGCATTTGTGGGAGACGACCCGTTAGAAATTTGCATCCGCAAAATTAACTCGGAAATCGCGAAGATTGAGGTGGCGATCCCTTGGGAACCTCACCAAAGTAACAACGGATAGAGTAACGACCCAAATATTTCGCACCCATGTCAACCAAGTCCAAACCCGCCAAGCCACGCATCCTCATTGTCACGCCGGAGATCACTTATCTGCCGTCAGGCATGGGAAATATGGCGCAGCGGATGTCGGCAAAAGCAGGTGGCTTGGCGGACGTTTCGGCGTCCTTGGTTTCCGCGTTGTTCGAGCTGGGTGCGGATGTGCATGTGGCCATGCCGAACTACCGGCGGATGTTCCAGGGGGACGTTTTCAACCTGCATGAAAAGGAGCTGAGGAAATACCACGAAGTGCTGCCAGAGGCGCACATTCATCTAGCAGAAGACCGGATTTTTTATTACCGCGAGCAGGTTTACAGCAACCACACCGCCGAGGCCATGCGGATCGCCTTGGTCTTCCAGCGCGAGGTGATCAACCACATCATCCCGCGGGTCATGCCGGATTTGGTCCATTGCAATGACTGGATGACCGCCTTGATTCCGGCGATGGCCCGCCGCCGCGGCATCAAGTCGTTGTTCACAGTGCACAATATCCACACCCTGAATGTTTCGCTGGCGCAGATCGAAGAAGCTGGCATCGACGCCGCCGAGTTTTGGATGAATTTGTATTTCACCGGTGCGCCGTGCAGCTACGACCACGCCCGCTCGCATGTCCCGGTGGATCTCCTCGCATCGGGCATTTTCGCCGCCCACTATATCAATACCGTGAGTCCGCGCTTCCTCTGGGAAATTGTCGAGGGCTGGCACTCGGTGGTTCCCGATTCCGTTAGGGCCGAGCTGCGGGGGAAATACGCCGCAGGCTGCTCCGCCGGCATCCTCAATGCGCCGGATGTTTCCTACAATCCGGTGACTGACGATGCGCTGGCACAGAATTTCGGCGTGGCAGATTTCCCAGAAGGCAAGGCTGCTAACAAGCTCGCCCTGCAACGCGAACTCCAGCTCAAGGAAGACGTGAATGCTCCCATCTTTTTCTGGCCGTCGCGCCTCGATCCGGTGCAAAAAGGTCCGCAACTTCTCACGGAAATCCTCCATCAATTGGTTTCGGAATATTGGGATCGCGACTTGCAGGTGGTCATCGTCGCGAACGGTCCGCACCAGCAGTGGATCGACAAGATCGTCTGCGCCTTCGACCTGCGCGAGCGGGTGGCCATCGTCGATTTCGAGGAACGGCTGTCCCGGCTCGCCTACGCGGCTTCGGATTTCATGCTGATGCCTTCGTTGTTCGAGCCGTGCGGCCTGCCGCAAATGACGTCGCCGCTCTACGGTTCGCTGCCCATCGTTCACTCCACCGGCGGCCTCTACGACACGATCCGCCCGCTGGATATCGAGAACTCGACCGGCAATGGCTTCCGCTTTGATCACTACAATTCAGGCGCATTCCGCTGGGGAATCGATCAGGCGATGGATTTCTACGCGCTGCCCCAAGAGATCCGCGAGCGGGAAATTCGCCGCATTATGATCGAGAGCGAGAAGGAATTCAGCCACCACGAAGTGGCCCGCCGCTACATCGCCATTTACGAGGAAATGCTTGCCCGCCCGCTAGTCGAGAAGGAATCCGGCGAGGTCATCAAGGCCATCGCCGAGAGCTTGTCCGAGAGTCTAGCAGACTCCTGATCACCTCACTGCCGCGCCACATTGTTCTGCCACAATGGCGACTGCGGCACATCGTTCGGCCGGCAAATGATGATGCCGGCGTGTTTCGAGCCGGCGTTCACGTAGTCGGTGATCGGGCGGTCGATGATGGCCATGCGGCCCTTGTCACGATCCGAAGTGGCGTGGGTGAAATAAGCCCGGTCACCCATTCTAACGATCAAGCCGACGTGGGAAGTGTAGCCACTGGTGCCCTTCGAGGTGATCGCGCAGATGTCGCCATTCTGAAGATACTTCTCGGCGTTGCGGACCTTGGACTTCGGCACCTGATAGACTGGCAAATTTGAGACTTGCGCTTCGATTTTCCCCATAGGCCCGATCAGCGAGGGATTCGAGCGGAGGTATCGATAGGCCTTCCATTGCACGGTCATCTCTTGGATCTGGCGGTGCATCCGCTCCGCTCCGGGAATCCGCGAGGTGATGTTAGTCGCATATCCGCGTCGCTGATTGTCATAAAAAACTTCTTCCAAATGATGCATCCGGCTCAAGTAGCTGCCCGAGCACACGCCATTCCGATAGCGCTCGATTTCCACCATGTGCAGCAAATCCTGTGATGTGTAGGGAGCAGGTTTGAACCGCAACATGCGGGCCAGAGCCAGCGAGTTTTCATAATAGGTCCAGCAGTCCATGCCCTTGAAATTGACCACCGGCGACTCAGTCCGGTCATCGACCTCCAGCGAGTAGTTCACATACGGCGTCCCCACCAGCTCGCGGGCCACCCGCACGGTCCGCTCGCCCAGGGGCAGATTGCGCCAGTTTTCCCGCTCCGCCTTGGCGACGATCGCGTGGAACTTCGACTCCCCTTGAAACACCGTGGTGAGTGGCAATCTCGGACTCGACGGTGGCGGCACCGCTTTCTGAGCCAGCGCCACGGGAGCGCCAAATGCGAGCGATGCCAGGGAAATGCCGATGATCCTTAAATTCATGCTCTCCTTATAGCCGGATTTTCAAATCGGAAAAGGGAACATTCTTGGAAATCACAGGTTGGTAGAATTTCCCGATACCCGCGTCAGCAACGGCTCGAAGACATACCACTGCCGCCAATGCGTCCGCACCACCCCGAGGATGGTTGCTGCCCAGATCTTCGCGGCGTCGTCGGCCATGCCGCGTTTTCTCGGCGGCAGTTTCACCTCGGGCAGCACCAGCACCCGGTAGCGCCGCCAGCCGTCGCGCACGATGAATAATGGGAAACACGGCGCCCCGGTCGCCCGCGCGAGGAATAAAGGCCCCTTCGGCAAGTGCATCATCAGCCCCGGCTCCACCTCCACATCCATCGGGGAAACGTCGAAAATCACCCGGTCGCCCTGCACCGCCACGATATTTCCCTCGCCTAACAATCGCGCCAGCTCGATGCCTAGCAGGTTGCCGTCCTCGTTGTAGAGTGTGCGGAAATTCGGATGGCTTGCCTCCTTCCTGCGGATTTCCGCGTCGCGGAGCTGCTGGGTTTCCGGCTCGCGCTCCGGCGCGCGCACCGTGTAGAGCGTCCGCTTGAAGCGCGACGCGAACACCGGCGCGGCGATGTCGTAGTTGCCCATGTGCGCCGTTAGAATGATACAGCCCTCTTGCCGATTCGCTAGATCTTCGAGTGCCGCCAGCCCCTCCACCGCCCAATCCACCGCCCCCGTTCCGGTCTCGCAGCGTTGCGCATCCACATAGGTCAGCGCGAAATTCCAAAACACCTGCCACGCCCCGAGCGTCCCTCGCCACGCGCCCCAGCCGGGATGCAAGGCCCGCAAATTTCCCGCCACCGCCTGCCGGTGAGACTTGGCGATCCCGAAAAAAACCAATGTCCAGCAGCCTGTTAGCACCGGCTCTAGGAACCACGGCACCACCCGCAGCGCGTGCAGCATCAGCCGCGTTGGCAAATCACCGAACACCCCGCATCGCGCCGCCCAACGTGATTTCCGCTCCTTCTCCATGGTGTGTCTAGCGGTCCGCGCTGGCCTGGAATCCCACGTCCTCCAGCAAATTTTTCCCCGCCACCGCGATGTTCGCCAGCTCGTCGCAACGCTCGTTTTCCTGGTGCCCGGCGTGGCCCTTCACCCACCGCCAGTCGATCTTGTGCGAGCCCATCGCCGCCAGCAGCAGGATCCATAAATCCCGGTTCTTCACCGCTTGCTTGTCCGCTTTTTGCCAACCTCGCTTCTTCCAGCCATCGATCCATTTCTTGGAAATCGCGTCGATCAAATACTTCGAGTCCGAGTGCAGCTCCACCTCGCACGGCTCGCGCAAGCTTTCTAACGCCGCAATCGCCCCACGCAGTTCCATCCGGTTGTTAGTGGTTAGCCGGTAACCTGCCGATAGCTCCTTCCGGTGCATTCCGCTCACCATCACCACCCCGTATCCGCCCGGTCCTGGGTTCCCCTT
The DNA here is from genome assembly GCA_043729385.1 of Akkermansiaceae bacterium. Taxonomy (GTDB): domain Bacteria; phylum Verrucomicrobiota; class Verrucomicrobiia; order Verrucomicrobiales; family Akkermansiaceae; genus Luteolibacter. The sequence continues at coordinate 5,879 of JAYTLO010000261.1, forward strand.
GCAGCCGCCGTCGGTATGGATGATCACTCGCTTCATGAGCCGCGAAGCTGTCCACCCGCCCAATCCCTGACAAGCCAAACGGACCGCGAAATTCATTTCGCCTGTTCTCTCCAAATTATTTCCTAAGGATTTCCCGCAATCCGTGTCTTCATCCACGAAAGCATGACCCCGCCCCTGTCGATTCATGGAAACCCTCACCGCCAGCGCCCGTCTCACGGCTGATTCCGGACGCGATCCGGTGTTTCCCTCTCGTCAGTCGCACCCACCCATGGAGGAAAAACCCACACTCCGGCAGGTCTTCGACGCGGAAGAATCCCCACTGCTCCGCTACGCCCAAGGCATCGTCGGCCAGCGCGAAACGGCGGAAGATCTCGTCCAAGACGCCTTCCTCAAGCTCCACGCCCACTGGGAAGAAGTCATCCACCCGCGCGCCTGGCTCTTCCGCTGCATTCGAAATCTCGCCCTCAGCCACCTCCGCGACCATAAACGTGAAACCCCGTTAGACCCCGCCCGCGAGTGGGCAAGCGCCACCCCAGATCCCGAGCAAGCCCTCGGTAAACTCGAAGCCATCGGCACCCTCCAGTTGTTAGTCGCCGAACTCCACGAAGACGACCGCGCCCTCATCGCCCTCAAATACCACGATGACCTCAAATACGACCAAATCAGCCAACGCACCGGCCTCAGCGTCAGTAACGTCGGCTACAAACTCCACCACGCCCTGAAAAATCTAGCCGACTCCCTCCGCCGCCTCGGCGTGGAATCAGCCGAAGGCTGATCAATCTCAAATTTCAAATCCTCATGAACGACACCCCATTCGACACCATCGGCGACGAGCCGGTCGAAGCGCGCATCGTCGCCTGGGTTCTCGGCGAGTCCTCCGCCTTCGAAGCCGCCGAGCTCGAACGCCTCTGCGAAGAACGCCCCGAACTCCTCGTTTTCCGCCGCCGCATGAGAGCCCTCCACGGCCTCCTAACCGAAGCCGAAGCCGCCGCACCCGACCACTCGTGGAAACTCCCGCCCGAGAAACGCAGGCTCCTTGATGAAATCTTCGGTGAGGAAAAGGTCGTGCAGTTAGATCCTCGCAAGGAACTCCGCATCCCCCGCAATGGTCGCCGCGCGTTTCTCGCCATCGCGGCATGTATCGCCATCACCTTCTTCGTCGCGCGTTTGGCACCATGGAAATATGAGGCAGAGGCGACCCTCGAAGTGAAACCTCGCTCCGTGGCAGGATCTCCCTCAAATCCATTTACCCCGCAGTTCTTCGGAACCGAGTTCGAAAAAATCAAGAGCCGCAGCTCACTTGAGAAAGTTGTCGAGAACCTCGATCTTCCACAACGCTGGAAAATCGACAAGGAGTCCGCGATCAAAAGGGTCAAGGACAGCATCGAGACGCGGAACCTTTCTGGAACCGATTTGATATCGATTAAGGTTCGCGATGCCAGCGAGCGAGACGCCCAAGAGATCACTCAGGAAGTCGTCGAAGCTTATAAAAAATACCGCGCCGATATTGAGCTGAGAGCGGCGGAAAAGGGTTCATTGGAATTCAAGAAGGCCATCCAAGATCAAGAGGACAAAGTGGAAGAAGGTCGCAAGGTTCTCGCCACCATCGTTAGAACCAAGGGCATCATCTACAAAGGGCAGGACTCGTTCTACGGCCCTTCCGGTGTGGATAAAGATCAAGGGGCACGCAAATCGTTAGAAACATATGATCAGCTCCTTCGCGATAAGACGCAGCTTGAAACTCAGATCGGCAGCTTGATGAAAATGGATAGTGAGCAGTTGATAGCAACTGCCTCAGGGCTGGATCTGCCAGACAACATTATCAGGAATCTCAATCCTCAATACCTTGAGGCCAAACGCCAGTTAGAGGCTCTCAAGATCAACGGCGAAGGCGAGCACCACCCCAAGGTTTTGGCTGCTAAAAATCAAGTGAAGGAAATGAAGCATCAGTTGGACGAAGGAGTCATTAATCTGAGAGCGACGTTGCAGGCGAAGTTAGACGTGGCGCAAGACTCCCTGGAAAGCGTCGAAATCGTGAAAAACGATACCCGCGAGGAAGCCATCCAGCGCGGTCTTGATGCGCAAGGTTACGTCGATGCCAAGCGCGAGTTTGAAACCGACCAACAGCTTCTTCAGTCGATGAAGTTAAAACAAATCAACGAGACGATTACTCGGCAAATGACGGACGAATCTATCGTGGTGCACGAAATGACACCGCCAGTAGAATCGAAAAACGCGAAGGCCAGTGTCGCTATACCTGCCGCGCCGTCCGCAGGCTCCGGCAAGGGTGGTTCTTTCGCGATGTCTAACCCTCGCCCATCCGAGCCGAAGGAAAACGCCCGCCAACTTAAACTGGCCAAACAGCCGAACACCTCGCAGCCCCTCGCGTTCGCCGAGGGCGCGGCTGGGCCGGCGATGAGCGATGCCGATGCCCTGTCCGAAATGGAAGCTCTACCAGCGATCGCCACCGCCAGCGGCCTCGGCGGCAACGACAGTGGATTCAACGACCCTCGCCCGAGAGTTGCGCCACCATCGCAACCCCTCCCTAAGTCGAAAAAGCTTCTGGTGAGCGGTTCCGCGTCTAGCAGCCGTGGGAAATTAAGCGCTGTAAAAGATAGCGAGCCGCCGAGCGAAATTCTAGCAGCCAGCTCCGGCCTAAGCGCTGAGGATCGCTTCGACACCGACGACCAAGCTCTCACCAACGGACTCCGCAGCGGCGATCAAGCGATCAACCGCAATCAGGACGAAAGACTGGGAGATCAAGGTGCCGCTGCGGATGCCTTCGCCGAAGCCGATGTCCCCCAAGGGAAACTTTCCCTCTTGATGGGGCGCGAAGTGCTGCCGTCTAAGCCCGAGCCGCAAAAGTTGGTGGATCTAATCGAAGAAGTCCCCGCCGCCGAGAACCCCTACTCCACCTTCTCTCTCAACATCAGCGACGCCTCGTTCCAGCTCGCCAAGGCCGCGCTTGGCAAAGGCGAACGCCCCGATCCGGAGAGTATCAAGCCCGAGCAATTCTACAACGCCGTGGACTACGGCGATCCCGCGCCGGCATCTAACGAACCCGTCGCCGCCACCATCGAGCAATCCGCCCATCCGATCATTCCTGGCAGAAATCTCGTCCGCGTCGCGCTTCGCACCGGCTCGGCGGGGCGCAGTGCCGCGCAACCGCTGCGGCTCACTTTGTTAGTCGATCAATCCGGCTCGATGGTCCGCGAAGACCGCCGTGCTTCGATGGAGCACGCCCTCTCGCAGCTCGCTGGCTTGCTAACAAAAGCCGACCTCGTGACGGTCATCGGCTTTTCCCGGATCCCGCACCTGCTGGCCGAAGCAAAGCCCGGCGATGAAGCTGGGAAATTCGGCGATCTCATCAATCAAACTGCCAGCGAAGGCGGCACGAACTTGGAAGAAGCCATGAAACTCGGCGGAAAAATGGCCGCACGTCACCAGCTCGCCGGTGCCCAAAACCGCATCGTCCTCTTCACCGACGGAGCGGCCAACCTCGGCGACGCCAATCCCGCACGTCTCGCCGAGCAGGTGAAATCGTTCCGCCAAAATGGAATTGCCTTCGACATCGCCGGCATCGGCGCGGATGGGCTGAACGACCGCTTACTGAGCGAACTCGCCCGCAACGGCAATGGCCGCTACTACGTCGTTAGTAGCGAGAATAACGATAGCTTCGCCCGTCAGTTAGCCGGTGCCTTCCGCCCCGCTGCCGAGAATGTAAAAGTCCAAGTGAACTTCAATCCGCAGCGCGTCGGGAAATACAAACTGATCGGCTTCGAGAAGGATCGCCTGAAAACCGAGGACTTCCGTAACGACACCGTGGACGCCGCCGAACTCGCGGCGGAGGAAGCGGGGGTTGCCATCTATCAAGTCGAGCCGTTAGCTGCGGGCACCGGGGAACTCGGTGAAGTCAGCGTGCGTTTCCGCGACGCGGCCAGCGGCCAAATGGTCGAGCGCGCTTGGACGATTCCTTACGCCGCCCAAGCCACCGCTTTCGACCGCGCCACGCCGTCCATGCAGCTCGCAGGGCTCTCCCTGTTAGCGGCCGAGAAACTCAAAGGCGGCCCGCTGGCCGATGCCATCGATTTCAAACAACTCATCGGCCCCAGCGCCTTCGTGAAGCAATTCTACGGCAGCAGCCCGCGTGTCGGCGAGATGCTGCAAGTCATCGAGAAGCTGAAATGACGGACCGCGAGATTTATCTCGCCCGAATCCTGTCCTGACAGGCCGGATAAATCCAGCGGTCCAATTTACACACCCTTTACCCAGGCAGCCCCAAAGCCGTGATAGAAAACCAATCCTCATGAGAATCCTCTCTCTCCTCATCGCTCTAACCACTCTCTGCTTCGCCCAAGAACCCGACGACCGCGTCATCCTCGTCCCGCTCGGCAAGGCTCCCAAGGAAGTCCCACTGTTCTTCTCCGCCACCGCCGACGTGAAAGCCCAGGCCAACCTGTCAGCCGTCACCAGCGAGCAACAGATCGACTTCAAGATCCACCAGGGAAAACCCGAAACCCTGACCCTCGCTCTCACCGGCCAAGGCGAGGTGTTATCCGTCACCGGCACGGGACTGCGCGATTGGTCAGTTAGAGTGGCCGAGGACGGCTCGCGGTTTCTCGACGTGCGCCCGCTGCTGGTGGAAGGCACGCCTCTAACCGCCCTGCAAGTGCAGGTGAGAACCCAGCTCAAGATCGACAAACATTCCGCGACCCTGCTGCTTCCTGGCCCCGGCCCGGCCACCGGCTTTGCCCTGTCTCTCACGCTCAATACCGACTCCCCCCTCGATCTTCGCGTCCTAAAAGCCGACGGACTTTTCCCGGTGGATTCTACTAACAACCGCAAATTTCTCGGCTACGGACTGGCCAACGTCGAGATCGCCGTCTCATCCGGCGGCACCGGCTCGCGCGGAATGGAGCTGATCAATGCCGCGCTAACAGGTCGGCTCGCGGCGGATGGCGGCAACGTTTCATTCCGTCTAACCGGTATGGCCCGCGCCGTAGCCAGCGGCTCGGCGACGGAACTCCTCAGCGACGGCGCGGCCCTCGTCAGCGGAGTGTCCGGCGATGGCTGGCACGTCGTCCTGCGGGGAAATGACGGCTACGATCTCGTCGCCGAGCGCGGCGGTGACTTGCCGGTGGCCATCGACTTTGTGGTCCCCGTGACTCGCAAGGGCGATTGGCGCGTGCTCGATTTCAAGCTGCCTGCGGGCGTCGTCGTGCCAGTTAGAATCGAAGGCTTGGACAAAGGCGTCGCATTCGACCGCGCGCTCGCGGTGGTGCCGGAGCGGTTAGGCGATGCTTGGCGCGGCTTCCTCCCAGCCAATGGCATGGCTGCGATGGCCTGGCGTGCCGCAGACGCGGTGGCCGATGGCGCGTTGTTTTTCTCCAGCACCGAGTCGAGCGATGTCCGCATCGGCAGCGGCCTGATGCGTCAACTCACGGTGGTGGATCTGCGGGTGCTGCAAGGCAAGCTCACGACTCTATCACTCTCGCTCGACGGCCCCGGCGAGGTGCTAGCGGTGACGGGCAAGCCGGTGTTAGGCTGGGCGGTGGTGGAGGACGCGGGCAAGCGGCGGCTGGAAGTTAGATTGAGCCAGCCCATCGAAGGCAGTGGCCGGATCGTCGTCGAAGCACAAGCGGCGCTCGGTGGATTCCCAGTTAGAGCTGAGGCGTTGCGGCTGATTCCGCTCGGCTCGCTGCGCCACAGCGGCTGGCTGCGGGTGGCAAACGAAGGCGCCGTTAGAATCGAGGTCGCCGATGCCAAGGGCCTGATCCAGCTTGCGCCCGGCCAATTTCCCGGCGGCGTGGATGAAAAGTTGCGGCAGGTTTTCGTCTATCGGTTTCCGTCCGCGGACTACAGCTATGCCATCCAGGCGGACCAGGTTTTGCCGGAAGTCAGCGTCACCGAAGTCACGGTTTACGAACTCGCCGAGACCGACCGCCGGGTGTTCGCGGATCTGGAGCTGGACATCCGCGAGGCTCCGTTGCGCGAGTGGGAGTTAGAAATTCCCGCCGATCACGCGGTGGCCTCGGTCACCGGCGCGGAGGTGGCGGACTACGCGGTGGCCAGCGAGGTGAAGGACGGCAACCGCCGACTTAAAATCATTTTCAAACAAGCGGTGATGGATCGCCAGCTCATCAACGTGCGGCTTGAGAAGAACGAGGCGGTCAAGGCCGGAGCGTGGGTGCTCCAACCGTTAGGATTTCCCAGCGTGAAATCGCGGCGCGGTTACGTCGGTGCCGTCGCGGCGGCGGGCTATCGGTTAGTCGCTGGAAAAACTACTGGCGTGGCCGAGGTGCCAATCACGTTTTTCCCCAAGAAAACGAACGGACTTCAGCAAGCATTCCGCTTGCGCGAAGGCGCGTGGCAAGTCG
>JAYTLO010000262.1:0-34013 GCA_043729385.1 Akkermansiaceae bacterium
CTTATATCACGTGGAACCAACAGGCTTCGCCATCTTGGTTTTTGGAGCTTCGGTGATCATGTCTTCGAGTGCGGCACCAGCTGGGATCATCGGGAAGACATTGTCGGTTTTGACGCATTCCGCGTGGATGAGGATCGGGCCGTCGTTGTAGGCGAGGGCTTTTTCGAGCTGCTTGGTGACATCCGCCGGGCGCTTGATGTGGACGGACGGGATGCCATAAGCAGCGGCAAGTTTGCAGAAATCCGGGTTGCCGATGAGATCCACGCCGGAGGTGCGGTCTTCATAGAAGAGCTCCTGCCATTGGCGGACCATGCCGAGGTAGTGGTTGTTGAGGACCACGATTTTGATCGGCAGTTTGTGAATCTGCGCGGTGGCGAGTTCGAACAAGGTCATCTGGAATCCGCCGTCGCCGGAGATGGAAATGACCATTTTATCCGGGCAGGCGAGCTGCGCGCCGATGGCTGCTGGGAAGCCGAAGCCCATGGTCCCCGCGCCGCCGGACGAGAGCCAGTGGTAAGACTCGTGGTTCTTGTAAAACTGTGCCGCCCACATCTGGTGCTGGCCCACGTCGGTCGAGACGATGGCCTTGCCTTCGGTAAGTTGATAAAGTTCGTCGATGACTTGCTGCATTCGGAGGCCGCCTTGTTTTTTGTAGCTGAGCGGGAATTTCTTCTTGTAGCCGTCGAGCTTGGCGATCCATTCGGTGGTTTCAAGCGGGCCGATTTTCTCGTTGATCTCGGTGAGGGCGGCCTTGGCATCGCCGACGATTTCCACGTGGGCGCGGACCATCTTGCCCATTTCCGCAGGGTCGATGTCGATGTGGATGATGCCCGCAGTGGCGCAGAATTTCTTGGGCTGGCCGATGATCCGGTCATCGAAACGGGAGCCGACGTTGATCAGTAAATCGCACTCGACCATCGCTTTGTTCGCATAGGCGGTGCCGTGCATGCCGAGCATCCCGAGCGAGAGCGGATGATTTTCCGGGAAGACGCCTTTGCCGAGCAAGGTGGTGGTCACCGGACAATTCAGAGTTTCCGCCAAGTGCATGAGTTCCTTATCAGCGCGGGCGATCATGCAGCCTTGGCCGGCGAGGATCACCGGGCGTTTGGCTTTGGCGATCATTTCGGACGCTTGCTTCACAGCCGTCGCGGAGATGTTGAAAGCGCCGCTCGGATCGTAGCCGGGAAGGTTGAACGGCGGGTTCATTTCGCCGGAGAACGGACCTTGGGAAATATCTTTCGGCACGTCGATCAGCACCGGACCGGGCCGCCCGGTGGTGGCGATGTGATATGCCTCGCGGGCGATCCGTGGCAGCGAGTTGGTGTCCTTCACCAAGTAGTTGTGCTTCACCACCGGGATGGTGATGCCGAAAATGTCGGCTTCTTGGAACGCATCCTTGCCGAGCATCCATGTCACCGTTTGGCCGGTGATCACGAGCATCGGCACCGAGTCCATCATCGCAGTCATCAGACCAGTGACGGTATTTCCCGCACCAGGGCCGGATGTCACGAGCACCGCAGCGGGGCGGCCAGTCGCACGGGCATAGCCATCGGCCATGTGGACCGCGCCTTGCTCGTGCCGGACGAGGATGAACTTCATCTTGGTCTTGACCGTCTCGAGCGCGTCGAAGATCGGGATCGCCGCTCCGCCGGAGTAGCCGAAGATGTATTCGATCCCGAGGTCGTCGAGAGTTGTGATGAGCGCTTGTGCGCCGTCCATTTGATTTTTGCTCATAAAAAATGCGGGTTGAGGGCGCAAACTAGACCTATTCCCACGTCCGAGCAATCCAAAATTGCGAAATTTCTCCCAAACCTCGTCTTTTCAAGGAAGGTCTTACTCGAAAACAGCTGAAATTTCGTCAATCGGCCGATGGGGCCACCTCATCCAGCGACGGAACATCACCCAACACCAAGCCAACGACGAAGAACCCGCGAGGGCCAACGCTATCGACGTAAGCAGTGAAATTTCCGCCCTGCGGGAAATTCATGAAGTTGGTGAACACCGAGGTCTGATTCGCCGGGCCAGCGGGAGTGGTGGCAAACGGCACGACGGTGGTCTGGCCATCGAGATTCTCCTGATAGCGGATCTCGTATCTGGAAAACATCGTGACCGGGAAAACGAGCTTGAAGCGGCAAGCTGCACCCGGGCCTTGCTGCTGCACGGCGGTGGAATGGATGTGAAGCTGCAAGTCCGGGATGGTGATGGAAACGATATCCGTCGCCGAGTCATAGACGGTCTCGAAGCGGGTCAGGTCGGCTAGGGCCGGGCCTCGGATCACACGCCCTTCGATGTCATAGCGGGAGCCATGGCAGGGGCACTCGATGAAGGATTGAGTCACCGGAGCAGAAGGTGAACCGCCGACGATGTGCTTCTTATAGCGCGGCACCGTGCATCCATTGTGTTTGCAGATGGAGTCCAGCGTCACGAAACGGTTGGCGTCCACCCGGTTCAGCGTGAAGGGAGGAGCGGAACTGAATGCATACTGGACCGAGCCACCTGGAGCCGCCAGCGGAGATGTCTGATAGACCGTAGTTTCATCCGCTCCGGTCAGGGGATTGAATGCAGTCACAGATACTTCGATGGAGACGTCCGCAGCTTTCAGGCGGATGACCGCCGGACCCGGGCCGGTCTGCGTCACATCCGCCAGAACGGTCCCCATCCAGCGGTGGCCGACGACCGAGGCGACAGTCCCAAGCATGAATTGTTTCACCCAACGGCGGCGGGTGGAGGCGTGAGAATCCGGGATCTGGAGCGTCATGGCAATTCGAAGGCTGATATTAGTGTTAGGAGGAGCTTCAGAAAAAACTCTCAATCCAGATTTCAGCCAAAAAAATCATGTTACAAAAATGGCACTTAATCGGGTTTGAGAGGCTCACCGTGGAATGTCGTGATCTGCGAGGTGAGCAGCCCCGCTCGCTGCCGAACCGTCTAACAATCAACACCCGCGCCTGGCAAACGCCGTCCTGAACGGCCCCGTCGCAGGCCTCATCGATCTCCCTAGAAACTCCAAAATAACCTCGAATCAAACCATGAAAGCCAAACACCTATTCATCCAGAATCTGAGCTTGCTTGCCGCAGTGACGGTGACGAACTCCGTGCAAGCCCAGTTCCAAGGCCCGAGCACCGCTTCCACGCCATACGCCGTGCCAATGAAGCCATTCATCGAGACCACCTCGATCGCCACCGTCGATAACACCGGCGCAATCCCAGACGACCTTTTCACCCGTATTGGCACTGGCGTGCAAGACTACGGCATGGTCGGCATCCCCGACGGCCTCGGTGCCTACGACAATGGCAACGGCACTTTCACCGTCCTGATGAACCACGAAATTCAAGCCACCGCCGGGATCGTCCGTGCGCACGGTAGCATCGGTTCGTTCGTTTCCCAGTGGGTCATCAACAAGAACACCCTCGCCGTGACTGGAGCCAAGGATCTGATCACCAGCGTGGTCACTTGGAATACCACCACCACCAGCTACAACGCTCCCGGCACTGCCGCGATCGGTCGCCTTTGCTCGGGTGATCTTCCAGCCGTGTCCGCTTATTTCAACGCATCCTCGGGTCTCGGCACCCAAGCGCGGATCTTCATGAGCGGTGAGGAAACGGGTGCGGAAGGCCGCCTTTTCGGTCACGTCGCCACCGGCCCAGAGGCTGGCACCAGCTATGAACTGCCGCGCCACGGTAAGTTCTCATGGGAAAACTCTCTCGCCGCTCCATTCGCCCAAGACAAAACGGTCGTCATCGGCACCGACGACACCACTCCGGGTGAAGTTTACCTCTACATCGGCACCAAGACCAATTCCGGCAGCGAAGTGGACAAAGCCGGTCTGACTAACGGCTTGCTCTACGGCATCAAGGTCGATGGCGGAGCCGCTCAAGCGGAAGATCGTAACACTGCATTTGGGATCGCCAAAGGCAGCACCAAGCCCTTCAGCCTCGTCACTACGCCGAACGCTGGAAACGTGCAGAACGTCACCGGCACGGCGCTTCAAGCTGCTCACACCACTGACACCGTCGGCAACGGCCAAACCGACGGCAACGACGGCACGACCAATTTCCTCCGCCCGGAAGACGGCGCTTGGGATACCGTAAGCAACAACAAGTTCTACTTCGCCACCACGGATCGCTACGACCAAGTCAAAGACGGCACCGGCGTGCAAGTGGGCCGCAGCCGCCTCTGGGTGCTTGAATTCGCGGACATCACCAACCCGCTGCTCGGCGGCAATGTCCGTCTCCTCATCGACGGTTCCGAAACCCTCGCCAACGGCGGTCTCAACATGATCGACAACATCGGCGTCGATAAGGACGGCAAAGTCACCCTCGTCGAAGACGTCGGCAACCAGCAGCACAACGGCAAGTTCGCCCGCTACGACCCAGTCACCGGCACGGTTGAAATCCTCGCCAAGCACGATCCAGCCCGCAACGGCGATATTGGCGTCCCTGCGACCGCCCCCTTCAGCCAAGACGAAGAGTTCTCAGGAAACATCGACATCACCGACATCATGGCCGGCAGCAGCATCAACACCGGTGCTCCTGGCGAGCGCTGGTACCTGATGGACGACCAGTCGCACTACGCGCTCGGTGGCGAGAAGGTCGAAGGCGGCCAGCTCATCATGGTTCACGACATTTCGCCCGTGAACAACGTGACCGTCACTCGTGGCGGCATCGTGCGGGATCGTAAAACTGGCAAATACGCCCAGAAGGTCACCATCACTAACAACAATGCCAACACCCTCGATGGTTCGTTCGTGCTGGCACTCGATGGCCTTAGCCCGACCGCCTCTCTCGCCAACTCAGCTGGCGTGACGGCGGCCTACGCCCCGTTTGGCAGCCCTTACATCACCGTTTCCGGCAGCCCACTCGCAGCCGGTGCTTCGGCGAACGTGACCCTGCAATTCAACAACCCAAGCAACGCCGCCATCAACTACACCACCCGTGTGTTGAACAGCGTGGTGACTCCCTAACACGATCCCTCAATGTCGGTTGCGCCGGAGACTCAATCCTCCGGCGCGGCCTACCCGTTTCCAACCGACTCTCAAAACTACAAAACATGAAAACAACACGCCTCACTAAAACATCGTTGATGCTCGCCGCCGGACTTCTGCTGTCCACCGCCGCCAGCCAAGCAGCTTACTACAAAGTCACCATCGACACCTCCGCCCTCAATCTCCCACCGACTTCCTTGAATGGTCCATTCTCGGTCGATTTCCAGTTCAACAGCGGGGACACGCTCAACAACAACACTGCGACCATCAGCAACTTCTTCTTCAGCGGCGGTGCCGCCGGTGGAGGCGGTGTGGCCAGCGGCCCGAGCGTGACCGGCAACCTCGGCGGAACCATCAATCTCGCTGACTCTGACGCTTTCAACTCCTACTACGAGACCTTCACCACCGGAGGAATCTTCGAGTTCGAAGTGCTATTGAGCGAGAACGCCGATGCCGGCCTAACTCCCGATTCGTTCTCGTTCTCGATCCTCGACAACTTGCTGGAGAACATCACCACCAACGGAATCGCCAACTCGTTGCTCCAGGTGGATATCGTGCCGGGCGCCTTGACCGTCGGCGATCTGAACCTGGCATCCGGCACCGGAAGCTATGCAGGAGTCTCGGTTGCCGCCATTCCAGAGCCAAGCGCCGCCCTTCTGGGACTGGCGGCTTGCGGCTTTGGAGTGTTGCGCCGCCGCCGGAGCGCTTGATAAGCCCACCGCAGAAATTCATCGCAAGCCGACCTTGGAAACAAGGTCGGCTTGTTTGTGGGGATGCCGTGTTTACCGGATTGCACCTGAAGCATTCTCTGGCAAAGGTTGCCCCGAGCCATGACACCAGCCGCTACATGCCGTCCAGGGGGAGACGGTCGCCTGTGGGCGATTGCGCTCATGCTTTCGCTGGTGGTCAACGTGGTCATCCTTGCGCTCGCGGGCTTCACGATCCTGAAAACCCAAGTCTTTCGCAAGTCGCCCACGGTCTCCAGCTCAGCGCCCCCACAAGCGTCATCGGACATGACGGTGAAAATTCTCCTCGAAGGCATTGCTGCGAATTCAGCCCCAGCGGTCGCCGCTCCGGTCAAGCCGGATTTCGCCCGAACCAGCGAGGACCAGACCGCCGCTGCGCCGGAGAAATCCCCGTTTATCGGCGAGCGTAACACCCAAGCCACCAGCGACCGCAGCCCGGATCTGACCGCCCCAGCGCTACCCTCCCAAGCCGGCATCGAGCGCGACGATCTCGAAACCACTTCGAACAATTATCAGGACGGCTCACTGGGCAGCGATCAACCCACGAAGCCGCTGTCCACCCCGCCGTCGCCAGCGGTCCCCGAGCCGGCCATCGCCGCCGATTCATCCGCCGGAGAAATGAGGGAAACTCCCGGCACCGACGATTCCAAATCAAGCCCGCCGCCCACAGCCAGATTGGTCGAGGGAAGCTCTCCGGTCGATGTTTCCGGGCCACAAAATCCTGCGGAAAAAACGGCCATCACGCCCACTCCGCCGAAACGCCCCAAGGCCGGCGCCGCCACGCCCCAGCCCGCCACCGACCCGGCCTTCAAGGGCTATCAGCGCAAGTCCGCCATCGTCGGCTCCATTTCCCGGACCGGCCGCAGCGCTCTGGATGTCGCAGACTCGCCGCTCGGGCGCTATCAGGCGGTCATCAGCCGCGCCGTCGAGCAAGAGTGGCAGCGCAACTGCGTGCGCCACCGGGACTTCATCACTCCCGGATTTCTAACGGTCAGATTCTTCGTCGAAACCACCGGCAAAGTCCGCACCGTGCAGTTCGTGGGCACCATGGAAACGGGCGAGGTTCAAAAAGGTTTCACCCTCAGCGCCATCCGCGACGCCGCCATCCCGGCCATGCCAGCCGCTGTTAAAAAAGTCTTCGACAAGGAACCCCTCGAACTCATCTTCAACTTCTATTTCTAACACATCATGATCGACATTCTAGCGGCAAACGAAACCGGCGGTCTCTCCGCCGCCTGGGACTTCCTCCACAGGGGCGGCATTTTCATGATCCCGCTCGGTCTCACATCCGTCGCCGGCATGATGGCCATTCTCTACAAAGCTCTCTCACTTTCTAGCAGCCGCGTGATCCCCACGGCGCTCGCCCATGAAGTGGCGCAGTTCCAGCAGCGCATCGTCGCGGACAAAGTGGAACCCGTTCTATCCGAAATCGAGAAAGGCAACAGCGTCCTCGCCCGCCTCGCCGCCGTCGTCCTCAAGCATCGCGGGAAATCGCGCGGCGAGATCACCCACGCCGTGGAATCCGCCGCCCGCGAGGAAACCGTCCATCTCCACGCTGGCATCGCTGTGCTGGACACCGTCATCACCATCGCCCCGTTATTAGGGCTGCTCGGCACCGCCTCGGGACTGGTCCTCATTTTCCAAGGCTTGGGAAATAACTCGGACCACCTCGCCATCGCCCGTGGCATCGCGGAAGCACTCACCACCACCATCTTTGGCCTCGCCATCGCCGTCCCTTGCGTCGTCGCCCATGGCTACTTCGTCCGCCGCATCGAGACGCTAACAGCCCGCTTGGAATCCCTCCTCGCCAGCCTCTCGGCAGTCTGTGAGAAGCCCACTCCGCACGCCTAAGCCGCCATGCATTTCCACCGCCCCAAGACCACCCGCAGCCAGATCGCGGTCATCCCCATGATCGATATTTTGTTCGTCCTGCTGGTCTTCTTCATTGTTTCCACCGCTTTCAAGAAGCCGCGCGACGTGCTCCGCATCGAGCTGCCGACGGTCCGTGAAATCCCCTCGGACACTGTCGCCGATGTCCGCTCGACCATCGCGCTGGATGCGTTAGGAAATGTCACTCTCGACTCGCTCGCCGTGCCGGAAGGGCTGCTAGAGTCTTACCTCATCGCCTATCAGAAACAAAATCCCGGCCGCAAGCTCGAGCTCGAGGCAGACAAAAGCATCCCTCTCGAACGCCTGCTAAAAGTCTGGGACTCGCTCACCAAGGCTGGCATCCAAATCAAGGACGTCCCCGCCCGCATTAAACTCCCTCAATGAAAACCACCGCCCTCGTATTCGCCGCCTTCACCATGATCGCCTCCGCCCAATGGACAAATCTCTGGCCCGCCGAAGCAACCGGCGCGAAGCCCCGCCCCGCCGGCTCGGAAACCAACAAGGGCGGCCATTTCAGCGACATCGAGATTCCCCAATACCAGATCTATCTGCCAGACCCCGCCAAAGCCACCGGCGCGGCCGTGCTCATTCTCCCCGGCGGCGGCTACGGCGTCCTCGCTGCCAATCACGAAGGCCGCGACTATGCCACTTGGCTCACCGAGCGCGGCATCGCCGGGATCGTCGTGAAATACCGAGTCAGCGGCAATCCTTCGCTTGGCTATCAGTTCCCCGTGCCATTCCTTGATGCCCGCCGCGCCATCCGCACCGTTAGAGCCAAGGCCAGCGAGTGGCGCATCGACCCGAAGAAAGTCGGCATCATGGGTTCCTCCGCCGGCGGTCACCTCGCCAGCCTCTGCGCCACCCGCTTTGCCGACACATTTCCTGACGAAGGCAAGGACGACATTGACAAACAAAGCTGCCGCCCAGACTTCGCGATCCTGATCTATCCGGTCATTTCCATGACTCCACCGCTCGCCCACTCCGGCTCGCGCAAGAATCTGCTAGGCGAAAATCCATCCGCAGAAGCCGTGGAGAAATATTCCACCGCCAAGGCCGTGACCCAAGACACGCCGCCCGTCTTCCTTCTAACCACCGCCGATGACTTCGTCGATTGCCGCAACAGCCTAGAATTCGCCGCAGCCTGCAAAGCGCACAGCGTGCCCGTCTCGCTCCACCTTTTCGAATCCGGTGGCCACGGCTACGGCCTCAACGGCAAAGGCGACCTCGCCGCCTGGCCCCCGCTGCTAGAAAAATGGCTATCTAGAAAGTTTCCGAAACCATGATGGATGGCTCACTACTCGTGCTCGGCATCGCTGGGCCGGAACTAACACCGACTGAGGCGGCACTTTTCCGCAAATTACAACCGGCGGGATACATCCTGTTTTCGCGCAATATCGCCACCGCCCATCAGACGCGGAAGCTCACGGATGACCTCCGCGATTTGTCGTCGGAGTTGCCGCTCATCGCCATCGACCAAGAAGGCGGACGGGTCACCCGGACCAAGGAAATCGCTCCGCCATTGCCCTCGGCTCCAGCGCTTGCAGCCATGGGCAATCCGACGCGAATCGCGGAAGCAGGTGCCTTCACCGGTGACTTGCTCCGCCAGTTAGGATTCAACCTGAACTTCGCGCCGGTCCTCGATCTCGATCATTTCCCGGAGACCCAGAACGCCCTGAGTGGCCGCAGTTGGGGGAGGGATTCTCAGCGCGTGATCGACCACGCCGGTCAATGGAACCGCTGGTTAAGGAAGCGCTCGATCTCGAGCTGCGCGAAACATTTCCCAGCCGGTGGCCGGGCGCTATCAGATCCGCACCACGATCTACCGTCGTCTCCGGTGACCCTTGAGGAGCTGCTGCGCGAGGACGTGATTCCCTACACCGCGCTGATGCCGGAGCTGGACGCGATCATGATCGGGCATGTGGAGTTTCCTAACATCGACCCGGATTTTCCCGCCTCCTTATCGCCGCGGATTATCCGGCGTTTTCTGCGTGATCAACTCGGCTTCGATCACCACCTCGTTCTAACGGACGACCTCGACATGGGAGCGATCACGACACGCTACGGTCGCGGCCAGGACGTGAAACTCGCGATCGAAGCGGGCAACGACTTGGCACTGATTTGCCACCGCACCGACACGGCGGAAGTCGCAGCTCGGGCCATCGCAGAATTGCCGCATTGGATGACTGAAGAAGCCCGTGCGCGGATCGAGAAATTCCGCCGGAAGCATAACTCGCCGCCAGCGTGGTCCGACAAGAAGTGGCGAGAAACCTGCACGTTGTTGGCCAAGCTCGCCGCTGAGGTTCCTGAAATCGACACGCCGCAGGCCGTTAGCCCGGTGGCGGATTATTGATTTAGCCGACATCGCGCTTTGCCAGCCTCGAGGATTTTGCTACCTCACCCGCCGATGAACCAAGTGCATTTAATCGGCGGGGAAAAAGGCGGCGTAGGCAAGTCGGTGATGGCGCGGGTGTTTGCCCAATACTGCATCGACCGGAATATCCCGTTCCGCGGCTTCGACTCAGATCGCTCGCATGGCTCATTCATGCGTTTCTATCAGGGCTTCACCGAGCACGTCGCGCTCGAAGATTTCCAAAGCCTCGATCACCTCGCGGAAGCCGCGCTGTTAGGCGAGGGAGTGCAAGTGCTGGTGGACCTCGCCGCGCAGAGCAGTTCATCACTCCGCGGGTGGATGGACGACACCGGCGTGCTCGAACTTTTCCGCGAAGCGGGCGTGATGGTGAACTGCTGGCATATCTTGGATGACGGTAAGGACTCGCTAGAAATGTTAGGCCGCTTGCTTGAGGATTTTAAAACGGAGGCCCGCTATGTGATCGTCCTGAACCATGGACGCGGAGCCAGATTCGATGCCTTCCATGCATCGCCGCAAAAGCTCAGGGCACAGGAACTCGGCGCAAAAATCCTCGACCTGCCGAAACTTCACGAAGGCTCGATGCGGCAGGTGGATCACTCGAATTCCAGCTTCTGGGCGGCGATCCACGCCTCGGAAGATGGCATCCAACTCCTTGGAATTCTCGATCGCCAACGCGTCAAAGTCTGGCTGCGAAAAATCTACGCGGAGCTCGACTCGCTCGGGTTAAATCATCCTTACCGACCCTTCTAATCCTCGCAGAATTTTTCTGAATAATTGAATGCAAGCCCCGTCGAAGCGGCTACGTTTCACACGAAGTTCACCCACATAATCATGAAATCGATCATCCATAAAATCACCGCAGTTGCCGCCGTTCTAGTCGCGGTGGCCAGCTCTATCCCACAATCACAGGCCGCAAATATACGACTGAGAGGTTCAGGTTACTTCGAGCTGGGTAACTACGATACGTTTTCCCGCTATGGCAAGGAGCAGAGCGGACGTTATGATAATCTCGGCCGCGATTACTACCATAAGACCGAATACGGGATGGACTATGTGACCAACGCTTCCGGCTTCAGATCTGGCTCGTTGAGTTATGAGTTCTGGGCCATGCCTTATTATGGCGCGGAATCCGGCATCGTCTTAATGACACGGGGACTCAGTCGCCTTGCGGGCAATGAGAGCTACGTGGATCTCTATAAGTATGGCTGGGGCGTTTCATTGGATCGCTACCGCTACCCGGAGCAAAACATCTGGGAATATACCAGCAGCGGTTGGAGGTTCAGGGATTCGCTGTCATTCACACGCAAGACCTTGCTTTGATCTAACGAAATCCTCCAAACCTGTGCCGGGAACCAGTTCATCTGGTCCCGGCACTTTTGTATTTAATATAACTCTAACTCATCGTCCGTGAAGCCCGTCGCCCAGATCATTGCAGCTTCAGTCATCGCACTCACCTGCGGCGCTGGTGGCTATTTCCTAGGCAGCCGTCAAGCTGCCGCTAGGTCGCAAGCGATGCCCGCCGATAACTCTTCCGCAGTCGTTCGGAGGAGCACGATCCCGGCTATCGATCCCGGCAAGCTGCGGGTTCACCTGGACGCGGAGAAGAATCCGCTCGCCCGCTTCAAGCTGGCCTTGCAACAGCTCGAAGCATGGATGGCGAAAGACCCTCGCGATGCCCTAGCGTGGCTGGCCAGCCAACCACCCAGCGGCCGCCGGGACGAAGTCATGCGCTTGGCATTGAGTCAGTATGCCGAAACCGATGCAAAAGGCGCCGCCGACTGGGCGCTTCACAATCTAACCGGGGTGGACCTTAACAACACGCTGATCGCGATCGCCGAGAATTGGGCACAGGAGAACGGCGGGGAAGCCGCCGCATGGTTTCTCGCGCTCCCAGCGACGCCCGAACGGGATGCGGCCATTGAGAATCTGTTTTTTTCATGGGCTTCTAACGAGCCGTCTGCCGCGCTCGCATTTCTAGAGTCCCAAAGCGGTCCTAGCGATCTAGCAGCCACACTCCGCCGCGCCGCGCTCGCCGGGTGGGTCAAGAGCGAACCCCAAGCTGCGGTGGCCGCAAGCTTGGCCTTGAGCCGGACTAACAACGACACCGCGCAGTTTGCAAACACCCTCGCCAACTGGGCGACCATGGATCTCGACGGCAGCTCCCAGTGGCTGTTAGCCAATCTGCCGATCGGCAGCGAGCGCACAGAGGCCGCTCAGGAACTTGCCAACATTTTCGCCCAACAATCACCTGAAGCCGGGATCGCTTGGCTCGATAAACTGAGCGCCGGAGTGGAACGCGATGCCGCCGCGAGTTCGCTGGTGACGGGCTGGGCGAGGAACTCTCCCGAAGAGGCCGCCAAGTGGGCTGTTAATCAAAATTCCAGCAAACTATCCGGTGAAGCGATCTCGGAAATTGCCCATAACTTCCTGTTGAAAGACGCGACTGCATTTCAAGCTTGGATCTCCACTTTGCCGGACGGGCCTTTGAAAACTCAGTTCACTCAAGCCGCCATTCCCGGGCAGGATCAATAGCATCATTTCCCCAACACCCACGAGATATGGGGAGTGTATAAATCCGGCTCTAGGAGGAACGAATCGTGCCCCTTATCGGAATGCACGATGATGTGCATGACATCCACTTTGGCTTCTTCCAAATATTTAACCAGTTCCGCCTGTTCCTCTGGATAGAAACAGAAGTCTGAATCGATGGAGAAGACCAACCAACGCTGGCCGGCAAGTTTCGCCCGCTCAAGCAAATCGGCGGGAGATTCTGCGTCGCCTTCGTGAGTGGCATCATAGCGCGACCACATGTCGATGATCCGGAGATAGGTGTTTGCATCGAAGCGTTTCACGAATTTTTTCCCCTGATGTAACATATAACTCTGGAACTGGTCCCGCACGCGGTACCAAGCAAGGACATCGTCCGGTTGCACCACGTCCTGCCGCGCCCGCCGCTCGATGGAGTCTAGGTGGACGAAGGTCTTGTGAGAGATCATGCGGGCGAGGACGAGGCCGTACAGCGGTGCCGCGCCGTCATAATAGTTTCCGCCGTTGAAATGGGGGTCGTTCTCAATCGCGAGGATTTGCTCGAACAAAATCAGGCGGTTGAGAACCGTCGTTTTAAAACCTGAAGCAATGACGATGACATTTCTAACCCGGTTGGCAAACCGCGTGGCGAAGGTCATGGCCACCAAGCCGCCGACCGACGGGCCTACCACTGCATGAAGCGCGGAAATCCCGAGGTTATCTAGCAGGTAACTGAACACCTCCACCTGATCCGCCGCAGACACGGCGGGGAAGGACGCACCCCACGGTTTGCCTGTTAGCGGGTTCACAGAGGCGGGTCCGCTGCTGCCATAACAGCCGCCGAGATAGTTCGCGCAAATGACGAAATACTTGTTGGTATCCACAGCCTTGCCAGGCCCGATCATGTTTTCCCACCAACCGTCGTGCATCTCGGGTTGCCATAACTCGCCGACGCCTTCGATGCCAGGATTGATCCCCACTGCGTGATGGGAACCGGACAACGCGTGAAACAGGAGAATGGCATTACTACGGTCCGCGTTTAGCTCGCCCCATGTCTCGTAGGCGAGCGTGATTCCCGGCAGCAACCCTCCGTCGCGCAGCCTCACCGGTTCGGCATGGCTGCCGGTGTGAAAAAAGCGGGTGCGGGTCTCGGAGGGCATAGGCGCAGCCTAGACAGCGTCCGCCGCCCAACGCAAGGGCGAGCTACCACCTCATCATTTAGCGGAATCGAATCTATCAGCGATGGCAGACTGTTCCAATTTTTCTAACACCTACAGTCACCAGCCCCGCGACGATTCCCCAAAACGCGGAGCCGATCCCGCCGAACGAGATCCCAGACAGCACCACAAAATAACTGATGACGGCTGCCTCTCGGTAACGCTCGTCGCCCGTGGCAGAAGCTAGGCCGCTCGCGATGGTCCCGAGCAGGGCGAGTCCCGCTACCGCGAGGACGAGCTCATGCGGAAATGCCGCGAACAGCCCCACGATCGTCGCGCCGAACACGCCGATCATCCCGTAGAAGAATCCTGCGGACATCGCCGCAACATAACGTTTTCCCGGATCGGGATGGGCTTCCGGCCCCATACAAAACGCGACCGTGATCGCCGCTAGATTCAGCGTGTAACCGCCGAACGGGGCAACTAGCAGATTGGCAACTCCCGACCAGCCGATGATTTTCGAAATCGGCGGCTGATAGCCGTTCGCCCGGAACACCGCCACTCCGGGGAGATTTTGCGAAGCCATGGTGACGATGAAAAGCGGCAGTGCCACACCGATCAGCGTCCGCAGAGAAAACTCCGGCGTGACCCACACCGGCTTGGTGATTTCCAGCGACACCGCACCGCCAGGGAAGCGGCCTTGGAACACGGCAATCGTCACTCCTAACACCAAGATGACCGGCACATTCGAGCGTGGCCAGAAACTCCTTCCTAGCAGATAGGCGCCAAACATCGGGAGGATCATCGCCGGGTTGGAGGGAGTGGCGGCGAAGGCATCTAGCGCGAATTTAGAAAGCACCCCGGCTAACAACGCGGACGCCAGTGGTAATGGCAGCCGGTTCATGATTTTTTCAAAGCCGCCAGTGAATCCCGCGAGGATGATCATCACCGCACAGACCATGAAAGCGCCGGTCGCTTGCGGCAGCGTGAGGTGACCTTCCGCCGCCGCGCTTGCGATCACCGCTGCACCGGGAGTGGACCACGCGATGAGGATTGGCTGGCGATAGATTCTTGAGAGAACGATGCTCGTCACGGCCATGCCAATGCCAAGCGCCCATAACCACGAGGCCGTTTGCGCCGGCGTAGCCGATAGATTTTGGGTTGCTTGAAACAGCACCGCTACCGAACTGGTGAATCCCACCAATACCGCCACGAAACCAGCAACCACGGCGGTGAATGAGAAGTCCCTGAACATCCGCCGGGGATCATTTGACACCCCTGATTTTCAAACAAGACAGAAACAGGGTGAGAAAAATGGCGAAAATGCTTGTGGGTTCAGCCATTTGGCATATATTTAAAGCCGTATGGCAGATTCAACTACATTATCTGACGGCGATCATGATCCTCAGGGAAAGCTAAGCTCCCGTTTGGAATCGCCCGTCGCGGTTTACCGGGCCACTCCGATGCCAGCCGTGGTGGAGGTGATTGACCATTGGTTGACCGTCCTCCAACAACTCGGCGTGACAACTTCCGCCAAGGCGGGCAGCACTCTCACCCAAGTCCGGGAGGCTCTGCGGCAAGGCGTGCCGCGCGAAGCTTTCGAGCGCATCCGGGGCGATCTGGGCGTTTCTGCGGAAGAGCTTGCGGACATTTTGGGAATCCCTAACCGCACCTTGGCTCGGCGGACGGAACGCTTCAAACCGGATGAGTCCGAGCGGCTCTTGCGTGTGGGATCGGTGGTGCAAAAGGCGCTGGATGTGCTGGAAGATAAGCAATCCGCCCGCCGCTGGATGACTCAACCCAAGCGCGCGCTTGGCGGTCTAACACCCTTGCGCTGCTGTGACACGGAAATGGGTGCGCGTGAAGTGGAAGCGTTGTTAGGCCGGCTTGAACACGGAGTTTTCTCATGATCCGGGCGTTCCGGCTTTGCAAAACGTGCTATGTCGGGACGGCCTTCAGCGGCGAGGGGGCACGACTGAGTGGCGGGCGCTGGAATTCGCCAGGCCAGCCAATGGTTTACACGTCATCCTCGCTGAGTTTAGCGACGCTCGAAGTGCTGGTGCATTTGGAGGATCCAGATGCATTCGCGCGCTTGTTCTCATGGATCCCGCTGGAAATCCCAGGGGACTGCGTGGAGCAGGTGAACCCTGACCAACTTGCCCCCGGCTGGCTGAGCGACGAGACGAACTCCTCCTCGCAAATGGTGGGAGACAACTGGCTGCGCTCGATGCGGACCGCCGTGTTAGAAGTGCCTTCCGTGGTCACGCCGGGCGAGTGGAACTACCTGCTCAGCCCAGCGCATCCGCGATTTTCCGAGATTCTGATAGGAGAAGCGCGGCGGTTTCAGCCGGACCCGAGGTTGGTCTCTTAGGCCAAGCCCGCGCGGACGAGGAGTGGTTCTTGATCTGGATCGCGGCCCATGAAGCGGCGGTAGAGTTCGTCGGCCGGGGCGGAGTTGCCTTTGCTGAGGATGTGCTCGCGGAAGGCGGCGCCGGTTTCCGCGTTGAGCACGCCATCTTGTTGAAAGCGGGTGAAGGCGTCGGCGTCGAGCACCTCGGCCCATTTGTAGGAATAGTAGTTTGCGGCGTAGCCGGTGGGATAATTGAACAGGTGGCCGAAGCGACGCATGATGGTGGGCGGGGGCGTTTTGAGCGGTGCGTGATAGTCGGCTAGGACTTGTCGATCGACGACATCGAGGTCGGTGCCGATGTAGTCGTCAAGTCGGGTGTGGAGTTCGAGATCGAACTTGGCTTGGCCGAGTTGGACCATGAAGCCGGACGCGCTGAGGTAGTTCTTGGCCGCTAGCATTTTGACGAAAAGCGTCTCAGGAATCGACTCGTCGGTCTCGAAATGGCGGGCAAAGAGATCGAGCGCTTGGCGGTCCCAACAGAAGTTTTCCATGATCTGTGACGGGAGTTCGACATAGTCGCGGGGGACGTTGGTGCCAGCGAGGGAACGCACCGCCACTTCGCTGAGCAGGCCGTGAAGCAGGTGGCCGAACTCATGGAAAATCGTCTCGACTTCGCGGTGAGTGATGAGCGCGGGCTTGCCATCCACGGGCGGGCTCATGTTGCCGATGATCAGACCGAGGTGCGGCTCGCCGAGTGCGCCGGTGTGGAGCGAGTTCATCCAGGCGCCGGCATGTTTGGATTCGCGCGGGTGCCAGTCGGCGTAAAACGAGCCGAGATGGGCCGCGGTTTTCGAGTCATGGATTTCGTAAAACTTGCACTCGGGATGCCAGGTCTCGACGAGTTGAGAGTTGGGGACTGCTGGTTGAGAGGAAGAAGGTTCGAGGAAGACCGTTTCTAAATCACGGATGGTGATGCCGAAAAGGCGCGAGGCGATTTCAAACATGCCGGCCATCACGCCATCGACCGAGAAATACGGGCGCAGTGCTTCTTCGTCGAAATCGTAGTTTTCCTGGCGTTGCTTTTCTGCCCAATAGCCGACTTCCCACGGCTCGAGAAGGGTGACGGGTTGGCCGGATTTGGCGGCTTTGTATTGGCGGAGTTGCAGGTGCTCGGCAAGGAATGCGGGGCGGATGCGGGCGTGCAGGTTTTCGATGAAACGAAGCGCGGTGTCGCCGGTTTTTGCCATGCTCCGCAGCAAGGATAGATCCGCGAAATGCTCGTGGCCGAGGATGGCGGCCTTTTCCTGGCGGAGCGTGAGAATTTGCCAAACCAGCGCGGTGTTGTCGAACTTGCCGGTGGCTCCGACTTGCGAGGCCGCCTCCCAGACTTGGCGGCGGATCGAGTCATCGTGCAGGTGCTTCATGATCGGCAACATCGACGGATGTTGCAGGGTGAAGCGCCACGCGTTGTCATGGCCCTTCGCACGGGCGTTCGCTGCGGCTCCGGCCTTGGCGGAATCCGGCAAACCCGCGAGTTTCGACTCGTCGGTGATGACGAGTTCCCAGGCGTTCGTCGAGTCGAGGACGTGCTCGGAAAATTGCTGGGTGATCTTGGAAAGCTCGGCCTCGATGGCTGCGATGCGCTCCTTTTTATCAGCCGCTAGATCCGCTCCGGAGTTGCGGAAATCGGCAAGCGTTTCATCCACAAATCGCTGTTGGACCGGAGACAGCGATTTGATCTCCGTGCCTTCGCCCACCGCCTTGATCACCGCCCACAGGCGCTCATTCAGCGCGAGTGACGAGTAGAAGTCCGTGACCTCGGGAAGCATCTTGCCGAGCGCTTCACGCTGGGCCGGATTATCACTAACAGAGTCGAGATGGTTGAGCCGACCCCAGGCGTCGTTGAGTTTTTCACTCGCGTTTTCATACGCAAGGAACGTGGATTCGTAGTTCGCGGCGGCTGGCTCTTGGGCGCAAATCGCCTCAATGTTAGCCCTCGCGATTTCGAGGGCATGGCGGATGTCCGGCTCAACAGCTTCAGGGACGAGAGTGGACCAGCGGATGTGGAAATCTGGGGCGAGGAAGGGATGCATCTGTAATGTTAGAAGTTAGTAGTTATATGTTAATAAAGAGGTGGCGCGCTTATTATAGCCGCTTCAGAAATTCAGCAGGAGAGATGGCTAGCACCGCAGAGTGTTTGGAGTCTGGGAGGTTGCGAGCGACGATGAGGTCCGCTCCCCAAGCAAATGCTGCGGGGGCTTGGCAGGGATCCCCAATGTCTGCATCGAGAAGAACCCTCATCACCGGATATATTTGGCGGTCAGGGTATCGGACAGCGAGTCCGCGCTTGGCACGGAATCCCGGAGGCTGGCGATTCCCGTCATACCGGCGACCCGATCATCGTTCTTCGTAGAGGTTGCCGACTGGAGCAGCGGTTCAATCAAACCTGAAACCGTCGTGTGTTTCCTCCGAGTCTTCTGCTTGGCGAGGCGTTGAACCTCGGGGTCGAGTGTGATCGTGACTCGCGTCTTCATGAGTATGCATCTACTTTGGATCGTGCATACCGTCAAGAATGAGGTCAGCAAGGGCGGAGATCTGGGACTAACAACTTTCCGGAAATAAACCTATCCTCCCACCCCATCTCAAGGCTCGTTAGCGGGGCCATCATCCTCAGGCGAAATCTCTACTTTCGGCGCGGGCGGCGGGATGAAACTCGCCAGTGGGCGCACGAGATTCGTCGGTAGCGGGAAGACGCGGTCGTAGATGCCGGGGGCGATTTCGTTGGCTTGGGCGTAGGCGTCGCGCAGCATTTCCATCTTCGCATCAAGGTTGTCGATGTAGTGGAGTGCGATGGCCTCGGGTGTGCGCGGGAGGACGGGCGAGCCGAATTCGTACTGCCCGTGGTGGCTGCCTATCAGATGGAGTAAATGCAGGCGGGTCATCTCGGTGGAGGGCTTGAGGGCTTTCCACTCGTCAGCTCCTACACTGTCTAGCAGGTCGTTCCAGAGCTTGTTAACGAGTTCGATGCCGAGCGGGATATGTCCTAACATTTCACCGTGGATGCTGTGGATCTGGGCGAAGCCGTCTTCCGGGTAGGAGTTTTCCCAGAGCTTGCCGCAGTCGTGGAAGAGGACGCCGGCCAGCATCAAGTCGCGGTTGAGTTCTGGATAAACCGGGCACAACACCTCGGCGGAGCGCATCATCTGGGAAACGTGCTCGACGAGGCCACCGCGGCGGGCGTGGTGGTTCTTTTTCGCGGCAGCGGTGCGGCGGAAACGGTCACCGAGGCTCGTTAGAAAATGGGCGCACAGCGCGTGCAGCCGTGGGTCTGCTAGTGAATCGCAGAGCCGCCGGATTTCCGCGAAGTCGCGGTCCTGCTTTTCCCGGGTCTCGGGGTCGCCTGCTAGAAAATCGGCAATCGCATTCTCATCGAGACTGAACCACGCGAGGTGGTTCGGGTTCACGCCGTATTGGTTCTGAGTCCACTCGGCTTCGAGCCGGACGACGGCGTTCTCCGCGAGTTTCTCGGCGGCATCATGCATCGGTGCGTCCGACCAAATTTTGATCGAAAAATTTCCGGTGGCGTCGGCGAACACCAGTTCGAAATACGGCTTGCCGCCCTTGGTCGTGCGGATGGCGCGCGACTGGAGCTGGGCGTGGATCGCGGCGACGATTGGGATTTCTCCGGCTTGTTCTTTGACGGCGGCAATGGTGATAGGACTCACGCGAGCGAGGATGGCAGCCGGCGACGGCGTGTCACGTCCCGAGAGCAGGCAGCGTCACACGGAAGGTCGCGCCCTCGCCGGGTGGGCTCTCGACTTCCACGCTCACTTGATGATTTTCTAAAATCGCTCGGACGATGGCGAGGCCGAGTCCCGAGTGGCCGCTCGCCGGCCCGCGTGCGGGATCGACCCGATAGAAGCGATCAAACAAGCGTGGCAGGTGGTCGGCGGAGATGCCCGGACCGCGATCGGCGACTTCGAGAATCACCACGCTGTCGTTAGAATGGACGCTAACAGTCGCCTCGCCGCCGGGTGGCTGGTGGAGGATGGCGTTGGAAATCAGGTTGCCGACGACGATGGATAGAGCGTTAGGATCGGCCAAGCAGCGGGCGGTTTGGAGGCTGGTCATGAGCCGGATCTGGTGCTGATCGGCGAGTGGCTGGAGCAGCTGGATCGAGTCGGCGACGATCACTGATAGATCGACCGTTTCGCGATGGACCTCTGGACTGCCATCTTGGCGGGCTAACAGTAGCAGCGACTCGACGAGCGTTCTCATCCGGGTGGCAGCGTGGTTGCAGTTAGAAATAATTTCCCGGTATTCGTCCGCCGTGCGGTCACGCTTTAGGCCGCGCGAGGTTTCCGAGAGGATGACGGTTAGAGGCGTGCGGAGTTCGTGCGAAGCGTCGGCAGTGAA
Source organism: Akkermansiaceae bacterium (assembly GCA_043729385.1). Classification (GTDB taxonomy): domain Bacteria; phylum Verrucomicrobiota; class Verrucomicrobiia; order Verrucomicrobiales; family Akkermansiaceae; genus Luteolibacter. Next base: position 20,442 of record JAYTLO010000262.1, read on the forward strand.
TTCACGCTGCCGCAGGATGGCGGCGGCGAGTCGGTCGAAGGTTTCGTTGAGCACTTGGCTCAGGCGGCTCAGCTCATTGTCGGTGTCCGCGATGTCGATGCGTTCTGAGAGTTTACCACCGGCGATGCGGGAGGCGGTTTGGCTGATTGCCTCGATCGGCTGGATCGCTCGTCCCGCCAGCCACCAGCCGCCGAGCAGGCCTAACAACCACAGAAGCGCACCACTCGCGGAGATTTGCCAACCGAGGCGGACGAGGGCCGCGCGGTCTGCGGAAATGTCGCGGCCGACGACGACTCGGAAGCCGCGCGGTCCGCCGTGGACGAGTTCGCGGTAGTTTCCGCGCATCCGCGTGAGTTGATCGAGATTCGCAGGCAGCTTGGGAAACCCCAGACTTTCCGGGGTATTTGCAGAACGGAAAAGGGTCTGGCAACTGCCGTCCCAGAAGGAGAGGTAGGTGCTCTCCGAGGCATCGGGGTCGAACAGATCGCGCATCTCTAACGGGAACTTTGAGCCGTCATCGATGCTGAGGAATCGCTCGCGAATCTCGCTGGTGGTCGGCGGGCGATCATCCCGCTTTTTTTGCGAGGGAAATTCCCAGAAGCTCTTCATGAATGCCCGCTCGAAGGACTCTAACTCCCGATCAATCCGCTCCCGCCGATCCTTGGCCGCAAGCCGATAGGCGAGGATGCATAGCGCGACGATGACACCCATGAGAATAAGCGCATGCCATAACTGCAGCCGCCAACGGACGGAGTGGAAGAGATGGTTCATTCGATGGAATAGCCGTGCCCGCGGCGGGTGGTGATAAACTCGGGACTGAGCTTTTTACGAATGTTAGAAACGTGGACGTCCAGCAGATTGGAGAGCGTGTCGTCGTCCTCGTCGAATAGATGTTGGTAGAGTTCGCTGCGGCTCACCACATGGCCGCGGTGCAGTGCTAAGTACTCCACGAGTGCATATTCGCGGGCGGTTAGTAAAATTTCTAGACCATTGTGAACCACGGTGCGGGCGGCAGTGTCGATCATGACATCACCTATCTCTATCAGACTGGATGCTTGGCCGGAACTGCGGCGGATCAGCGCGCGGATGCGGGCGAGCAACTCATCACTATCGAAGGGTTTCGTTAAATAATCATCCGCGCCGGCGTCGAGGCCGCGGATGCGGTCCGGCACGGCATCGCGAGCAGTGAGCATGAGCACCGGAGTGGCCTTGAGTGGACGCAAGCGGCGGAGCACTTCCCAGCCATCGAAGACCGGTAACATGCCATCAAGGATGATGCAGTCGTAGTCGAACTCCGTGGCTTTAAATAGACCGGCCTCGCCATCGCTTGCGGTATCGACGGCGTAGTTCTCCTCCCGCAAGCCAGCCGTGAGGCTGCGGAGCAGGAGAGGGTCGTCTTCGATGATGAGCAGGCGCATGGGGAAGAGAGTTGATGGTGGATGGTTGATAGTTGATGGGAAGAAATTTGATGAATGAATGAAAGCCGGGATAGATCCCGCGGTCCGTTTGTAAATTTTACTATCAACTCTCAATTCACTCATGTCTTAGCGCATCAATCGGATCTAGCCCGGCGGCACGGCGGGCGGGCATAAAGCCGAAGATGATGCCGATGGCGGCGGAGAAAATGAAGGCAACTATATTTATCTTGGGATCAAACAGGAAGGGCGCGCCGACGACTTTGGCCAGCATGGTGCAAAGGCCGTATGCGAGGGCGATGCCGGTGACTCCGCCGATGCAGGACAGGGTGACGGCTTCCACCAAGAATTGTAATAAGACCTCGCGGGCTCGTGCGCCGATGGCGAGTCGAATGCCAATTTCGCGAGTGCGCTCGGTGACGGAAACTAACATGATGTTCATAATCCCGATGCCGCCGACGAGCAGACTGACGCCGGCCACCGCGCCTAACAGCGAGGTCATCACTTTGGTGCTGGAGCTGATCACTTCGGCGAGTTGTTGTGAGTCGAAGACGTTGAAGTTGTCGTCCTCATTGGCAGTGATCTTGCGGCGCTCGCGCATGAGCGCGGCGACGTCCGCCACGATGTAGGCGCTGGGAAAATCCTGCTCCCCGGAGATCATGATTTGATTAAAACTCTTCCCGCCTTGGCGACCCGAGAGGCGGTGAATGATGGTGGTATACGGGGTGATTAAGTTGTCGTCTAGGTCGTCACCGAAGCCGCCTTGGCCCTTCGGCGCCGTGACGCCGATGACTTCGAGTGTCATGCTTTTGACCCGGATCTTGCTGCCCACGGGGTCCACCCCTGCGCCGAAGAGTTCCTTGCGGATGGTTTCCCCGATGACGCAGACGGGTGTGGACTCGGCCACTTCTACGTCGGTGAAAAATCGGCCCATGCCGACGGTCCAGTTTGCGATGGTGAAATAGTTAGGTGTGGTGCCCTGCACGTCGTAGGTGCGGCTTTCTTCCTGATAGACGACTGTGGTGTTGTTAGAGACGAGGGGCGCGACCGAAGCGATGCCAGGAAGCTGATCGCGGATGGCATCGACATCTTGGAGGCTGAATTGCGGAGCGCCGCTTCTACCCCAGCCTTGGCCGGGGCGGAGGACCAGCAGGTTGTTTCCCATCTTGGAAATGTTTTGTTTCACCATCTCAGTCGCACCGCGGCCGAGCGTGACCATGGTGATGACGGCGGCCACACCGATGACGATCCCGATCACGGTGAGAAACGAGCGTGTTAGATTTCGCCGGATTTCCCTAACGGCGATGAGCAGGGCGTTGAAGATCACTTTGGTAGTTAATAGTTATTTGTTAGTAGTTATGAGTGGAAGAGTTAGTGGTGAGCCGAGGAAGCGTAAGAGGTTCTGACCCTATAGCCATTAACCAATAACTCCTCAATTCGTCGTATCCGACGAGATCAGCCCGTCCCGGACGTGGATGATGCGGCGGGCGCAGGCGGCGACTTCAGTTTCGTGAGTGACCATGATGATGGAAATGCCGCGGTCGGTGTTGAGCCTGCGGAGGAGTTCCATGATCTCGAGGGTGGTTGTGGAATCGAGATTGCCGGTCGGCTCATCGGCGAAAAGGGTGTCCGGCTTGGTGACGATGGCGCGGGCAATGGCGACGCGCTGCTGCTGGCCACCGGAAAGCTCAGCGGGGGTGTTGCGCTCCTTGTCCGACAGATTGACTTGGGCCAGCGCCTCACGGGCCATCTCGTGGCGTTGTTTCCTGGAGTAGCCGCGATAGAGCAGCGGGAGTTCCACATTCTCGAGCGCCGAGGTGCGGGCGAGTAGGTTGAAGCCTTGGAAAATGAATCCCAGCGCGTGGCGGCGGAGCAGCGAGCGCTGGTCTTTGTTGAGGCCTTCCACTGCGATTCCCTTGAAGAGATAGGAGCCGGCGGTGGGCGTGTCGAGGCAGCCTAACAAATTCATGAGTGTGGATTTCCCCGAGCCGCTCGGACCCATGACGGCGACGAATTCCCCGCGATCAATGGTTAGATCCACTCCGCGCAGGGCGAGGAATGCGGCGTCGCCCGTGCCGTAACGCTTGGTGAGACCTTGCAACTGGATGAGCTTTTCCGCAGTCATTCGGGCTTCGGTGGCTTAATGCTGATGATGAGGGGAGTGCCTGCGGCCAGCCCTTCGCCGGTGATTTCCGTCATACGGCCATCGGTGATGCCGAGAGTGACTTTGATTTCCGAAGGCTCGCCATTATCGAGCTTCCAGACCTTGGGCGTGGAAGCCGATGAACCCGCCTTGGGTGGCGGAGTGCCGCGCCAGCGCCTGCCTCCGCCGGGGGAAAGGCTCTGGACAAGGGTTTTCTTGGTGGCGTCCGGCTTGCCGACAGAGGCGGCGACCTCGGGATCAAAGCGGAGCGCGGAATTCGGAACGACGAGGATGTCCTGCTTGTCCACGATGGCGATGTCCACGGTGGCGGTCATGCCGGGGCGTAGGGAAAGGTCTTCGTTAGTCACCTCTAACTCGGTGCTGTAGGTGACCACGGCGTTGCTAGAGGAGGAGCCTTCCTTGGCGGTGGTGCCCGTTCCCACGGCTCCGAACGCCACTTTTTTCACCTTCGCTGTGTAGCTGCGGCTCGGCCAAGCATCGACGCTGAAGGTCGCGGTCTGGCCGACATCAATGCGCCCGATGTCGGCCTCGGAAACATTCACTAGCAGCTCCATTTTTTTCAAATCCTCGGCGATGGTGAAAAGCGTGGGAGCCGTGAAGGAGGCGGCGACAGTCTGGCCGACTTCGATGGAGCGCGCGAGGACGATGCCATCGACGGGCGAGCGGATGATGGTTTTCGCGAGGTCGCTTTCAAAGGCGCGGACGTCCGCGCCTGCTCCGGTGACGGACGCTTGAGCGCTGCCCAAATCCGCTTGGGCGCGAGCGAGCGTGGCGCGGGAGGTATCCATGGCAGCTCGCGAGGGAGTTTTCCCGCCGCTGAGTTCCAAGAGTTCTTCTTGGCGAGCGAGCGCGGCCTTGCTTTCTGCTAGAGTGGCCTCTGCTTGGCTGACTCGGGCCTTGGCGGCGAGTAGGGCGGCGCGGCTGCGTTCGGTCTGCTGGTCGAGCTTGGAGGTATCGAGCTTGGCGAGGGTTTGGCCCTTTTTCACCTGATCGTTGGTGTCCACTAACACTTCCTTCGCGGTGCCGGAGAGTTCGCTGCCGACGATGATTTGATTGGTCGGTGCCAAGTTCCCCGCAGCGGTGACGATGAGCGAGATGCGACCGATCTTGGCCTCCTCCGTCTGATAGTTCACCTTCTCTTCTTCACCTTTGTTGCGCCCCCAAAAGTACCAGGCGGCGGCACCGATCAGGGCGATGGCGAGGGTGATAAAAATCCATTTCCTAACTGGGCGCGAGGCTCCGCTGGCGACGATGGTGGCGAGATCTTGTGATGAATCGGGCGATGACATTGAATTTGATAGATGAGGGGAAAACCGACTCACGACCAGCCGCCACCGAGGGCTTTGTAGAGCTGAATGTAGGCGATGGTCCGGCTGGCACGGACGTTGAAAAGGCTGTCTTCCAGGCCTAGCAGCGTGCGCTGGGAATCGAGGACGGTTAGAATATCGGTGATGCCTGCCTCATAGCGCTGCTGGGCGAGCAGCGCGGCTTCGCGGGCGGAGACGGTGGCTTTTTCAAGGATTGCGAGTCGCTCGCCCGTGCGGCGGCAGGCGATGAGCGAATCCTCCACCTCGGACAAAGCGGTTAGAACGGTGGAGCGGTACGTCTGATAGGCTTGCTCTTCGGCGGCGCTCTGGGCTTCGATGTTAGAGCGGATGCGACCAGCGTCAAAGATCGGGCTGGTGATGCCGGCGGCAAAGCGGGCAGCGGTGGTTTCCGGGTTGAAGAGCTTGCCCGTGCTCAGCGCGTTGAGGCCGAGCGAGCCTGAGAGATTGAGCGAGGGATAGCGCTCGGCAACTGCGGCGCGCGTGCTGGCGGCGGCGGCAAGCAGCTGATAACCGGCGACTCTAACATCGGGCCGCTGGCGCAGTGTGTCGGCGGGAATTCCGACCGCTAGACTGCGCGCGGGATTGGGGATGGCTTGCTTTCCCGAGGCCAGCAGACCGTCGAGGCTGCCGGGAGTCTTGCCCGCAAGCAGGGCTAACAGATTTTGATTCTGGGCGATGGCTTGAAGCAGCGAGGGAACGGCGGAGCGCGCTTGCTCCAAGCTGGTGAGCGCTTGGCTGGAATCGAGCGAATCCGCCTCGCCAGACTGAGTGCGCCAACTTGCAAGCTGGTTGGTTTCCTCGCGGGTCTTGATCGTGCGGCGGAGCACTTGGAGGCTGGCCTGGTCCACTCGCAAGTTGGTGTAAGCAATGGCGATTTCCGAGGCGAGGGCGGCTTGGACGGAGTGGAAATTTTCCTCAGTGGCACCTAACTGCGCGGCCGCAGCTCCCACCGAGCTGCGGCGTTTGCCGAAGAGATCCACCTCCCACGATGCATTGAGTCCTGCGACGTAGTTGCTGTCGGTGATTCTATCAGCGTCGTCGCGTTTGGAGGCGCTGTTATTTGTAGATGCGGATCCGCCTAACGACGGGAAGAGCGACGCGGCTTCGCCATTCCGCTGGGCGCGCGATTGCTTGATCCTGGCGGCGGCGGAAGCCATGTCCGGACTGTTTGCCAAGGAGTCTGCGATGAGGCGGTTGAGCGTGGGATCCTCGAAGCGAGCCCACCAGCGCGACAAGTCACGCGACGGCGAGGCGACCGGGAAATGGCCGGCGTTTTTCCAATCCGCCGGCAGTGAAATCTTGCCATGAGTGACGGTGGCATTTGGCCCGCAGCCACCCAACCCACTGAGGACGATGGCGGATAGAAAATAATAATAGGTGAGTCTCATGGCAAATCTGGTGGAACCCTAGCCGTCTGAACCTTTAGAAAAGGTGAAGAGCAAGAATTCTTCCGACCTGAGCCGCCAGCCATACGCGCCCCCAGTGGGAAAGCTTGCCGATTTAACTCCGCCCCTCACAATTCGCCGAAAGTGGATCGGAAAATTTCAGCATGATTTCTAAATCGACGTCGCCCGGCGGCAAGCTCCGGGCATACCCCCGCTCGAAACCGCCGGGGCATTTCTACGATGTCTGCCGCTGGCTGTGGCTCGGTATTTTCGGATTCACGATGCGGGTGCGCAGCAACGGGCTGCAAACGGTGGCCGACCACGGCGGCGTGCTGATCGCTGTGAGCCATGTGAGTCATCTCGATCCCATCGTCATCAGCGCGGTGCTGCGGCGGAGGATCAGTTGGGTCTCGCGGAGCGAGTTCTATCAGCAATGGTTCATGCGCCGCGTCCTCTATCAGGGCGGCGCGTTCCAAGTGGACCGCAGGGGTCACGCGTTACCGACGATCCGCGAAGGTCTGCGCCGCCTCGAGCGCGGCGAGGCCGTCGGGATTTTCCCAGAAGGTGAACTGATGTCCGGCACTAAATCCGTCCTGCGCGGAGCCGCCATCAAGCACGGCGTCTGTCTGTTAGCCGCACGCTCGGGTCGGCCAGTGCTGCCGGTCATCGTGTTAGGCACAGATCGCCTTGCACGACTCGGCCCCTGGTTGCCTGCGAAACGTGGACGGCTCTGGGTCCACGTCGGCAACCCCATCCACGCCAAGCCGGAGGGCCACACCCGCCAAGGCCGCGCTGAGTTCGCCGCCCGACTCATCGCCGAATACGTCCGGCTCTACGCCGAAATGCGGGTGAACTTTGATTTACCAGATAGCATCGCGCCGTGAGCGGTCGCGCAAGAAGACTCGCTTATATGACCACCCCCGGCTGTTTCACCCTTTGTCTGCGCGGACGATGAGCGGAGAAAGCGTAAAGCATCGCACACCTCGTTCGCTGCGCATCGGCATGTGGACAAAAATGTCCACACCTTCAATTTCAACCCGGCAGCCAGTCACATTCAGAAATCCAGACCGATCTCCGTCCTTCAGTCGGCGCGGTGGTGAATCGAGTGTTTGATGACCCAAATCATTCTGAACTTTTTGAACCTCCACCCGCAGCGCCTTCCGATTCTGCCTCTCTGGGTAAATCCCGCCTTGCGAGGCCATCGGGCGTGTATCACCATCCGTCCAGTTAGGCGGAACCGGTGTCGATTCAATGGAGATTCGAGCCGAAGTGCCGCAGCCCTAAATTTCTGACACCCGACCATGCCAGATTGCCCCCCTTCCGATTTAACGACTGCGGCGAACGTCCCTTCCCGCAGTCGGCCCAGTTGTGGGTTCATCTGCTGGAACTCTGCGGAGGTCGCCCGCGTCCTCGAAACTGCACGTAGCATTGAGAACGGTTGCATCGTGATTGGGCGGCGGAAGAAGCGGCGCTTCACCCGGACCCATCCCATCTTTGAAATCGAGGAGTCCGTATTCACGGATGCCGGTGTTCCGGTCGTAGTTTGGCCCAAGGAGCGGATGCGCAAATTCGACGGTTTTTTCGATCTCATCTTCTGCCAAGCTCCGTTTAGCGGAAGCGAAGAGATGAAGGAAAGCCGAGTCGTCACCATTCCGGAAGAGGGCGACTGCCACGCGATCGTGGAATCGTCGATGAACTCGATTTTCAGAGAATAGAATGCGAAGTCCCTTAAGTCTTTTGAAGAGTCAGCTGGCAAATGTGCTCAAGCATCCACGCGTCAACGAGCGGTTTGTCGCATGGTTCATCCTCATGGCTTCGCACCCCGGTGGATTCGGCACCTTGCGATATTTATTCAAACGGTCGAGGTGGTATTATCTCATGTTAGCCCATGTCCAGGGGAAACAAGGAGATCATCGCGCCGCGTTCCAGACCTTAATGCTTGGGCAGCGCGTCGCTGCTAACGAGCCGCAGATCCATATCAAGCTTTCTGCCATCCATCGTGACAATCTCAATATAGATGCGGCCCATACCCACCTGCGGATCGCCGAGCTGCTTAAGCCGGGATACAGTACGATTAGGCGGCTTGCCTTTGAGATCGACCAGCAGATGTTCGGCCAAGGATACCAGACGATGGAGAAGGCTCTGGCCCTGCCGCAGAAGCTCTTGCGCGCCCATATGCCCGTGTTGAACCGGGCATCAATTTACTATCCCGAGCTTGGGCGAAAGCTTGCGGAAGCCCGTGAGATGCTGATAGAGCAACTTCGCACAACCTATTATGAAACTTCAGAGACGCTGTCAGATGCGGTAGCCATCGCCATTGCAAACCGTTGGCTCCGCCTTGCACTCGAGATGTCTAGAAATAGCAAAGTAGATCTGTTACCACCGGTTCAATCTCGTTTGGACCGGCTGGAGAAAAATTTGGGAGGATATCTTCCGATGTTGGATGCGGCTTGGGAAAACGAAATTTCAGACAACACCACCGCTTTGATGGGGGGGAAAACGTTATTTCTAACTGAAGCCGAGAACGGAGGAGCGACGGTTGTCGAGTTGTTCATACCACCGGCGATTTTCGATTATCCAAGGGAAGAGAAGCAGACACATGAGACGATCCGTCAGACGTTTTTCCATATCATCTCGATCCTTATGGAAAGGATCGATCTTGCGATCGTTCCAAGAATGCAATTGGACTGGAGGCAGTGCTTCCCAAAAACACGGGGAAGCCGGATCATCAGTTACCACACCCGCGCACTGTATGATATTTCCCGGATCCACGTTCAGGAAGCGCCGCTTGCTGGGTATTGCTCTTTTGACTCATCGGGCTTTGCAGGCTTTGCCAGCACCGCGACAGATCATTCCGCAATCAGACAGTTCGTTGCTGGTGTTCCAGACGAAGTTCTAGAACACAATCATCAGGAAATGATCGAGCGCTATGTTAACGCGAACGTTTCCAAGTATTCGCAGTCCACCGAAACCAAACCCATATCCGGGAGATATGTTTTCGTGGCCTTGCAGGTCTCCACGGATGTTGTGGCTCAGCTGGGCTGGATGTCAGGCATGGAGTTGCTAGAAAGTGTGTTGGAGCACCATCGAGGATCCGATACCAAGGTGGTGGTCAAGCGCCATCCTTTTTGCCGAAGCATGAAAGTGCAGGAGTGTCTCGAGCGATGGGAAGCTGCCGGGGACATCGTCCGTTCCAATAACTCGATCCACGGGATATTGAAAGATGCCGAAGTCGTATTTACCATTAACTCCGGAGTCGGGCTGGAAGCGTTGATGCATGGTAAGACGGTCGTAGTCGCAGGAGCTTGCGACTATAATTATGCCGCGAAAGTGGCAAAGAGCCGCAATGAACTCCGTGCGATCATGAAAGGCGATCTGACACCGGACCGGTGCCGCATCCGGGAGTTGCTTTACTTCTTCGTGCGTCGCTTCGCTATTCCCGGCAACGATCAAAACGGCATCCAGCGGCGGCTTGAGGAGTGGCTCGCTTAGATGATTCACTTCCTGCCGACCGCGTTCGAGAGGTTTCTTTAAACCGCCGCAACCGATCTTGCGAGGAGCTCTTCGTTTCGAGCGGATGGGGGGTCAGCTTCTCGATTTGCCGTTTCTCTCGTAAGCGATCGCGGCAGATGACACGGCAGGATTCGACAAACGCGGCGAATTCTACTGAATCGACCGGACCGCTCTTCTCGAAGCGGTTGACAAACTCCTCGCAGGAAGCGCGCGAGACCGTGAGCAGAGTGCATTTTTGACATTAAGAGAGCGCTCATAAATTTAAGCACGATCTATCAGAGGCATCAGGAATGTCGCCTTGCAATGAGCATTAACTTTTGGAAAAAAGTTCGTTTTTCATCGTTAGTAATTAGGTTCGGAACCCCTTTACGAAGAACCATATTGCCGTCGTGCAATTCGTAACCGAATGCTTCCATCGATTTGGCATTTATCCGTAGAATGGTGTCAATTGCTTTGGTCGGCAGATTCCTCCATGAATCCAGGGAACCGTCGTGTATTGGCTTCCAAAGTGGAATTTTTCCATGACCGAGTTGACCTTCCGAATAACGTTCATGGCTTCGCAGGACCGAGTCATCCCAAGGAATCTTGAGAACCGCTAGAAGCTTTTTCATGATCATCTCAGGATACTGAACGAAATCCTCGTAACGGACAATGGGAAGTCCGCATGTTGCCAACGTCAGCATTTTCGCTTCGTAAAGAAGGGCAACCTTCTCAACAGAGGATTTGTCGCCAAATTCATCCAGAAGGGAGGGCGCGATTTGCTTTGCCCATCGATCAATATGAAGTTGCCGCCGCGATTGATGAGATTTCGTATCGTGTGCAACCTTGAGACTGTTAATAATAGAGAGTGGATTACGTACAAGTACGAATCCGTTAAATTTCCATGGGTGAGTCCAAGTGGCATTTTTCAACAATAGAGTGGCGCGATTCGCAACGTTTGCAGCTTGGATTCGGTGCGCGGTAGCGGAAATAGATTTTCTTTCATGTCTCCTGAGGCGGCGGTATAGGGCGCTGTTCTCCGGAGGTTCAGGCTCAAGAATTTGATGCACTACATGAATTCCAGAATGCGCATCAAGGCAACGCAGCATAAGTGTTTCTCCCGACCTTGAGAAACTTGCCATATGCAGAATGGGGTGGCGTTTGAAGGATATTGCCGATAATAAGTTCGTCGATTGAGTTGATTTCATTTTTTCTTTATATCTCGATTACCCGTCGTGTGTCGAACGGAGTGATCGTTATCATAGTTGCAATAACCGAACGTCATGCAGCCTATTCCGCACGACTATCGTTCGAGTTCGGAGAGAAAAACTCCTTCTGAAATGGCGCGGGCCATTGAATCCGGCAGCGGTTGGACACATCAAAGCATCTTTGTGAAAGAGTCCCGCGACCCTGGCTGGTCTGCAACAAGAGACTGATGAACTGCGAAACTCGCTGACCTCGCGGCTTCTTCGCCAACGTCCAGAATGCGTCCAATCCATTTTGATAGGTGAGCTCCGGCAAATCGTAAACCGCAGTTCCCAGAGTAATCACGGGAACATGATGGACGAGTCCTGAAATGCCCACTGAGCTGTTGATATTGATGACTCCACGCGAGTGGGAGAGCAGGGTGGGCAGGTGAACGCGATCCACATACAGAATTCTTCCGCCACCGAGGCGGTGATCCAGACCTGAGATTAGATCCATGTAGTCTTTATATCCCCGATCCATCGGATGGACTTTGAATACTAGTTTCGTATCGGCGGGGGCAAATCGCTCGAACGAACTAACAACCTTCTTGATGAATTGCTCGATGGACTTGAAGTCCGAGCACATGGTGATTTGCGTATCACTATGCACTTGCAACGGGACGGCATAGTAAGTCCCGGCCATTTCCCCGGCGAAGAGCGGGTCATACTCGCTGTCTCTGCCGCGTTCGATGAAGCGCCAGAGATGGATGACGCCATGTTTGAAGTGACTCCAGAGTTTCATCTCACGCTGGTCCACGAAGTTAGGGAAAAGCGGTGAGGTGACGCGGCTGAGGAAAAAATTCGAGCAAAATGCCAACAGCTTGGCTGGCGTGCTGACTTGGCATAGTTCTTTGGGAGTTTCCACCGGTCGCGGCGGATTTCCACCGGCTATGAGCTTACTCCAAGCCTTGGCGAGGGTGGGCAAGGGGAGGGTTTTCCTGCTGAAGACAGTCACGCAGTTAGGCCGGATCAATCCCAACTCGAAAACATAACATCCGAGGTCGAGTTCGGCGGCCATTTTCCAAGCGACTTGGTTGTAGGGGCGGTAATGATTGTAGAGAAAGAACGTGTCGTAACCCTCGCGGTGGATCAACTCGCGCAGCCAATTTTCGAAGTCCTCAAGTGGCTGGCGGAAGAGGTGGGTGCGGATGCCACGGAATTTATAAATCACGTCCGGGGCACAGAAGAAAACCTTGCCCACTTGGTGGCCGGCGTCTTTCAAATCCAAGGCCAGCCGCGACATTCCGGCTTCCCAGTCGCCCTGGACGATGAGCACCTTGCGCTTACTCGCAGGGGGCTTTTCCGCACTTCGAAAATCGCTTTTCTCCACCGCCACGGCGAGCACTTGGTCCACGTTGGAATCCAAACGAAAATTTTGAAGGGGTTGGGAAATCAACATATCGGAAATCCGTCAAAGTGCCGGTTCTTGGTTCATTCGTTCCATTTTTCTGAAGCTCTTAAAAGGCAACCACAACGACCTTTGAAGGTGCAAACCCTACGAATCGAATAGGGCCAGTCAACTCTCAAAAGCCCCGCCTCACCAGCGGATGGCGGCGGCGGCCCATGTGAGACCGGCACCGAAAACGACGAGAACGATGTGCTCGCCACGTTTGAAGGTACCGCTGCGGTTGGCTTCGTCCAGGGCGATGGCCACTGCGGCGGCGGAGGTGTTGCCGTATTTGTCGAGGTTCACGAAAACACGCTCGTTCGGCACGGCGAGGCGGTCGGCGATGGCATCAATGATCCGCAGGTTCGCTTGGTGGGGGATGACGCAGGCGATGTCCTGCGGTTGCAAGCCGGCGCGTTCGATGACTTTTTCCGCCGCTTCCTTCATCCGGTTGACGGCGTGTTTGAAGACTTCCTTGCCCATCATGGTGAGGGTGAAAAGGTGGTCGTTGACATTGGCGGCGGTGATGGGGCAGGCGGTGCCGCCGCCGGGAATGTTGAGGAGGTGAGTGAGGCTTCCATCGGTGCCCATCTCGGTGGCGAGGATCGAGCCTTCGTGCGGTTCGGCCCTGCGGAGGACGGCGGCCCCGGCCCCGTCGCCGAAGAGCACGCAGGTCGAGCGATCCTCCCAGTTGGTGACGGCGGAGAGTTTCTCCGCGCCGATGATGAGGGCGTTCTTGAAAGCGCCGTCGGAAATCATCCGCTTGGTGATTTTCATGGCGTAGAGAAACCCCGAGCAGGCGGCGGAAATGTCGAACGCGACTGCTTGGTGGGCGCCAAGATTCTGTTGGACGTAACAGGCGGTGGCCGGAGTAGGCGTGTCGGGTGTGATGGTGGCGACGATGATCAGCTCGACATCTTCGGCTGCTAGACCAGCTTGCTCCAAGGCCCGCCGGGCGGCGTGGGTCGCCATGTGCGAGGTGAATTCCCCTTCGGCTGCGATCCGCCGCTCCTTGATGCCGGTGCGGGAAACGATCCATTCGTCGCTGGTATCCACTTGGATCGCGAGCTCGGCATTGGTTAGGATTTTCTCTGGCAAATAACTGCCGGTCCCTGCGACGCAAACTTGGTAAGAGGCCATCAAATCACTCATGC
>JAYTLO010000263.1:0-7425 GCA_043729385.1 Akkermansiaceae bacterium
CCGAAAAATCTCTTCGAACTGCGCACCGACTTGCGGGCATTGATGATGTTTGCGCGGCTGCAGGAGCGAAATGCGGAAACGATTTTCGGCGCGATCGCGGATGAACTGGCGAAGGACGAGATCACGCTGCTGCCCGCCACCACTTTTCTCGATGATCACCTACCTGGACCGGGGCCGGTTTGTGGGCCTGTATTTAAGAAGCGCCAGCTTGCTGACGCGGAGTTCGGCTTCCGGATCGCCAAACAAACGAGCGTGCTCGACATCGGCCAAAGCGTGGTGATCCGCCACGGTACGGTCCTCGCGGCGGAGGCATTTGAGGGCACCAACGCCTGCATCAAGCGTGGCGGCGAACTCGGCCGTGGCAAGGATGTGATGTTAGTGAAAGTCTCCAAGCCGAACCAGGATCTCCGCTTCGATGTGCCGGTCATCGGCCCTCAAACCATAGAGACTTGCGCTGCAGCCGGGGTGGGGAGTATCGCGATTGAGGCGGGGAAGACCTTGATGTTAGAGAAAGAGCGGATTGTGGAACTCTGCGAGAAATTTCAGATCGGGATTCACGCGGTTAAGGAGGGTTGACCGCAGGTCCACCCGCCTTATTTCACGGCAGCAAATCTGTGTAAGTCCCCGGATCGCTGCCCGGAATTTCAATCGCGCCGCAGGTTTTTGCGTAAAACTCCTTGGGTCCCACGCCGCCGATGATCGCGTAGGCATAGCCGATTTCTCTCAAGCCTTCGAGCGCTTTAAACAACAGTGCCTTGCCCAGCCCCAGCCCGCGGGCGTTTTCCGAAACCCCGGTCGGGCCGAAAAATCCGCGCTGCGTCGTATCATAACAGGCGAAGCCGATGATCTCCTTGTCACGAGTGGCGATGAAGCAGGCGACCGGCTGGCGGCTCATCGCCACTTCCACCTCGCTCACCCATTTTTCTGAAAAATTTGCCTTCGCGAATGCGGCGACGGTGTGTTTCTCAAACGCCCGCGCTCGCCGCAATGTTACGCCCTTGGCGGCGGCGTCTTGATAGAGCTCCGCCGCATCCGGCAAATCGTAAAGTCGCACCAGCATGTCGATCATGCGCGAAGTAGAACGGTCGCGGGATTTCCCGGAAAGCAGGATTTTCAAAAACTACCGATATGTGGTATTTCTATGCTAGACCTGCTAAATGCGATCCGTATCTTCGCGCCAATGATACGCTATCTTGCCTGCCTCGCCGCCACCACCGCCTTGGCCCAATCTGCCCAGTGGTATGAAGAAATGAAGATCGGTCCCGCCTGGTCGAACACCTTTGAAGACAGCTTCCAAGGAACCAAACGGGTGGCCGCGAAGAAGGGAATCCTGCTCGATCTGGGCGAGGGACATCACTCGCTCTTCGACACCGAGACTCTGCGCCTCGTGACCGCATACAATGGCGCTTGGAAATGGGGCGGCACCCCATGGACGGGGCAGCACGGGCAATTGGTTTCCCTAAGCGACGAGAAGCCCATTTTCAATACAGCGGGATTACCCGGTTGGGCCGATCCTGCGGGTTCCTTTGAAGACAAGCGCGAGATTCCTAGCTTCGGAAATCTCAAGCACGCCGATTTCAAGGGCTACTACCGACACGGCGAGAAGATCGTCCTCAACTACACCGTGAATGGCGCGGAAATTTTGGAGTTTGTTAGCCGCGAGGGTTCGACGATCACCCGCTCGTTCAAGGTTTCTGCTAGGGCAAATGATCTCGACCTCGGCGTGGCAGACGAAAAAGGCAGCTTCACGGTTAGTGCTGACAAAGCTAAATCCGCCGACGGCCTTGGCGTGACCACCACCGGCGGCGTGAAGCTCATGGCCGATCCCAAGAATCCCGCCCGCCTGATCGCGAAATTCCCTAAGGGCGATAGCCCGGCCGTGTTCCAAATCGCCCTCGCCCGCGACACCGAACCGAAGGCTGCCGCCGCTCCAGATTTCAAAGCACTCATCTCCGGCGGCGCACCGCTTTATCCGGAAATCATCGAGACCAAGGGCGTCGTCTCCACCGACAAGACCTCGCCGTATGTGACCGACGTCGCAACCCTGCCGACGGACAATCCGTGGAAATCTAACCTCCGCTTCGGTGGCTTCGACTTCATCGATGAGGACTCCGCCGCACTGAGTTCTTGGAATGGCGATGTCTGGATCGTCCGCGGGTTGAAGGGAAATTGGAGCACGCTTAAATGGCAACGCATCGCCTCGGGACTGTTTGAAACCCTCGGGCTGAAAGTCGTCAACGGCGTGATCCACGTCAACGGCCGCGACCAGATCACCCAGCTCATCGACCTCAATGGAGACGGCGAGACCGACCATTTCAAAGTCTTCAACCGCGACGTGATCGTCACCCCTAACTTCCACGAGTTCGCCTTTGATCTACAAACTGACAAGGCCGGAAACTTCTATTTCAATAAGGCCTCTCCAGTGCGCGGTGGAGGTCGGGGCTTCGACCAGATCCTGCCGCACAACGGCACTCTGATGAAGGTTTCACCGGATGGCAAAAAACTCGAAATCGTCGCTACTGGCCTCCGTGCACCGGGCGGTCTCGGCGTCGGGCCTAACGGCGAGCTAACCACCGGCGAGAACGAAGGCACTAATCAACCGTGTTGCAAAATCAACTACGTCCCCGCCGCCAAAACTCCGGTCTTTTTCGGCACCGAGGCCTCCCGCCAATCGCTTAAAGACGCGCCCTACACCGAGCCACTCTGCTACTTGCCGATGTCGGTGGACAACTCCGGCGGCTCACAAGCCTGGGTCCCAGAAGGCACTAACTTCGGGATCGCGCCCGGCACACTGCTCCATCTTTCATACGGCAAATCCACCGTCTATCAGGTTCTAACCGTGCCGCGCGGTCAGACTCTTCAGGGCGGTGTGGTGAAATTGCCGATCACCCTCCAGTCGTCGGCGATGCGCGCCCGTTTCCACAAAGACAGCTCGCTCTATCTCCTTGGCTTCCGCGGTTGGCAGACGAATGCCGCCACCGAGTGCGCCTTCCAACGCATCCGCCACAATCGCGAGGTGGTCGTGCCGGTGCCGGAAAAACTCGAATACACCGCCACCGGCATTCGCCTGAAATTTCCTGTCAAACTCGATCCTGAAATCGCCGAGGACGCAGCCAGCTACAGCTCGGAGCGTTGGAACTACGTCCGCGGCCCGCAGTACGGCTCCGGCGAGTTTTCCGTTGATCAACCGGACAAGGAGGCCGAGGCACAAGCCCTTGTGAAAGAGTCCCAAAAGGTCCGCAAGCACGACACCGTCGCTATCGAGTCTGCCAAGCTGTTAGCCGACGGCCAGACGGTCGAACTCGTCCTCGCCGGCATGAAGCCAGCCATGACTCTGCAAGTCACCTACGACCTAGAAGACAAGAACGCCAACGTCATCAAGGGCGAATTCTATGGAACAGTTTATGGAAAATAACCGTTTCCCCGCGTGCCTGCGGCGTCACGCCGCAGGCTATGCTTGGAGCGTCTCGCTCCAAGTCTTGCTCCTCGCCACCGCCCATGCGGATCTAACCGCGACCTTCACTCGAGACGGCACCACAGACTCTCGCATCGACCGTTTTCCCGCGCTCAGTCTTGCGCCCGGCGAACCGGCGACGCCGTTTCTAACGCCCGGTGCATTCCAAGTCGTGTGGAAGGGTAAGCTCGTCATTCCGCGCCGCCAGCGGCTCGTCTTCTCCTTCGAGGGAGATGGTGCTGCCAGCCTCAAAATCGCCGGTAAGGACGTGCTTACCCGCGAGTCCGATCTAGCAGGGAAAGCCTCAGAATCCACCCGCCTCAATCCCGGCGAGCATGAGTTAGAGCTCAGCTACAGCAGCAAGCCAGACGGCACCGCCGCGTTCCGGTTGTTCTGGGAAGAAGTGGGATTTGTCCGGCAGACCATCCCGACCTCCGCATTCAAGACAGAGCCGTCTGAAGCCACCACGCTCGCAGCCTTGCAGCGTCGTGGGCGCTCTATTTTCGCCACACAGAACTGCGTGAAATGCCACAGCTCCGGCAGCGGCTTCGGCGCCACCCCGATGCCTGAAACCGCCGAGATCGCGCCCATCCTCTTCGGCACTGGCGACCGCACCCATGAAGAGTGGCTACGCCGCTGGATCGCCGCGCCGAGCACTCTCAAGCCCACCACTTCCATGCCCGCGCTGGTGGATGCCACGACCGAAGCCGGTCGCCAGCAAGCCAGCGATCTCGCCGCCTATCTGCTAGGGATGAAAACCGGCGCTCCCGCCGGCTCCGCGCCAGACGCCGCATTGGCGCAAGAAGGCGGCGTCCATTTCCACGAACTCGGCTGCGCCGCCTGTCACAATTCTCCCGACAAGGGCGTCGCCGACGCCACCCGCGTCCCGCTCAATAACGTCGCCTCCAAGTATCTTCCCGGTGCCCTCGTCGCCTTCCTCAAGCAGCCCGAAGCGGTGAATCCATTCACCAAGATGCCGAACTTCAACTTGTCTGATGCCGAGGCTAACAGCATCGCCGCGTATCTCACTCAAGCCTCCACCGGTAAGGAGACCAAGATCGCCGGCGAGTTCCCAACCGGCGATGCCACCCGCGGTGCCAAGGTCGCGGAATCCCTGCAATGCGGCGTTTGCCATCCAGGAATGCCGATGTCGCCGCAGACCGCACCCGCGCCGATGGACGCGATTTTCAAAAAGGACTGGACCTCTAACGGCTGCGTCGCCCCCGCTGAAAAACGCGGCAAGGCTCCGCATCTGAACCTTGATGACAACGACCGCGCCGCCTTGGTCGCCTTCGCGAAAACCGGCTCCAGCTCGCTCGGCCGCGACACATCTTCAGAGTATGTCACTCGCCAAACGGAAGCACTTCGCTGCACTTCCTGCCACGCCTACGATGGCCGCGAGTCGCTGTTAGCCAGCGTCCATTCCGAGACTGCGCCGCTCGTCGCGCACTTGTCCAAGATCGATGAACGCGTCGATCAATCCCGCCCGCCGCTCACGTTCGTGGGGGAAATGCTCCATACCACCGCCATCGAGTCGATGATTGCTGGCACCGCCACGCCGCGCCCCCGGCCGTGGCTTGCCATGCGGATGCCTGCCTTCAGCACCCACGCCAGCCAGCTTGCTAACGGATTTTCCCGGCTCCACGGACTCGCACCTAACAAGCCAGCCACCGTGACGGTCGATCCCGCCATGGCGGAAATCGGCAAGAACCTCGTCGCCGCCGGCGGCTTTGGTTGCAACACCTGCCACGCCAGCGGCGATCAAAAAGCGACCGCCGCCTTTGAGGTGGAGGGCGTCAATTTCAACCTCACCGCGCCGCGCATCCGCGAGGAATATTTCCACCGCTGGATGGACAATCCTCAGTCCGTCACGCCCACCACCAAGATGCCGCGCTACTCTCAGGACCAAAAATCCCAGCGCACCGACATCCTCGAGGGCGACGCGAAAAAGCAGTTCGACGCCATCTGGCAATACCTGCACCAGTGATTCAAGGAGCGTGGGCGTCTCGCCCACGAGTCCTTTCTCAGAAAGGACGGAAAAAAATTCTCAACCGCGAATGGACGCGAATGAACACGAATCAGAAATTTGCAGGACGCCTTTAGAGTCACAAATTATTTGCGTCCATTCGCGTTCATTCGCGGTTCGTTTTCTCAAATTGAGGTGACCTTTTCCACAATCTCGCTTGCCAGTTGACCCCGCCACCTCGGCTCCATAGCCTGCCGCCGTTCTTATGAAAACTCCCATTACCGTCTCCATCACCGGTGCCGCTGGCCAGATTGGCTACTCGCTCCTGTTCCGCATCGCCTCCGGCTTCGTCTTCGGCCCGGACCAACCGGTCAATCTCCGCCTGATCGAAATCGAACCCGGCCTGCCGGCTCTAGCAGGTGTGATCATGGAACTCGACGACTGCGCTTTCCCGCTGCTCAACGAAGTCGTCGGCACTGCCGATCTCGATGAAGGATTCAAAGACGCTAACTGGTGTTTGTTAGTCGGCTCGGTGCCGCGCAAGGCCGGCATGGAACGCGCCGATCTGCTAGGAATCAATGGCAAGATCTTCACCGGCCAAGGCCAAGCCATCGCCCGCAATGCCGCCAAGGATGTTCGCATTCTCGTCGTCGGAAATCCTTGCAACACCAATGCCCTCATCGCCATGAACAACGCCGCCGGCATCCCCGCTGAGCGCTTTTTCGCGATGACCCGGCTCGATGAAAATCGCGCCAAAAGCCAGCTCGCCAAGAAGGCCGGCGTCCATCAGTCCAAGGTCACCAACCTCTGCATCTGGGGCAATCACTCCGCCACTCAGTATCCCGATTTCACTAACGCGAAAATCGACGGTCGCCCCGCCACGGAAGTCATCACCGACCACGAGTGGCTCAAGGGTGAATTCATCGCCACCGTCCAACAGCGCGGTGCCGCCGTCATCAAAGCCCGTGGCTTGTCGTCCGCCGCCTCCGCCGCGAATGCTGCCATGGACACCGTGAAAAGCCTGATCACTCCGACGCCCGCTGGCGATTGGCATTCCGTCGCTGTCTGCTCGGACGGCTCCTACGGCATCGCCAAGGGACTCATGGCCTCCATGCCGATCCGCACGTTAGAAGGTGGCAAATGGGAAGTCGTCCAAGGCGTCCCCGTCGATGCATTTAGCCAAAGCAAGATCGATCTAACCATCAGCGAACTGCTAGAAGAGCGCGACGCGGTGAAGGATCTGCTGCCGGGTTGAGAGGTGGTCTGCACCAGTAAGGGGGAACCTTTTTGTCCGCCTGGCCGATGAGAAGAGAAATAAATGAGCTTCGCGCTCGCTCCTTCGCAGCGCATCGGCCAAGTGGACAAAAATTCCACTCTCCTTATTTTGCCAAACCCACTCTCACGGCGCCGGCTTCGACAGCGCTTTGATGATCTTATCGCGGATCGGTTCTTCGATGAGTTTGGCTTCCGCCATCGAGTAGGCGAGTTGCTTGGCCGAGGCGATTTCAAGATCGGTTAGAACGCGGGTGTCTGCTTGGGGCGGACGGATTTCGAGGTTGGCGATGACCTTCTCGATCCCCGGAGAAATGGTGGCGCTGATGAAGGTGCCGACGACCGGCTTGTTGCCAGCTTCCGGGCCGTTAGGGATGGGGGGCAGTGAGCCTGCCTTCATCGCTTCTAGGGTGTGGAAGTCTGCGGTGTAGCCGAGTTTGAGGAAATTCTCGTAGTTCGCCCGCAAGTTGGTGCGGATGATTTGCTCGCGCAGTGTGGGTTCAGCGG
Organism: Akkermansiaceae bacterium; assembly: GCA_043729385.1. Classification (GTDB taxonomy): domain Bacteria; phylum Verrucomicrobiota; class Verrucomicrobiia; order Verrucomicrobiales; family Akkermansiaceae; genus Luteolibacter. The sequence continues at coordinate 7,200 of JAYTLO010000263.1, forward strand.
GCTTTTCCTCGGCGAAGAATGACTTGGTCTGGATGCCCAGCGCACGGTCAATCGACGACTCTGGCGGGATGCCGAGCTGGTTGGCCTCGGCGATCAGGGCGACGGCGCGGACTAAGAGGCCGTCTTTAAAATACAATTTTTCTGAATTTTAATCTGTACTAATTTACTCATGTATTGGAGAAACTCGGCATGGCCAGTTATCCAAGCAGCATGACGGATTCCGAAT
>JAYTLO010000264.1:0-9265 GCA_043729385.1 Akkermansiaceae bacterium
GCCGCCGAAGGAACTTTATCCCACGCTGATGGCGCTGCCGGAACTGACGCCGGAACAAAGGCTGGTGGTCGAACAGCAGTCGGGCGAGCGGATGCATGCGGGGGCGATGTTGATAGGTCAGGCGCTCGACACGCTCAATGCCGGAACGCAATCGGGCGACTACGCCGCGATGCATGAGGCCATGACCCGCCTGCGCGAGGGCACGGCACAACTGGAGAGCGGCATTGCGGCACGCCGAGCTTTGGCGGAAGCCCGTCTGCCACGAGAGGTCGCGCTCGCGTGGTTTAAGCGTGAAATGAATCTCTCGTCCGAATCCGCGTCCGCGCAGCGTCAACCGTTCGGTGTTACGCCATTTCACCTATTTACCATGGTGCTGCTAGTGGCTTTCGCGCTGGCGATGATCGCCATGTATTTCTTCAAAATGCGTCGTGCTGCGGCCCTCTTCGGGCGAATCGAGGCTGACAAAAAATCACCGCCGCCGGGATCGGCATCTGAGCTTGCAGGAGGGAAAACTCAGTCCGCCGACAAACCCGTCAGTCCTGCTGAGAAGCCTGCTGCACCATGAGCGATCTGCTTTCAGAAAAGACCGCGCCGCCTTTGACTGCGAATTGGCGCGGGCACCTTCGCGTGGGAAGCATCATCACGGAAACACCGAGTGTGAAAACGTTTCGGCTGCTGCCTACATCCGGTGAGCGATTCCTTCCTTTCACTTTCGTTCCGGGGCAATTCCTCAATCTCGCGTTCTGGATCGGTGGCGCGAGAATGAACCGCTCCTACTCCATTTCCTCCTCGCCGAACCAGCGCGACCACATCGATCTCACCGTTCGGCGCGAGCCACGCGGCGCGGTCTCGCGTCACATCGTTGATCTGCTCAGGGTCGGAGACATCATCGAGGCGGGTGGCCCGGTCGGTAAATTCACGTTTGATGGCACCGAGGCGGACAGCATCGTCCTCATCTCCGGCGGCGTTGGCATCACACCGATGGTGAGCATCAGTCGTTATCTTACGGAGCAGGCATGGCCCGGCGACATCTACTTCATCTACGTCTGCCGCACTCCGGCCGACTACATTCTGGCGGATGCCATCGCCGCCTTTCAGCGCGAAAATCCGAAGCTGCACGTCATCGTCACGATGACCCGTCCGGAAGGGACCGACTGGCAAGGTCCACGCGGACACCTAACTGCCGAATTGCTCGCGCAATCCGTTCCCGAACTGACCTCGCGGCGCATCCACCTCTGCGGCCCAGTCCCGATGATGGATGCCACAAAAGCGCTTCTCACCGAAATGGGTGTACCTCCAGGCCAACTCAAGACCGAGGCCTTCGGCACCCCCTTGCCCAGCCCCGCCGCCGCCGGCAGCACGGCGAAACCCAGTGCCGCCGCCACGGGTCCGCTTGTTACGTTTTCAAAAAACAGCAAGTCGTCAAAAATTCACGATGGCCAGACAGTGTTAGAACTCTCCGAGGAACTCAGCATCGGAATCCAGTTTTCCTGCCGCGTCGGCACCTGTGGCGTATGCAAGGTGAAGATGACATCCGGCGAGGTCACGATGGCGGTCGACGACTCGCTTGACGCGGACGACAAGACCAACGGCATCATTCTCGCCTGCCAAGCCATTCCGAAGGGCTACATCAGCGTGGAGGCATGAAATCATGAAAGCACGCGAACGCATCGTCCTCACCGGCACCCTGACGGTCTTGTTGCTCAGTTGGCTCGGCTTTCTTGTCCACAGCTCTCCACGTTTTGCGGGCAGCGGCCTGGGTGCGGTGTTTGGCATCGCAGCGGCCGTGCTCATACTGTTCCCGCTCGCCTATCCGATCGTCAAACGCATCCCCGCGATCAACCGGCGCGTCACCAAGCATGTGTCCATGGAGACGCTGATGATGATCCACGTCTATGCAGGCATCTTCGGCCCGGTCCTCGCGATCATCCACACCGGGCATAAGTTTGAAAGCTGGCTGGGCATAACCCTAACATCCGTGATGCTGCTCGTCGTCGTGAGCGGGTATGCCGTTCGTTATTTGCTCACCTATGTCAATCAGGAGGTAAAGGATAAGTTAATCCTGCTCCAGACGGCCCGAGGCGATCTCGACCATGCCTGGGGCGTGATCGAGAACCTCCCACCGGAACAAAGCGCGCCACCGAAGGCACCCTTCCTCTTGGCTGCGATGGCGAACTTGGGAATTGATCTATCACCCGGTGGGCCGACCGGAGAAGTCACCCGCACCGCAGAGGCCGTGGCGGACCTCGAATTCGCTGTACGCACGCACGAGTTATTCAAGCGCTGGTTCGCTTGGTCGCTGAAGCTGCACATCGTTCTGTCCCTGCTTTTTTATGTGCTGCTAGGGCTCCACATCTGGGCTGGCATTTACTTCGGACTGACGTGGTCATCATGAAACTTCGAAAAGCACTCCTTTACGCGGTCATCACGTTCGTCGTGCTCGCGTCCGCATTCTTCGTGTTCTCCTCCCGTCATGGGGACAAAACGATGGGTGCGATCCTCTCGCCCGCATCCTGGCAACACATGGTCACCCCGGGAGAGCTTTCAAAGGGCCATGCTTTTCTCGAAAGCAACTGCGCCGCTTGCCACACGCCGGTGAAAGGCGTCGAGGCGAAGAACTGCATTGTTTGCCACGCCGACAATCTGGCCGTCCTGCAACGCCAGCCGAGCGCTTTCCACGCCGACATGGGTGAATGTTCCACCTGCCATCTGGAACACCAGGGACGTGTCTCGAGCACCACGAAGATGGATCACGTTGCACTCGCCCGCATTGGCATCAAACAGCTCGAACGCGACCCACAGCGAGGCGGCGCCGACATTGCACAAATCAAACGCTGGCTTGATGAAGCCGCCAACTCGTCACAACCGGGAAACCCCGCGCACGCAATAACCGGCGTGGCGGGGCAGTTCGCCCTCAGCCATCTGCAACCTGAGGAAGTACTGTTGAATTGCGCGAGCTGCCACTCCACCAAAGACCGGCACCGCGGATTGTTCGGGAACGACTGTGCGCAGTGTCACGCCACGACGAAATGGACTCTTCCTGATTTCAGACACCCATCGTCCAGCTCTCAGTCCTGCTCACAATGTCATCAAGCCCCTCCAAGCCACTACATGATGCACTTCCAAATGATGTCGATGAAGATCGCGCACATGGAGAAAGCTGAGGTGAATCAATGCTTTCTTTGCCATCAAACGACTTCGTGGAACGACATCAAAGGTGTAGGTTTCTATAAGCACCATTGATTCCAACGCCGACTCCGCCTCCCTCCCGCTGACCCAATTTCCAACACACTCGCGCCAATGACCCCTCCATCCAACGATCTATCACGCCGCAACTTCCTGCGCGACACTGCCGCCGTCGGCCTGCTGGCTGGCTTCGAGAGTATGATTCCCGCCTATGCTCGATCAACCCGCGGAGGTGGCGGACCTATCGACTTGGTAATCGACAAGCATACCCTCGACATCGGCGGGCGACGTGTTCCGGCCATCGCGGTCAACGGAATGTTGCCGGGACCGCTCGTGCGTTTGCGCGAAGGACAGGATGCCGTGATCCGCGTGACCAACCGCATGAAGGACGAGGATGCCTCGATCCACTGGCACGGCTTGCTCCTGCCTTTTCAAATGGATGGAGTGCCAGGAGTGAGCTATCCGGGCATCCGTCCCGGTGAAACATTTACCTATCGGTTTCCCGTCCGGCAAAACGGCACCTACTGGTATCACAGCCACACGGCATTGCAGGAGCAGCTCGGGGTTTATGGCCCGATCATCATCGACCCGGCGGACTCCGATCCCGTTCGCTATGATCGCGAATATGTCGTGATCCTCGCGGACTGGCTTTCCGGCGACCCGGAAGTCATGTTAGCCAAACTGAAAAAGCAGAACAGCTACTCGAACTATCAGCGCCAGACTCTGGGAGATTTCATCGGGGATGCTTCGAAAGAAGGATTCGGCGCGACCGCCAAGGATCGTTGGGAGTGGGCCAAGATGCGGATGGACCCAACCGACATTGCGGACATCACCGGGTACAACTTCACATTCCTGATGAACGGCCTCGCGCCGGACTCGAACTGGACCGGCATTTTCAAATCCGGCGAACGAGTGCGCCTCCGTTTCATCAATGCGGCGGCAGTGACCTTCTTCGACGTGCGAATCCCCGGCATGCGGATGACCGTCGTCCAGGCCGATGGCCAGAATGTGAAGCCGGTGACCGTGGATGAGTTCCGCATCGGCATCGCGGAAACCTACGACGTGATCGTCCAGCCGAAAGATAATCGCGCCTACACCATCTTTGCCGAAACCATCGACCGCAGCGGCTTCGCTCGCGGAACGCTGGCTCCGCGGGCCGGCATGAGCGCGCCTCTTCCCGAGCGGCGTAAACGCCCCGTCCGCACCATGGCCGACATGGGCATGGGAGATATGGCGGGAATGTCCGGGATGAAGAAATCTTCCGACACCTCGATGCCCGGCATGGACATGTCCGGCGGCGGGACCGCCGCTATGCACGGCCCCGACAAGCACGGCCCTGGAAATTCCGTGGTTGCGATGGCTCCCGCCAACCGCCTTGGCGAACCTGGCACCGGCCTCGAAGGGATGCCTTGGCGCGTCCTCGTTTACAACGACCTCCAAAGCCTCGTGGCCAACTACGACAAGCGTCCGCCCGAGCGCGAAATCGAATTGCACGCGACCGGTAACATGGAGCGCTACATGTGGGGATTCGATGGCAAAAAATACTCCGAAGCCAAGGAGCCGATAGAGTTTTACTACGGCGAGCGACTCCGCTTCACCTGGGTCAACGACACCATGATGGAGCATCCACTGCATTTGCACGGCATGTTCATGGAACTCGACAACGGCCACGGGAATTACAATCCCCGCAAACACACCGTCATCCTCAAGCCCGGGGAAAAGCTCTCGCTCAATATCACCGCGGATGCACCCGGCCTGTGGGCTTTTCACTGCCACGTCCTTTATCACATGGAAATGGGCATGTTCCGCGTTGTCTCCGTCGTCCCTAGGCCCTGATCAATCCCGCCATGAAACTCTACCTACCCACCGCGAGTGCATCCATTCTCGCTGCCCTGTCGTTAGTTCCCGGCACTGTGTCGGCGCAGCACGACATGAAAGATATGCCCGGCATGGCTCCCGAGGCCAAGCCCGCCGCCCAGAAACCCGCTCCCGCCCCGGACGAGATGACGCAGGAGGAAATGGACGCCATGCCCGGTATGAAACCCACCAAGCCTGCCCCCAAGGACGATATGGAAGGAATGCCGGGAATGGAAAAACCCGCCGCGCCCAAAGACAAAGCCATGGACGCGATGCCCGGCATGAAACCCGCCAAGCCTGCCCCCAAGGACGACATGGAAGGAATGCCGGGAATGGAAAAACCCGCCGCGTCCAAAGACCAAGCCATGGACGGGATGCCCGGCATGAACACCGGCAAGAAGTCCGCCATGAAGGGCGCGGATGACATGGAAGGAATGCCAGGGATGGAACCGAACGGTACCGCCACTCCGCCGCGAATGAGCGCCCCCGGCATCACCATCCTCCGCCCGCCCCAAAAGTGGATACCACCCCGTGGCGACAACCGCTCCGCCGAACTGCTTTCCCGCAGCGAGCTGGAAGAGCACATGAGGCCACTGCCTGCACCCGTCATGGACTCGATGTTTTACAGCTTCAGCCTGTTTGAGCTCCTCGAATATCGGGCTAACAGCTCAGGCCCGGACACCTTTTCGTGGGACTTCGTCGGTTGGTATGGCGGCGACTTCAATCGACTTTGGGTAAAGACCGAAGGCAGTCAGGATCTCAATGCGGGCAACGATGGGACTGGTGATCTCCAGCTTCTCTACGGTCGCTTGATCGCGCCGTTTTGGGATCTCCAAGCCGGCATCCGCACCAAGTTCAACCTTGGTTCCAGCCTTGACGGCAATACGCGAACTTACGCCGTCATCGGGCTGCAAGGTCTCGCTCCCGGCAACTTTGAAGTCGAGCCTGCGATTTTCATCAGTGATCGTGGCGAGGTCTCCGCCGAGTTGACCGCCAGCTACGATCTCTATCTGACCCAACGCCTCATATTGCAACCGCGGTTTCAGGGCGAGATTTCGTTTCAGGGGGATGATCGTTTCGGCACCGGCGAAGGCGTTACCGAAACCGACATCGGGTTGCGCCTGCGCTATGAGATCACCCGTGAAGTCGCTCCCTACATCGGCGTGTCTTGGCTGCGAAGCTATGGCCAGACCGGCAGGATCGCTCGTCAAGAAGGGGAATCGAGCGATACCGTTGCCTTCGTCGCAGGTATTCGGGTTTGGTTCTGATAGTTCCAAGTGTCCAAGCAGTTGGCCCGCTGAAATCACGACAACGATATTTGCAAGTCAGCGGATGAAGACATCTATCTTGAGGCAGTGATGGATGAGATAGCTGCCGCGGTCGTCGTGATGTTCGGGTGGCTGGGTGCGGCCCTTGGAATCGGTGGCGCGGGCCATCAGCACTGTTTTGCCGGGCTTGTCGGGGACGGGCCATCCATATTCCCACAGGCGCCAGGCATTCGGAACGGGATCGCCAAGTAACTGGGTGTCGTTCCAAGTTGCCCCGGCGTCGGTGCTGACTTCCACCCGGACGATCTCCGCACCGCTAGTCCATGCCGCGCCGTGGGCCCGGTAAGGATGGCCGGCGGGCACGACCTCGGCGAATCCCGGACGCGCGATTTGGGCTTTCACGCGCATTTCGGTGATGGGCAGCAGTGAGGGAGAGGCGGATCCGCGCTCCCAGTAAGCGTAATCGATTGTCTGATAATACCCGTGGTAGGGCTCACTGCTGACAACGATGCGCGTGAGCCATTTCACGGCGGCCATGCCATACCAACCAGGCACGATGGTCCGCAGCGGGAAACCGTGAGAAGGCTCTAGCGGTTGGCCATTCATGCGCAAGACGAGCAGCACATTATCCATGGCCTTGGACAGCGGCAGGCTGCGCGAGTAATGGATTTTCCCTGCCGGGCGGGGCGGTTCCTTGATCTCCCCGAGGTCCGCGCCGATTAAAATCACCTCGCGGGCCGTGGGCCGGACACCAGCGCGGGCAAGCAAGGCGGCCAGCGGCACGCCGGTCCATTCCGCTGTACCGACGGCACCGCCTTCCCACTGTGCGCCGTCGCGTTGCGGTTCGAGAAACGCCCGGCCGTTGCCCGCACATTCCATGGTCGTGGTGATGGTGCGGGTTTCCAGGGCGAGGAGTTCTGCATAAGTGACCTCATAGGATTTTGAGACATCACCCTCGATTTTCAGCCTCCAAGCCACTGGATCAAGCTCAGGAATGGGATGGTGGCATCGGACGTAAAATCGATAAATCGGAGTAATGAACGTGCTGAGCGAGGCGAAGGGCATTTCCAGGTTCACGGGCTCCTTCTCCCGGACGATCATTCCGGTGGAAGGGAGTGCGGGGTGGTCTTTCTCGTCTAGGGACATGGGTATTGTCGCTTGCGGGAAAACGGGTCGGGCAGTAGAAGCTCAGGTGCCGCGCGGCAGCGAGCCGTCCTCTCTTGCGGATCGAATCGCCACCCAGCCTCCGATGATAAAAATGATACCCGAGGCGAGGAATGCGTAATCAAAGACCGACTGACCATGGCTCTCCACGACGTGGTGGATATTGAGGATATGGTGATCGATGACGCCCTCGACGAAGTTGAACAGTCCCCACCCGAGGAAGAGAGCGCCCACGAAAGTTTTCCCGGACCACGGCACGTCGCGGCGTGCTCCGGCTTTCCATAACAGGACCAAGCCCACCAGGGTCATGGTGTAGGTCAGTGAATGAAACAGGCCATCCCAGAACATGTTAATCTCCATGTTCGCGATGCTGGTCTTGGGATACTTGGCCGAGAGCATGTTGTGAACCTGGAGAAGCTGATGGAACAGGATCCCGTCGAAGAAGCCTCCCAAGCCGATTCCCATGAAGGTCCCGGACATGACAAGCGGGGTTGTGTTGATTGCTGGGCTCATGATGATTGCGTGTTAGCTATGGTTTCGGGAGGAGGCGCGTTTGGCCATTCGATCAAGGCAGAAATGCATGGCGGCGAGCACGATCAGGAGCACGGGAAACGGCGAGAGCACCGTCAGCATGGTGGGCCAAAAATCTTCGCCGAAAATCCCCGCCCGCACTTGCTGGCCGGTTTCCGTGTTGCAAAGCGGACAGGCGGAAGCGGCCATGGGCAGCAGGAACGCCCAAACAATTACCATGATGAAGCGTGCCCATCTGGGTCTGGTAAAGGACTGGATTTCGTTCATGGTTCGCGTGCGAGGAGCATTGGGGTGTTAGCTGGGAAAAGCCCGCTCTAAGAGATAGAGGAAGACGCTGAGCAGCGCGGCGAAGGCAAAAGCAAACGGCAGCCGCGGAAGATGCAGCAGGTCCGGCAGCATGAGCTTTCCCTTGTCGCCCCAGTTCTCGACCGTGCGCTTGAGCAGGCCTGACATTTCCGCGAAGAGATAGGAGCCAGCGATCAGGCCGGCGATGCCGAAAATTACATCCCAGCTTCCCTGGCCGAGCGCGGCCGCGCCAGTGCCGGGGCAATAGGCGATGAGCGCGAACCCGGCACCGAATAGCGAGCCACCAATGATCTGCGCTCCAATCCGCGTTGGCTGAAGATGGAGATTCACTTTGGCAAAATGGTGCAGCGTGAAGACGCCGACCATTCCGACGACCACGGCAGTCATCATGATTTTCACCACGGTATAATCCTGGAGCAGCAACTGACCTAGCAGGACGTTGTATTTTCCCACGCCTCCTTTCTGCAGCAGAAAGCCGAAGGCCAAGCCGAACAGAATGGCGCCGACGAGCTTCCCGCCACCTATCGATTTGGAGGGCGGCTCGCTGGACTTCTTCACGATTTCTCCGGGATCGATCATAAGACGGTGTAGAGCAACATGGCGGTGGCGATGCCGGCGATGAACATGCAAATGACGGTGAGCCACGAACCGGCGTTGAGCTGGAGCGTGCCACTGATGCCGTGGCCGCTGGTGCAACCGCCTGCGAGGCGTGCTCCGAATGCCATCAGCACGCCTCCTGCAAAACCGATGATGCCGCGCAGGGCAATGCTGTCGCCAAAGCGGTCCACCCACATCGGGTGCAACCATTCGTTGCGGATCTCACCGCCGGTCCAGGCCGCAATGAATCCGCCGACGATGGTGGAAATGACGAACACCAGTCCCCAATCCACGCTTGGCGGATTGGTCTTATAATAGGCCAGCGATTCGGTGTGGCGTTTGGCGACAAGCTTGCC
>JAYTLO010000265.1:0-1293 GCA_043729385.1 Akkermansiaceae bacterium
GCGGTCGCATCTCATTGCAAGATACGCAGCCTTCGTTTCGCCCTGCGGAAGATTCATTTTAAGAACCGGAAGACTTGGATCACGCATCGGCGATCTTGAATCACGATCCGGCGAAGTTAGATCACGATGCGAACGCGTCGTTTCACCCGTCGGCGACTTCGCTTCTCCGGACGGAGAACATGGATCACGCCCCGGCAAGGTTGGATCAGCGTACTCACGGGACACTTCACGAAACGGACGAGACACTTCTCGAGTCGGCGACCTTGGCTCACGAGCCTGCAAGATCGGATCGCGGACCTTCGGCCCTGACGCGCCTGCGGGGTGAAGAGCAAAAGACCGGTCCTGAATGCGGGGCGAATCGTTCGGCAACCGATCTCTGTAGTGATGCACCGCCTAGAGCAGTGCGGGCGGCTGTGCCACGAAGCGTTTGGCTTCCTCAATCGTGTAGCTGGTCTTGCAGGCCGGATTCGGACACAAGAGATAGAACTCGTAGTAGAAATCGCCCTTGGGCTTTTTGCTCGACGTTTGCTTGATGACGGGCGTGGAACATTTCCGGCAGGGCTGGCCTTCCTGCGTGATTCCCGGACGCCTTCCCTCGGATTCCGGTTTGTTCTCGTAGCCGTCATCTGCCGGAAGATTGGGCTGGCGCAGCGCAGCCATCGAAAGCTGATCGCAACGCTCGTTCTCCGTGTTGCCCGCATGACCCTTCACCCAGCGGAATTCGACCTGATGCCTTTCGCACAGCGGCAGCAGCCGGGTCCACAGGTCGATGTTCTTGGCGCGTTCCGTGTTGCTTAGCCACCAATCCTTCTTGCTCCAACCCGCCGCCCACCCCTTCATGATCGCATTCACCACATACTGCGAATCGCTGTAGAGGGTGACCTTGCAGGGCCGCTTCAACAATTCGAGACCCTTGATTCCAGCGTAGATTTCCATCCGATTGTTGGTGGTCAGGCGAAAACCGCCGCTGATTTCGGCGCGCTTCCTGGGATGCAACAACACCACCCCATAACCGCCCGCGCCAGGATTCGGTTCGCATCCGCCGTCCGTGTAGATCTCGACGTGTTGTCTTGGCTCTTCGTTCATGCTTTGCCCCGGTCTCGGGCTTGCCAACCCGTGCGAACTCCCCCATGAAATCCCCTCACCAAATCAACTCCCGAAATCCTCCCGGCGTCATGGAGGCGACTGCGGCAGCGACCTCCGCGACGTGTCGCTGAATGATCGGCCAGCGCGTGGTTGGCAGCACCAGAATGGCCAGCCGCCGGCCGTCGAGGTTCTGCTGGTAGCGGAGAT
>JAYTLO010000266.1:0-34089 GCA_043729385.1 Akkermansiaceae bacterium
TGGCAGCGCCCTGAGGGAAGCGGTTCTACATCCGAAAGTGGTGCACTTTGGATCCTAACAAGTGATTATCAGGTGGTGCACTTTGGGTGATCGCCGACAGTCGTTCAGCTTTCCGTGTTTTGTCATTCCCGCTCCATCCAAGCACTGACCGAGTGATCGATGTGTAAGTGGAATGTTAGTTTTTCAGTAGCAAAAGCTTTGTGGTGTCGGAGTCGAACTGAATCATTCGAGAAAACGATCATTTGGAGGCACAATGTCTTTGGCGAGAACCAGGTGCTCGTAAAACTGCATTTTCACTATGTTTCACGTACATCTGTGGAGCTGAAAAAAGGCCACGATTCAAGATCAGGCAATCCAATGGTCTCCTGCTCAAAGTCGCCCTTGCATCCCGATTCTTTCATGGATGTAATTTCCACAATGACATCTTTCAGCAGCGGATCGCTGAGCAATCGGGGGAGTATCGAATGATCGTATTCGCTGAGAGGGCATCTTTCCTTGGCTGGCCGCCTTTCCATCAAAAAAGGACTAACGTATCGCTTGGATGTCTCACGCAATTTTGATAGGATATGGAATCCAGCAGGATCGGTGTCCCCAAAATGAAAAACAGGAAGATCATGAGGTAGTAGAGCGAGTAATCTCAGCAAGGCTTTGGTTGGAAAGGAGCATGCCGCCAATAGTGTGGTGCTATCGCTATTTACGCTTGCCAGTCTTCTTAAAGTTGTCTTTGAGTTTTCGACAGTGAGCAACCGTGACGCCGGGGTTGTGGCATACTCGGCGCGGTCCAAATCGGCTAAGGACAAGCTGAAAATGGCCTTCAATTTGTCGAACACTTGCAATTCGCCATTTGCGTAGTGAAGCGTGAGAATGCCGGCTAAATCACTTCGACTGTCGGTCAATACCATACCCAACGATTGTAACGGCATCGGCCGCCCGAACATTTGACCAAGGCATGCCTCAACCAATCGTCTTTGCCTCTCCAATCCTTTTGAAATTAAACCGATTTCAATGCTCACCTCGCGGATTAAGGCACCCTCTCGCCACTCAATGGAAGTCAGCCGGTAAATCAAATTCAAAACCGACCTTACATTTTCCGGCGCACGCCAATAAAGAGGTCTCACGTTCCTTCCGGAACGAAAGGCAACACTCAAGGAACTGCACCAGTCTTTCCAAAGATTCGGAAATCGCTCGTGCTCCAGGGCTTCCGCAATTTCTAATTCCCGCAACGAAGCTTCTAGTGCATCTGCTGCTTCCCGCTGGTTGAACAATTTGAGTAGCCATGATTCGGCTTCCAATGGAAGTTCTATTTTCTGGACGATATATTTACGCCCTCGCAGTCGGTGAAGTTTTATGTGTCCCTTGGATTCCTCTTGCTCGGCTTCGCGAAGGGCTGCCTTCTGATCCTCAGCGGAATGAAGCCCCGCTGCAGCCAACAAGTCGTCCCATTTTCGACGAAATGCGCGTGATCGGGGCTTGATTTGATTGCCGCGGGCAATCATCCACTGTCGATAGAGCTCTCTGAGCCAAGCTTGTTTCATGACAGGAACTCGATTGTGGCGCGGTCGCGATTCCAATAGATAACATCATTGATGATCTGTTCCGGCACACCTTTGGCATCGGAGCGTTTTTCCACCCGGCACTGTATGATGCTATCCGCGTGCTGCACCATTGTGCCGAGCCTGTCCATTGGAAAGGCGAGAATAAGCTGCAAGCCGAATCCTTCCGCGAGTGATAGGCAGTCGGCGATGTGACCGGCGCTGAGTTTTGAGAACGCCTCGTCCATGACGACAAGCCCGAGATTCGATTGGCGGCCGCGCTGGCCCCGATCATAAACCCGGTGGAAGGCGGCAAGCATGGCAACGAAGAATGGCGCCTGTCCCTCACCGCCGCTCAGGTTCCGTCCACTCTGCTGGAGTGAAATCTTTCCCTCCGTGTCGTCCGCGTGGCCAATTGGGACCATGTCCAGGTCATAGCGGTGGTAGTTCCGGTAATCCAGCAGCGCCGCGGCTCGCTTGTCGTCCGGGTGATCGATGGCAAGCATTAGTTCACGCTTTGCTTCGTCAATCTCCTCTTGCAATTTCCAATCTAGCAAATCATCGCCGGCCTGCAAGCCGTCGCCGCTCTGATCAATCAGCTTCCACATGGCGTGATGAAGTGGATCACGCTTCTGAGACAATACATATCGGTAGCCTCCGATCTCTCGGTTAAGAATGCGGCGGAATTCTTCCACCGTCCGCCGTGCGTCCTTCAGTCGCTCGCTCAGTCGGTCGAGCACATCCTCCTGCAACCGCTTTTCCCAATCAGCTCGGCGGTCGGCGGCAATGGAGGTGTAATGCTGCACGTCGTGCTCACGGATTTGCTCCAGCCTTTGGTCAAAGCGGGCGTTGCTGTCGTCCTGCGCATCGAACTCCCCAAATTCATCACAATGCTTTGGATTTGCTAGAAGGTCGTAACGTTGTTGCTGCCGGAGTTCGCGGGCGCTGGTCGCTTCTCTTTGCTTGGTATCTCTTGCCCCGTCCGCCTGATCTCGGCGGTGCTTCCACGAAGTGGGGGAGCCTACCGCGGAGTTCAGGAGTTGGGTAATGTCGTCGTCCAGAACTCCGGGAGGGAGTTTCAATCGGCTCTCGTGCAGATTGAGCCCCGCGTCGCTCAACTCTTGGTGGGCGGAGCCGATTTCTTCGTCCAATTTTCTACGTTTTATCTCAAACTCCGTGATCGGGGTTTTAAGCTCGCCGATGGTTTGATTCGCGGCGGCGAAATCCGACTCCAGTTGGCGGAGGCTAGCAAGTCGCTTATGCAGGTCCGGGGTCTCTATCAATCGGATCGCGTTTCGCGTTTGTTGAAGTTGCTCCCGAATACCTGGCAGCTGGTGAATTTCCGAGGAACCTCGCGGCGCATTATCCTGATCCAGTCGAGACTCCTTGCCACGCTGAAGCCATTGGTGGACGTCGTCGCATTCGCGCTTCAATTCTTTCAACCTTTCGGATACGACGTTGAGTTCAACTTGCTTTGCGGCCCGAAGACGGCGCAGACCTTCCTCGCCCAGTGTGAAATCTTTCTCGGGTGTCACGTGACGGAGAACGGGCCCTTCCTTGATAGATCCTTCCGGCGCAGCGGCATGCGGGTGATCCATCAGTTCGTCTGTCTTGCTAACGGCGGAGATTTGGCCGAGCCTCCAATCGAGAAAACGCCGCGCCACTGGGTTCCCGGTTTCGAGAAAGGAGGTCAGTGCATTCGCCACCGGTGGCTCGATAGGAATTTCGTCGGGATGGATTAGCGGTTCGGCTTTTGGCATCTTCATCCACAGCTCTCGTGCCCGCAAATAGTCGTTACCGGAGTTGACCAGAACGGCGTTCCGATCATCACCCAGCAAGGTTTCGATCACGCCCCACCAAAGCTCGCCTTCGGTTGAGACTTCCACCACACGAGCGAGCGTGTGGGCGGCAGTTCCCGTGCTTCGCAGTTTATCCAGCAAAGGGGTTGCGGCGGTCCGGTTGTCGTGAAGTTGGGTGAGCTGGTTCTCCAGCCTTGTTTCTTCTTTTTTGAGAGCTTCGATTTCGTTGAGCTTCGGATGGAGCCGATCTTTTGCGACACTCCAAACATTGTGAAACTCGCGGACGAGTCGCGCCACGGCATCCAGCGCTCGGCTGGTATCAGCACCCTTTAGCGCGGCGAGAAGTGCAGAATCCACATTCGCGTCCCAACTGATCGTGGCTGCGTAACGCAGCCATTGTTCCCAAGCCAGCGCACGTTCTGTGAGGAACTCTCGCGCAGTTTTAGTCTTCGTGACAAGACTTTCGACCTGTTCCGCAAGGGTCCGTTCTTCCCGCGTGAACCTTTCAAAGTCTCCGAGTTTTGGGTCTTCCTTGCCGGCAATGAATTTTACCTCATCGAGCTGGCGTTGTGCGGAGTCTTTGTCGGCGACGGCTCTGTCCAAGCGAGTCTGGTTTTCCGCGTGCTTGTCGCACAACGAAATTAGGGATGCTTCCACCCGAGTAACTTTTTCCTGTGCTTCCGCGTGATCCAGCGCATGCCGCAAATGGCCGAACAGAGATGCTTCACGATGGGCTGCCTGATACTCGCGGTTCGCCGTAGTAATGCGCTCTAAGCGCTGCTGCTGGTCATGCAACTGACCCACGCGGTCCTCCGCCTGACGCAAGGCATCCAAACTCCGCCGCGTGCTTGCGACATCCGGTGGACTGGGTTCGAGGATGAATTCGCGAATGAACCGTTGATAGTCCGAATCTAACTCGAAAGCGATGGCCTTGGGCAGTGTTTTGCGCATCTGCTCATCATCGAAATGAAGATGCCGGGCCACTCCCATTTCTTCCTGGAATCCCTTGTGCGAGGTGAAACCCGCATCGCCTCCGAGCTCCCGTTTCACATGCAAGCGAAACAACTCTTCACTCAGCAGCGAGCCAGTTTCATCGCAAAGATCAGCCCGCTCCATCCGGCAGGGAGCGATGAACCGGACATAGGAAGGCTGAGCACTGGGACTTTCGAACTGAACTCGGATGCCCCACGTCTCGCGGCGCGGCTCTTCGTTGGCTAACGAGGGCCAGGTGAACTCCAACGCGGCGATGGTCGCTCCGCTGCGGCGCAGGTAGCGCGGCTGACCGTCGCGCTGGCGGGTGTTCGTGTTGCAAAGGCAGTAGCCGCGGAGATCGCGTGCGTTACTATCTCCGGCGGCGGCTTTGTTGAACTTCACCGCACCGGCAGTCATCACGAATTGGATGAGATCCAGCAGAGCGGATTTGCCTGTGCCGGTTTCGCCGCATAGCAGTGTGAGCCCGTTCACATCAATGATGGTCCGGAAGCCATACCAGTTAAAGGCAATTATACGGCTGAGTCGGATGCGCGATGCGTTCATTGGTCGGTGGGATTCGCCGGCACATCTTCCAGCAGGGGTGTATTCTCATTCTGAAACGCGGAGGCTCTGGCCTGCCATTCTTCCAGCCCTGCGAAGTCAATGACCCTTGGCAGGGTAGGTAGCACTTCGATGATCGCATCGCCGGGCCGCGTGGGATCCTCTGCATCGGTGAAGCGGATGAGGCGCTTGCGTCGCAGCCGAACAAGCGAATCCTTGAGGGCGGAAGGTGACGGCGGTTCGATGCGGTCAAAAATAACTTTCCATTTCAGCCAAAGATCGTTGGAGGAGATGAGCACTGCTTTTGTATGGCTGGTGATAAGCGCTTCGTCATACATGCGCCAGAGCACCAGCGCGAGTAGCGTCTCTTGCTGGGTAAACTGAGCCAGCAGATCGCATTCGTCGGGCACCGGCTGCGCCTGCACCAGTGGCGGCTCGTCCAAAACCACGATGTTAAGGCCCAATGGCGCGAAGTATTCCTTCACATCTGCTAGAAGGTGATCGCGCACGAGGCGGTATAGATCGCGCCCGCTACCTTCATCACCGAGAATCACCCCATGCCGTAGCAGCTCCGAGAGTACATCGCGCAACGGCTGGCGGTCGGACTCGGCGATGTGCGACCAGAATTTTGGCCATGGCAGCGTGCTCATGAGGTGCGGGTGAGGGCGAATCGTTCAACTTCCCAGCCCGCGAGCTCATCGTGGGGCACAGCGGTGCGCACTGGATCGTCCGGGTGATGGCTGAGGGAGGTTTGCCATCGCAACACGCCCTCGGCAGTGAGGGCATGATTGAATGAAGCGGCGGCCATTAGATCGAGTAGCATTTCTTCCGACGTGATCTTCATTTGATTCGTGGCTACGCTGCTATTTTTTTCGGGCAGTAATCGACTGACAAACCTTGCCGCCCGCGCTGGAGTCAGCGCTACGCGCATGAGTTCACGCAGCCGCGCCAATTCGGCTTCGTCCGGAGGCGACAGTTTGGCATCCGCCAAATCCAGAGAAACGGGCTGCCGGACGCGCCGCGGCATGCGCAGTGACGCCGTTCCATGAAACATCTCCACCTCTGGAGCTAGAAGCCCGCGCCATGGCATGGTCACTTCCGTAAGCCGCGGGCCGCCGAGATCGGTGAATCGCTGCCCAGCAAATTGTTCATTGATGACCTCGCAAAAGCGGCGTGCCATTTCCGGACGACGCCCGCGCATCTGGCTCTGATAGAAAAACCGCTGCCTGGAAAGCTGATGGAACGAGGCGATGCGCGCATCCACTGAATCTGCTCGCTGACGGATACCGGTGAGTGCCTTTAGTAGCTGTGCCATCTCTGCCTCTGCGAGACGCCATGCATTATCGGCCGCTGTCTCGCCATCGCCGCGCAATCCTTCTGCCAACCGTTCTACCACAAACGGATTATCTGAGGCTTCGCGCACTGCATCCCGCACCTTGTGAAGACGGCCTAGCAGCCCGCGCCGGTGCAATATCTCGTGGCAGACCATGTGCTGCCCCTCATAGAAATCGCCGTAGAAAAGCTGCAATGTCTCGGCTCCAGTTCGAGTCTGCAACTGCCGCTGCTCGAAGCCATGCACGATTTTCTCCACCGCGTGAAGTTGAGCGATCGCATGGGCCAGACGTTTGTTCAGGTCATTGACCGTGGCGCGCAGTTGGTCCGCAGACTGCTGCCGTCCGTCTAGCACGCCCTCCGTTTCCAGTGTGCGGCAAACGCCCTCCAGGGTGTCTGCGAAGGTTCTGAGTTCGCCGATGCTGTCCGCTGCCAATTCGCGCAGCATATTCAGCAGCGGTCGCAGCGCGGGAGAGATCCCGATCCAGCGCTCGTGTAAACTCTCCGGCCGGTCTTCGAGCCACTGCGCCTCCAACAGATTGTTGAAGACTCTACCAGCGCGGACACGAACATCGGTCGCGGCATCATCTTCCGGCCAAGCAAAATCCGGGTGCGCGGCTACCACTTCAAGGATCAGCGCCCTAGCCTCGCTCAACCCGATTCGCGCCGCTTCTCCCGCGGCCGTTTCCAAACGGTCGGCACAGTCCACGTAGACCGGCATCAAACGATTCGCTAGCAGGCGGAAGAATCCCTCCGGAATGGTTCGTAAGAGCTGGAAACTGAGCGACTGCATGGGCGAAACTAAATTGGATCAAGAAGTGGTTGTGCCATCATTTTCATGGCTTGTCTCCTTTCAAGGATTTGATGATCACCGTTCCAGACCGGAACGCATTTGTTAGAATCCGACCTTCATAACCGCACGCGGCGGCTATCAGGGTATTCAAGCCGCCGCAGAGCTTGGGGTAATCTGCGAAATACACCTGCGGGTTGTCGCCCGATGGAAGCCAGAGCCAGCCGTGGGCGAGATGCTGGCGGTGCTTGCCGTAGAGCGCGAAGAGTTCATCACCCCACTTTTCCCACGAGAGCCCGGCAGCAGCGCAACCGGCTTGCCATACCTTGTTGGTTGGCGAGCTTTTTGTCGGATCGGTCTTACCTGCCAATAATTTCATCGTGCCGTCGAGAATGGCGCAGATCATCAGCAGCTTGGTGGATCCCGGCAGGTCGCTGAGTTCCATGGAGCGGAATTGCCAGAGCATCGTTTCGAGTCCCTTCTGGAAAGGTTTCGGCAGTTTTGCCCAGCCATGCGCCACCGTGGGAATGATTTGATGCAAGGGATCGGCCGGCAAATCTCTGATGTTCATCCACATCGACTTGGATATAGGTGAGAGGTTAGTTTGGCCAAGCCCAAGGTGACTGCAGATTGATCGTTCACTCACACGGTGGTTGAGGCGAGTTTCCCTATAGGCGGGCCAAGGATGGAATCCGTGGGTGAATCCAAGTGCGCGTTCGACACTCCTCACGACTGATGTCCAGTTGCCTTCATCCGGTAGGGTGGACTCGTTGGAGCGGAGATGCAGGTGCAGTTCCTGACCTTTTTGAATCAGGGCTCCCTCGTATCCGTGTCCCTTGAAAACATGAGTGTCGAGTGAGGATTCCGAGGCCTCTCCAAGAAAGTCATTTTTGTGTAGCGTTTCCGATCTCGCATTTGGCAGACGGAGTTTTGGGCCATGAAAAATACTGTGCGAGCGAAAATCAGGGTTCTCTTCTGGATTCCCCTCCGGAGGTACCCCAAGCTGTTCTGACAATTCAGCGGTGTCCATTTCGTCAGCACCTTCGGCGGGGAGATGCATCGTCGAAGATTCCAGGATGATCGTTGCGGTGCCTCGACTGCGGGTTGTCTTGCTGATAGGCGGATAGACGTCCGTGCATTCAAACGCGATTTCACTGGCGAGCTGCCCCCGGACAGTGAACGTGTCATCCTGGGTGAAAGTGGATTTTTCTGGCGACATCAAACTTTGCGGCGGAGTTCCTTCCACAAAATGAATGGCGAACTGGAACTTATCACCGTCGAAAGAAATCTGTGCAGGAGCGGTCAGTGGTCCATCGGGCAACTCCATCGTGAAATCCGGGATGATCTCGCTGAGAGTTTTCTCGGCGAGGGGAGTGAAGATGAGATCTCGGACACGTTTATCCATCTGTTTTAGAGTTCGCCACGGAAGGCGCGTTGTTGGAGGGTGGAGAAGAGGGACTCTGCCTCTTGGAGGAGCGCTGTGGATTTTTGAATCTTGATTTGGGTCTTGGTAACGATGGCGGCGAATTTGTTCTGGAGCGCGATGGGTGGGAGTGGGATTGGGATTTCCAGCATCTTGACCTTGCCGATGTTCTTCATAGAGCCGCTGCTGCCGGTAGCCCGTAGAATGAGCTGCTTACGGAAGTGTTCCGAGCGCGCCATGTGGAGCATGAATAGTGGATGAATCTTTGTCGGCTTTGACCAAACGAAACGCCAGAGCTTGTCGGGCAGCATCGAACGCCCTGAGGTATGCCAAACGTAGGCCACTGCTCCTACTAGTTCTGAGGTATTGGCCCGACTGATGAGAAGGTCGCCGGTCTTGACGATGTAATCAGCCGGGACAACGTAGTCCTCGCCGAAGGATTTGCTCTCTTGATCAAGGAACTCTCCACTGGTCACGGCGCTCACTTTCAAAACGCGCATGCCATCGCTGCGATCGGTATTGATAGGTGTGACGTTTCTTCCGCCATCGAAGGATTCCACACCTTCCCTGAGAGGTTCGACCGGCCACGCCTTCGGATTTGACACGGGATCGCCGAACATGTCGAGGAAGACGGAGCGTAGGAAGTTGTCGGAGAGACAGAGGGATTGTTGGAGCTTACGGCGGATGGATTCGGCTTTGTCGAGGATCGCGGCAATGCGCTTTTGCTCAGGGAGCGGTGGGAGTGGGACTGGCAATTCTTTAAGCTTATCGATTGGGAAATTCTCAGCCGTCGTGGCCCTGACCCACTGAAGAATCACAGGTGATTGCGCCTTGATAAATCGCGCCAAGAAATCGGCATCTATTCCATCGTGGCATTGAAGAGCTTTCATGTCCTGATTGATGGCTACCGGCACGCGGTTCAATCCCACGGGAATCGTGTGTTTTAAAACTCCGGAGCGGACGACGATCAAAACTGAGTTTGCCGGTATCAGTCGTGTCGCACTATTTTCCACCCCGGACTGGGTGATCATTATTTTGGATCCAGTTATCTCCCATGACTTCATGTCCTTTGGCGTAACCCACGGAATTGTACCGCCGTAAAAATTAGGATTGCTCCGAGTTGGCGTGCCACCGCCAGCAATTGTTGCAATATCACCGAGCATGCTTGTTCTCCACACGCTCATTTCAACATTCCCTCCAAATCACTGATGTCCTTGAGCACCTCCTGCCCGAGCTTATTCATGCGCTTGAGGAGGGTCTTGGGTGGCTCGTAGGCGGATTCCTCGTGCTGCGTCACTTTGTAGCGGTTGAGCGAGAGATCGTATTTGTTTTCCCTGATGTCGGCGGCGGTGACGAAGAAGTGTTTGGCGGAGCGGTCGCTCTTTTTCTTCGGGTTGCGGACTGTCCACTGTTTTACCAGATCCGGGAGGTCGCTCTTGTCGGGCTGAGGGGTGCGTTTGTCGTCGAGACTGTAGCCATCGTCCTGGACGTCGTAGAACCAGACATTGTCGGTGCGGCCGCCTTTGGCGAAGATGAGGATGGCGGTGGAGACACCGGCGTAGGGTTTGAAGACGCCGGCCGGCAGGGAGATGACGGCTTCGAGCTGGTTGTCATCGACGATGATCTGGCGCACGCCGAGGTGGGCCTGGCTGGAGCCGAAGAGCACGCCGTCCGGCACGATGACAGCGGCGCGTCCACCCATCTTGAGCATGTGGAGGATGAGGACGAGGAACAGCAACTCGGTCTTCTTGGTCTTGACCTTGCTCTTGAGCATGGGATCGACGCTTTCGAGGTCGATGGTGCCCTTGAAGGGTGGATTGGCGAGAATGACGTCGAAGCAGTTGGAGGACTCCTTGGGGAACTTTTCTGAGAAGTTCGAGCCGAGGGTGTCCTGATAGTGGATGCTGGGGGCCTCGACGTTGTGCAATAACAGATTCATGGCCGCGGTGCGGAGCATGGTGATGTCGAAATCGAAACCATGGAACATGCCGCCGCGGATGTGACCGAGGTAAGGTTCCAACAGATCGCCGGGGTAGTGTTTGTTTCCCTCCACGTCGGTTTCCACCAGAGCGGCGGTGGAATATTTCTCGTAGAGGTAGAGCATCACGGAAATGAGGAAGCCGCCGGTGCCGCAAGCGGGATCGCAAACAGTATCGGTGGGCTTGGGGTCGAGCATTTCCACCATGGCGCGGATGACGTGGCGCGGGGAGCGGAACTGCCCGGCGATGCCGGCGGTGGAGAGTTTGCCTAACAAGTGTTCATAGATGTCGCCCTTGGCATCGCCTTCGGTGAGCGGGAGTTCCTCGATGGCGGCGACAGCGCGGGAGAGCAGGTTGCCGGAGGGGATGAGGCAGTTGGCGTCCTTGAGGTAGCGGCCGAGCGGGTGCTGCTGGAGATTGGTCCGCATGAAGGGGAAGAACTCGTCACGGACGATGGTGAGCATGCGGTCGCCTCCTTCATTGCGGAAGTGGGACCAGCGGATGTGCTGCTTGTCTTCCGCGAATAGGCGTTTGAAGTCCTTCTTGAGACGCCCGGCGCGCTTCTCGTTGCGGGACTCGGTGATGTCCAGCAAGCGGGCGAACATCAGGTAGGAAATCTGCTCGATGACCGTGATGGGATTGGTGATGCCACCGGAGTGGAAGTCCAACCAGAGGGAGTCGATTTTATTGCGGTAAGCGGTGGCGAGGGTCATGTGGGAAAATTTGCTAGATTTCAGTTGGCAGTTTTCAGGAACTGCCGGAGAGAGTCGATGGTAAGGGCGGGCCGGTCGGTGTGGAGCATGGCGTGGCAGTTTGGGCAGACGGGGCGGAGGTCCTCGATGGGATCGATCTCGTATTCGTTGCCGATGCTAGAGATTTCCCGGAGGTGATGCACGTGGATGAAGCCTTCGCCGATGTCACCGTATGTCGTGCCGAAGTCGAAGGAACAGACGGAGCACGCGGTTCCGTAATGAGCGATGCACTTGGCCCGTGCAGCAGGGTTCCGCTCATAGGTATTCACAAGAACCTGGTGAACTTTTCCTTCGAGGTGAGTGGTGGAGCTGGGGATCTCCTCCGGCGAGTCGAAGAAGCCAGATACGGCGGGGAGCAGGACCTCGTGCTTGGCTAGCACCTCCCGGTGCGAGGCGAGTTTGTCGCCCTTGAGGCCGGTGTAGTAATCGAGGTGCTGGCGGAATGCGGATACGGCCTTGGCGTGGCCTTCATCGCCAAAGTCCTGGTGGATCCAGACGAGGAAGTCGTCGGTGTTCGGGGTGCTCATGGCCCGCCTGTATCGCTCGCCGCGAAGCATGTGTTGGAGATTGCGAAGCAGGTTGTTTGCGCTGTTCGGGTTCATTCCTTGGGCGGCCAACTCTTCCTTCGCATCTTTGAGGCGCATTTCGTTCCGATAGACTTTGAGTCCGAGGTCGTAGGCCAGTTTCCAGTGCTTGGATTCGATTTTCATGGATTCACGAGCCCTGGTCAGGCGGGCAGCGATTGGATGCGGGATTCGAGAGTGCCGAGGATTTTCAAGATCTGCGGCAACGGTGGCGGCGGCTGGAAGAACATTTGAGCCATGGCGTCGTGATCCTTTTGTAATTCTGCAAGACGCGCGTCGTCTGGCACCAGTCGAAACGTAGAAGGGACCGCGAGGTCGTAATGCGCGGAGGCGGAGCGGAAATAGACACTCTTGTGGGCGACGACACGTTCTCTCAATTCCACATCTGCTAGGGCGCGCTCGGCAACCGGGGATTCCGCGAGGCGGGCCATGTCGTGGTAATGCCTGGCATAGCGGGCAGGCATGGCCTTGTCGGGAGGTCGATGGCACTCGGCATGAAGCAGCGTGGCCTTCTCCCAAAACGTTCGCTCAGCGGCCAAGGCCTGGACGGTGGCATCTCCGATTGGAAGCTTCAGTGATTTTCCCAGATAAGAGCGGATGGCTCGGGTTTCCCGCGGCCAGTGATCGGAGCGAGCACCGAGCTCGATTTTGACGGACGGCTTGATGTAGGAGAGTTCTGACGTGCCAGCCTGCGGGTAGTGGAAAAGCAGTGTTTGCGGGTCCTGCGCGTCCACTTCGATACTCCAGTCCTTGGTCGAGCCGAGGATGGATGCCATTTCCGTGCTCAAGGCTGGCAACAGGCTTTCGCGGATGCAGGTGACACAGGCGGCTTGGAGGTTCTCGATCCGTGATTTCTGTTGCTTGTTGGAGCTAGCTGCTTCCGGGTCGTGGGCGTCGTCCGCAAAACCGAGGTAGTCGCGGTGGAAGGAAATATCGACGTCTTCGGAGAACCGATCAATCAGCCCGAAGACCTTGGAAAGCGATGTGCCGCCTTTGAACACGAGATGTTCTCCGATGTCCGGCAGCGAGAAGAGCGCGCCCAAGGTGAGGCAAACCCAGTAGTCCTTTTCGAGAATGGCGGGCGCCAGGTTCCTTCTGCGGGAAACTTCGTCGAGCAACTCGGCCCGCTCGCGGCGGGTGAGTTTCAAATAAGGGTCTTCAGTCATCGTCGCGGGAGATTTCTTTGAAATGGGGGCGCATCCATGCCGGAACGAGGTGGATGTCCTGGATGAGTTGTTTGCGGGCGGAGGCCGGAAGGTGATCACGCACGCGGCGGAGATGATCGGGAGTGACCTTGTCTTTTCCCACATCGCGCAAGGCTTGGGCCACGAGTCCGCTGGAACGACCGGCGAGTGCGAGCATGCGGCCAGTGTTCCGCCGGAGATTGATCTGGAGATTTCCCAGCATCATGCGGGTGGGTGCGCCATCGGTGTGATAAACCAGTTGGGCTGGAACCTGGGTGCTCAGCCCGAGCTGATTGGCCGCGGTGGCGGTGGAAGGAAGAAGCCGAAGATTCCGCTTTCTGCCGATGGCATCGACGACGGCGTCCGTGCCGGCACCTACTTTTCCAAGAAGAGGGTGGCTGTGCGGTGTGTCGTAGAGACCGTGGCCGATTCGACGGATATGGTCGCTCCGCATCAACCGGGTCAGTGCCATGCCGATGGAGCGTGGATCGCCCAAATCGGCAAAATCATGAGGGGTAAACGCCCAGCCCGGACCCTTCGCCTTGATCCGGCGGAGGATTTGCTGGGGGTAGTTGGTGGTGGCAACTTTCATGTTGAAAACAATGCACGGTTTTTTCAACGGATCAAGCGTTGGTTTCCAGTGCGGTTTGGTGGATTCGAGGGGGCTGGATGTCTAGAAATTGGCGCTCGCAGGAAGGTTGTATCCTGGATTGGAGGCGAGGCGGATCAATTCCGGGGCTTGGCGCTGGAGGTAGGCACGCCATTTGTCCGGGCTGAAACACATGCCCGAATGCTTGATGAAATGGATGGGCAAGTCCTTGCCGGCAAACCTCATGGTGGCGTGCCGGCCCCAAGTGCGACCCACTTTATCAGGCTTGGTCACATTGGTGAAGGTGGCGGACTCCTGCCGCATGACGCGATTGAAATGGTTCGATGCTTCGACTCCGATGAAAAGGCAATGGCTAGGTTGTAGGATTTCCACGACCTTCAAGAATGCTTTCCATCCCTTGGAGTTATCGTTCTGGGCAGGTCGCTCGCCCGTCGAAGACATGATCCGCTGAATGAAATTGTAGAAACAGACATCGCCCCAGAATGCGTGGCGATCTTGTGTCCCCCCGGGAAGCAGAAGCTGATCGACTCCGGAGTAGGTTGGATTTGTCCATGCCTTCTTGATGAATCCATTGATCACTGCCTCCCGGGTAACCGACCAGTCGTCGTGGTGCTTTTGAATGCTGCCGCTGACCTTGGCCGGGTCTTTTTCACCAATGTAGTGGGACTCGCCTACGATGAGCAGACGATTGTCCGGTGGTTGTTTGCCGTAGTTCCCCCCAACCCATGGCCTCCAAGTGAGAAGGCCTTTGATCGCGTCAAATTCGACGTCCTTTGATCCGTCGCATAGTGCTGGAATGCTGTTCATGTTAGGCTGCGGTGAGGTTCAGGTTGTTCAGCAGATCGAGCAGGGAATCAACTTGGGCGGAGTCCGGGAAAATACCGTCGATTCCTTCGGCGTGCAGGGTGGTGAAGGGGGCTTCCCAGAGGCGGTCGAGCTCGATGGCTCCGTAGGTTGCGATCTGGGATTTCAGCAGTTCGAGGAACCGGATCTGGTTCGAATTGAGTGCGGGGAATTGCTGGACGAATGCCTTGAAGTGGTCGTTGACCTTTGCCGCGTCGAGACCGATGACCCGGCGGATGGCGAGGGCGAGGTTCTCCGAATTGTTGGGATAGTGGTTGAGGAGTTCTTCGAGGTGGAGATTCGGATCGTGGAGCAGGACGTCTTGGACAAGTTGGTCTAGATCCGCCTCGGCGACGGGGAGGCCAGCGCGGATGTTCTTGAGGGCGGCGCTTTGATCGAAGAGATCGCGCAAGACGGATTCGACGCGGCTGCGGTAAGCGGCGAGATCTAGACCGGCAAGTTTGACGTGATGGGGGGTGAACTTGTATTCGCCCTCATCCTCCTTCACGTCGATGTAGCGAGGTTCGGCAGGAACACCGGTGGGATTGACTTGATAGCGCATGAGTCCCCGCAACTCAGTGCGAAGGGAATCGAGGTCGGTGATGGACGCACCGTCGTAGGTGGACTTCTGCTTGGCCTTCTGGATGGCGGGCAGTTTTTCCTGAACCGGTTGGAGATTGATGGGCAGGCGCGAGACGTGGTCGATGACCTGGTCACGCAGGTCCGCCGCATCGGAGGACTTGGATAAGGTGGCGATGGACAGACGCGCGGTGAGAAGATCGAACTTGAGGGCGGCTTCCTTACTAAAGACATCGCGCCACACCATGAGGGGAGCGATGACGTTTTTCAGCGTGGCGCGAGTGGCTGCAGAGAATGATTCAAGCACGCCGTCCTTTTTCATCGACTGGATGTCCTTCCACTTTTCCCTGATGGAAAGGCATTCGGCGGGCAGCGCGGAAATATCCGCAGCGATCAGGCTGATGGAGAGCTTGAACGCATCAAGGTCCTGCACGGCAAGGGCTGCTTCGGCGAGGGCGATGCGGGCTTCGAAAAGCTGTTCGGGAAGTGACTTCGCACGGGTGGCGGCGACTTCCTTTTTCAACTCATCGAAGTATTCGAAATTCCCCCAGTGATCGAAGATCTGGAAGGTGGTCTTGTGCTTGCCGGGGCCGAAGAGGTTTTCACACAAGCGGGTGCCACGGCCGATCATCTGCCAGAACTTGGCGTAGGATTTCACCGGCTTGGCGAAGACCAGGTTGACGATCTGCGGGACATCGATGCCGGTGTCGAGCATGTCCACGGAAACTGCTATAGTTAGATTCTTGCTGCCATCGGCGGTTTTGAAATCGTCGATGAGCTGTTCGGCTCGCGGTTCGTAGTTGTCGATGCGCAGGCAGAAGTCGCCGCCGTATTGCGGATACATTTCATCGAAGAGCTCGACGAGGAGCTTCGCGTGGCGGTGATTGCGGGCGAAAACGATGGTCTTGCCCAGGCGCGTGCCGTCGGCATTGCGGATGCCTTTTTCCATCAGATTCCTCAGGATAGCGCGGTCGGTGTCCTTGTTGAAGACGGCCTTGCTGACCTGCTCCTTGTTGTAATCGACGGTCTCGGAATCGGCGGTTTGTTCGGCGAGTTGCTCGCGCTGCTCCGAAGTGAGATCCTTGTATTTGATGCCATCGCGCAAAAACTTGGTCGTGTGCTTCACCACGGTGAAGGGGGAGAGGTAGGGCGGCTTGTGGCTGATCGCCTCGTCGTAGGTGTAGTTGGCGGTGGGGTCTTCGTTTTCGCAACCGAAGAGCTGATAGGTATTGCGGAATATGAATTTCACCGGGGTGGCGGTGAGGCCGACCTGATAGCAGTCGAACCAGCGGAAGATGTCGCGGAAGCGGTTGTAAATGCTGCGGTGCGATTCGTCGGCGATGATGAGATCGAAGAAGCCGACGTCGAAATTCTGGAAGCATTTCATCATCGCCGGGTAGGTGGCGAGGTAGATGCGCTTTTCCTTATCGTTCGCGGTGTTGCGGGTCACGATGACGCGGGGCTCCGAAGGCAGGAATTCGTCGAAGGTATTGCCGGCCTGTTTGCGGAGCTCCCGACGGTCGCAGAGGAAGAGGATGCGTTTTCCCCACTTCGCGCGGATCATGAGTTCCGAGATGGCGACGGCGACACGGGTCTTGCCGGTTGTTCCGGTGGCCTGGATCAAGAGGGCGTGGCGGCGGCGCTTGTCAAAGTTCTCGCTGGTGCGTTTGACGCACTCGATTTGATAAAGCCGGTCGATGATGGCTTCCTTCGGGAACAATGCGCCAAGGCTGGCTTCGCGCTGGTTGCGCTGGAAGATGCAATACCGGAGGCTGTCCAAGGAATAGAAACCGAAGATGGAGCGGGGTGGCTCGCCCTTGGCATCGTCCCAGATGAAGATCTCGTAGCCGTTCGTGTAGAAGATGACCGGGCGCTGGCCGTATTCTTTTTCAAGGCCGTCGGCGTAGTATTTCGCCTGCATCTTGCCCTTGGTGGCGTCTTCGGCGGTCTTCTTGCTTTCGAGAACTCCGAGAGGAAGTCCGTTGTCCGGATCCCATAAAACGTAATCTGCCCTGCCTTTGCTGCTAGCAACCGGCTGGTGGAGAACTTCCACTTCCTGACCCACTTCTTCCGTGTTGTTGCCGCGAGGACCTACATTCCAACCGGCTTTGATGAGCAGCTCATCGATCAGTTTGAAGCGGGTTTCCTGCTCGCTGAAGTCGAGAGCGGAAGCGGCTTGCTGCGCTTGGTTGAGAAGAACCGCTTTTTCAGCGGTAGTCGTGTGCGCAGCTTCGGCTTGCGACCGGGCTTCTTCGAGATCGGCGAGGAGTTTCGCCATGCGGGCTTCCTGCTCGGCGAGTTTCTGGAGGGCTGCCTTTTTCTCCCGCTGGAGTTGGGATTTTGAATCACCGGTCAACGCGAGAGGTTTCTGCCAGGATGGCAACTCATCACGGCGCAAGAGGCCTGTCGAAAGCGCGAACCATTGGGCAAGATCGAATGCCTCCTTGAGAATGCCAGTCATCTGGGCCGGCGTCGTAGGATGCAGCGTGCCGTGGGCGGCGTGGTTTCCCTTGATGCGGATCAGGTGGAGCTTGTCCTGCACCACCGGCGGGGTGACCGACTTGAAGGTGTGGTCGGCGAGCAGGTCGTTGAGGTTGCTCTGGTAGGTGAGTTCGAAGCGGTGGTTGGAGAAGAGGGCCTTGACCAAAAACTCAGCGAAGGTGCGCAGCTTCACGAGGCAGGCTGCCGGATCACTGTGGACGTAGGCTTCTGCGAAACCACCGAGGTCGGCGAGTTCACGGTGATCTTCCCGAAGAAATTCGAAGTTACGCGATTTCATAAGGGAAATGGGTGCCGCCGGGAAACGAAACCGCTCCGGGGACACGATGGTCACCGGAGTGGATTCGGTTGGGGAGAGTTCGGCACACATTTCCGTGCCGGAGGGATTCGCATTCGCCGTGCCATGGCTGTGGGTGTGCCGCCAGCGCTGGGTCTTCAAGCATTTCGGTTCGTTTCCGAGGATTGGTCGCTTGCTTCGAAATCAACCAGAATTGATGAATGGGTCGCATTCTATTGACGGTTTCGAGATTTGAGAAACTGATTGATGGCTTGCGGTGTCAGCCCGAGCAGCTTGGCGGCGCGGGCTTGGACGTCGCCGCCGAGTTCCATGGCGCGCTGAATCATGCGGAGTTTGATCTCGTCGAGGAAATCGATGAGCTTGAATCCCTCGGTCGGATCGGGGAGCGTCGACATGGGATTGGTGCGGATGGGTGTCTCGAATCGGAGGTCTTCGGGATTGATCACCTTTCCCGGAGCCAGCATCGCAGATTGTTGGATCACCCTGCGGAGTTCACGAACGTTGCCTGGCCATGGGTAGCGGATGAGATCGTTGATGGCGGCGGGAGATAGCCGCTTCTGGTTTTCGTGCCGAGCATTCCACGACGCCAGCAGGTGGGCAGCGAGGATTGGAATGTCTACCTTGCGCGAGCGGAGCGGCGGGATGGCAATGCTTGAACCGAAACGTTGATAGAGGTCTTCGCGGAAGGAGCCGGCCACGACCATTTCGCGGAGGTTGCGATGGGTGGCGGCAATGACGCGGACGTTCACCTTGACGGGGCGCTTTGAGCCTACGGGCTCGATTTCTCCTTGGTCGAGGGCTCGGAGCAGCTTTGCCTGGGCTGGAAGCGGCAGCTCGCCGATCTCGTCCAAAAACAGGACGCCGCGGTCGGCCGATCTAAATTTCCCTTCATGGTCGTTGGCCGCGCCGGTGAACGCTCCTTTCTTGTGGCCGAACAACTGGCTTTCCACGAGATTCTCGGGGATGCTGCTACAGTTCACGATGATCATGGGGCGGTTCGCACGCGGACCGAGGTGATGGATGAACTGCGCGAAGTGCTCCTTGCCGCTGCCGGTTTCACCGAGAAACAGGACGTGGAAGTCGTCGTATTGCGAGTAGATGAAGGTCTCGCGCAGCGCCTTTTGGAATGCCGGATCTTCGCCCACGATGCCCAGCTCGCGACAAGCGACCGCGATGGTGGATTCATCATCCTCCGTCGACTCCGGGCCAACAACCGGTCGGGTGATGGTGGGGAAGTCTTTTTGGTGAAAGTCGATTTCTTTCACGAGGCTACGGCCTTCCGGGACAAATTCCGGGGGAGTTGATTGCAGGATGGTCGCGGGAATTTCTCCACTGGCGGCGAGCAAAAGCCAGCACGCGTGCATGTGCGGCGTGCCGGATGACACGGAGATCGAATACTCCGCTTCGGAGTGCGCAGCGTTCAGGGTCTTGAAGTGGCTGCGCAACTGGCGCAGAATCCCGAGGTAGTTGGTTGGATCCTTGAGGGGAACATCCAGCACGGTCGTCGTCACACCCGGGTGACGCTCGGTGATGGCTTCAGCGGTTTTCATGCTGATCTCGGCAGCCTTCGGCGTGGAGAGAAGGTAAACGCGGTCGAACGTCCGCTCCGCCACCACCGTCAGAATCGGTCCTACTCGCATTTCACCCGTCGCCGCGGACGCGGCAAAGGGATCGTGGAAGCCGGTGAATGACAGCAGGACTTTCAAACAATGGAGCCTCAATCAAGGCTTCTTGATACGACCATCAAGCAAGCTTGGTGTAAACGAACAAAATCGGCATTTTGTGTGGTGTAGGGCAGGTCGGGTGATCATTCCGAAGGACCCGGGTTAGGGGGCTTCGCTGCCTCGGTGTTACCAACTTCGGGTTCTTTCCACGTCATGAACTTCTGAATCACCCACTTGCCCGATCCTGAACCGGGTTCGTCCTTTCCTGTCCATACGAGGACGTCGTTAACCTCGCTTTGTTGGATGTAAATCGCCGGCCAAGCACCTAGGTGCACCCACCCGGCAACTTCCATTTCCTCACGGATGCGTTTGCGCGTATCGGCCGGGATTGGTCCCTTGGAAGCAGACACCGCACCCTTCAAAGCTTTTGGCTTGAGCTTCAATTCACGCCGTTTTGCGGCCAACCAGGTAGCTAACGTCGACTCTTTGGGCTTCCTCAGGTCGGTGGTTTCCGAATAAATACCTGCCAATTCAATCGCTTGCTCGGTGCCGTAACCCTTGGTGACTGCGAGATTGAGAAACTCTTGCCAAGCATCTTGGAGGTTGGTCTTTCGAGATGCTGACAAGGGCGGATGCTTCAGAAATAACTCGGCAAGCTTGGCTTCAGGTTTCATGCAAGAAATGAATTTGTGAACGGGTTGGTTAGTGGGGTGTAAACGGAGACTGGTGCGGATGAAAAAACGAATACTGGACAGAACATGGAATGAATCAGGGAATCGAGTACGAACAGATGTTGAAGCGGATGACCAACGGAGGTTGAAACTGATGCTGGAACAGATAATGGATCGGAGAACCGATCAATTCAAGAGGAAATTCTGGACCGTATTATGGGACGAAACAAATTATGGAATAGATTTCGGAACGGATTCCGTAACTAATTATGGAACAGCTCATGGAACGAATGCTGGTAGGATGCGGGGAATTAGTAGAGGACCTGGCCGCGAGCGGCATTCAGAATATATGATGGATTTTGACGGATTGATACTGGAACAGAACGAGAGATTGGACTCGAAGGCTGGTCTGGAACTGAATTATGAATGGAAAAATGAACGTCCTAGAATAGGAGACGGATTTGTTTCTTTTGGAATTCTGCGAGCATCAAGCTCGTCCCAACAAGTTTTAGCAATGAGATGGTAAAACTTATGCGGGTAGATGAATGCCGGTCAGTTTTGATGAATTATCTCAAAACTCCCCGTGCCAATCGGCGCGACTGGTGGTCATCGCATAGACCCACCGTGATGAAATCGCAGCACGTGCGCAAAAGAGAATCTCCCACCGGTCAATCCGCGTGGCGGAAAATTTATAGGTGAGACTTCAAATAAACCAGGAATTTCCTGGCCTCCGGAGGACAAGAAGTAAATCATGATCAATGATTTATGGCTCCGCCATGGGAAATAACCTAGCGACAGCGGGCGTAGCAGGTTTTTCCCATGGCGGATCTTGCTATTAAAGTGATTAATTAATATTAAAGGTTTAGGAAACCTTATAGGTTTACTTAAAGAAATATGGCTAAGGAAGGCAAGCACAGTGTGGCGTCCGCCCATCATGGACGGGAAGGGTGGAAGCGCTGGAGACAGGATAACTCGAAGGCCACGGAGAAATCTACGGCGGTGCGCATCTGGATTCCGGTCCTAAGACAGATTCTGCTCTCGCCAGAAACTTCCGCGGACGAATGCGTCCTTGCGGTTCCGGATGATTTTAAATCATTCATCTCGGAGCTTCGCCCGGATCCCGGCAGTTCGTGGGGGTATCTGGTGGTGCCGAGAGTTCAACAATCGAGGCCGGGAGTTGAAAGCAACCTTTTCGGTGTGCCGTCCGGCGGGAGTGCAGCTGGGACAGCAACAATTACGTTGGGATCTCGCGACCGCCGACTGCGGCCCGGAAATCCCGATATTGACTCTGGCGCAATAGCACTAATTCCGCTGGATATTGACCATTCCGGATGCCGTCTAAACCAGCTCGATGAGATTCACGACCCATACAGTAGGGTCCTAAATGACAGCGGAAAGCTACTCGAAGAATACGATTATATTCGCAAGGGATCCGTTCCATCCCGCGATCCTCGCACCACTATGGCTAAGGGTGCGGTGGACAATCTTAGGCGCAAGACAATTGACGTTTCCCCTGGAATCAGCAGAGCAATCGAGCTGATGATGAAGGCCGGAAAGGTAGCGCAAGCTCGTGGAATTCTTGAAAAACTGCAATTCGAACTTGCCGGAGAGACGGAAAAGGTTTTCCCGCAAGGAAGGGTGATAGCCTGCGCATGGCATTGCAATTCCGGAATGCCGACAAAGCCTGGAATACTGCATCTCGACGTGTGGATGCACTCCACTCAGCTGGAAACTCGCGTCCTCGGCACAAAGAAAACGCTGACGCTGGTCCGGACCTGGGAGGATCACGGGCTAGACCATTGCGGGCCAGGATCGGGCATTTGCGCATGGGACAGGCACATGAATGCGCTTGGGGGAGAAATGGAAAAACTGGCTCCAGGAATCTGCTACGAAGTCAGAAAAGCCATCAAGTTTCATGAAAAGCGGGCGATTTCCAGGAACCGTCCTGGGTCGGCAAACCGGGATATTAGGCTGCATCGCAAATTCGACGAGTTGCTGAGGCGGGATCTGCCTGCCGAGTTCGTAGAGGCTGGCATGGCCGAGTACAGAACCCACTTGAGGCAGGTCTATGAAGGGGGCGATCTGAAGATTCTCCAAGCGGCGTCGGATCCAGAGAAATTCGAGAAGAGGAAGAAGTTCCTCGAAGATACCATGCAGGAGGTCGCCCTCCGGGAGGCTGCTCTCGAAAAGAAGCTGGCCCGAATGGCTACAGAAAGCAGCCTGCTTGTTGCGGAAAAAGCGAGGCGAGAAGGCAGACGGTACGTTGAGCAAAAGGTGACGACTCGAACGTTGGGCCGTAAAATAGGGGTTCTGTTGGCACAAGCCAACATCACCAAAAATGATGCGGTTGCTGACCGCGAAAATTTTCGCCTCCAATCTGATGATTTGAAGGAGCAGGCCGAGCTCCTTAATCAAGGATTCGAGCAGGAGCGGCGCAAAGCGCGCCTGGAAGGTGTGAATGACGCACGACGGTTGGTTCTCGGCACCGATGCCCCTGAACCGCTTTCCATGCCGGAAGAACAGCTTGGGGCGGTGTTTCGAAAAGAGATCTCGGACCATGTGGATTCAAAAGTGATTAAAAAGCTCGATGACACACGGCGAAGGCTTGCGGGGTTATCGGTATCGCTCCCGGACGTCCACACTGTCGAGGAAGTCGAGGATGGTATTTCGCATGTGCTCAAGGTGCGGGAAGATTACGGAATCGTAGTGGGATTGAAGACTGTATTCAGTGTGCTGAACGAAGGCGTCGAACCTTCGGGCGGCACAGCGGCGGAGATCTTGAAGGAAATCACCACTGCCATCACCAGAACGATTATCAGCAAGATCATGGGCGTGCTCCGGTGCCTTCGTCCAGATTATGAGTCCGCCGCGACAACTTTGGCGGAATTTGATGATGAGATCGGGGCGGGTGTGAGGGTTTTTGAGACCAAGGCCCGTGAGTCCGGCCTAGAGGAGGCACGGAGGGCTTTGGTGGGTGCGGACGCACCTGCATTGGAAATCGCCAACGAAACCACCTTGAGAGAGTCGATCCAGATCGCTTCTGAACAATTGAAGACAACTGCAGGTTTGGACGTTGCGGCCGCTCTGATGGGCGAGAAGCTGGAAAAGGTGGTCGCGGGTGGAGGAAATCCTGTGAAACTGGTGGTAATGGAATTCACCCGTCTAAGGGAGGTTGAATCGATAGCCAGGGAGCTGGCAACGACTGCTCCGGCAGCGAGCATGACCTCAGTCGCCGGAAGAGCCCTTTCAAGACTTCGCAAAATGTTGAAAATCGCCGAGCCGGGAGGGGATCACGGTGGATATGGTGACTAGATGAGGTGAGCTGAATTTTGCCACCCACCTCCATCATCAGACGATCTAGGTGCGGACGTCGCTGTCATCGATGAACCTGCCGTCCTGGAGCAATTCGGTTTTGAAGGTGCCCATGTTGGCGCATCCCGGCCTTGGCCTGGAGCTGCCGCTACGCGTCGCTTCCGTATTGGCTGCCCCGGTCGCTGTGGAAGTTGGTCTCCGCGGTGGCGCGCGCCCTTCAGCTCGCACCCCGGCATCCGTAATTGGATTTTCCCACGTTTCTCCTTCACGGCTGGCCCTCGCTTGTTAGCCTGCGCGCTCAGAACCCTTGCAAGCCTGCGCTTTTTTCAAATTGATCGTATCCGCGGTATGTCACGAAACGTCAATCTCGACCTCGCCCATTCGAAACTTATCACTGCCCACGCTGCACTTTCACTCCCTGATGCTCCACACCTCCTCCCAGACCTTCCTCGGCGAACTCGACAAAAAACTCTGGAACGCCGCGGACCGGCTCCGCTCCAATCTCGCCGCCGCCGTTTACAAGCACGCGGTCCTCGGGCAGATCTTCCTCAGATACGTTTCGGACTCCTTCGCCCACCGGCAGGCGGAAATCGCGGTGGGCGTCCCACCTTCTGTAAGTGCAAGCCAGACTGGATTGTCCGGTAGGCAAATTGAGGCGATGCTGAAGGACCCTGAAAACGACTTCTTCGTGGACCCGGACGGCTACGACAAGCCCGCCCAATATGACGACGCGATCCACCGGGAGCTGGAGGAGCGGGACTACTACATCGAGAAAAACGTCTTCTGGGTGCCGGCGCTGGCTCGGTGGAAGACCTCGCGGGACTCCGCCAAGCTCCCGGCGGGGACGGAACTCGCGGTGGGTGTCCCACCTTCCTTAACCGGAACGCGCGAAGGATTGGCCGGAAGGCAAATCGTGGTGACGAACGGTAAAACCACCACTTAAAGGATCACCTCCACCGGCAAGCTCATCGACGACGCGCTGGAGGCGGTGGAGAAGTAGAACGTGAATGGAGCGGAGCGACATAGACTTCCCTCTAGGGAAACGCTGATTAAAGCCCGGTTTCAATCTTTGGGGCAAATTTCCGGGAGTGACGCCCTGTTTGGCTGGCGGTTCGTGGCCAGTGAATCGCTTGCGAGTGGGATTTGAGACGGCCCGACGCCTGGGGGAATGCGGTTCGCCGCACGATCCGCGCCCCCGCGCCGCCTCCACCGGCTTCAGACCGGAACCCGGCGGGCGGCGATGACCAGGTTGGCTAGTCCGAAGAGGACGTGGAGTTGGTGGCCGTTTTTGGCCAGTCCCCGGTAGCGGGTCTTGATGGTTGAAGAGGTTTTTGACGAAGGCTCTCACCGCAGCTTTGGCTTTCTCGGCCGCCTTGAGCGTTTCTTTTTCCAAGCCTTCCTCCAGCTGCTTGATCTTGCCGCGCTTGAGGGCAATCTGCCAGTCGATCGGGCGGTCCAGCGCGGTGATTTCCCCGCGCTTTTCCACGCCGGTGTAGCCGGCGTCGGCGTGGACCTGGGTTTCCTGGCCGTGGAGGAGTTCGCCGGTTTTAGCGATGTCCGACACGTTGGCGGCGGTGACCACGACGGTGTGGACCAACTTGCTGTCGCGGTCGGCGCCAATGTGGGCCTTCATGCCGAAATACCATTGGTTACCCTTGCGGGTCTGATGCATTTCGGGGTCGCGCTTCTTATTCTTGTTCTTGGTGGAGGGCGGGGCGGCGATGAGCGTGGCGTCCACCAGCGTGCCTTCGCGCATCATCAGGCCGCGGGCTGATAGGTCGGCGTTGATGGCGGTGAAGAGGCTTTTGCAGAGATCGTTGGTTTCAAGCAGCCGGCGGAATTTCAACAGCGTGGTGGCGTCTGGCACGCCGCCGCCCGCGAGGTCGATGCGGGTGAAGCCCTGCATCGCCTGACTGTCGTAAATGGCGTCTTCAAGCGCTTCGTCGGCCAAGCCATACCATTGCTGGAGGAAATACATCCGCAGCATGCGTTCCAGTCCGGCGGGCGGGCGGCCGCGTTCTCCTTTCGGGTAGAAAGGCTCGATGACGGCGATCAGGTTCGGCCACGGGATGATCTCTTCCATGCGCCCGAGGAATTTCTCGCGGCGGGTGATTTTCTTTTTATCCGTGAACTCGGCCTGGGAGAAATTCATCTGATGGATCACGCCAGTGAGCTTTGCGAACTATCAAGCCGCGGTCCTCAAGTAATTGCGGTCGCTGAGGATTAAATCAGCGTTTCCCTAGGGGGGGTCCTTTCGTGGAAATGGATATTGGAGGTTGTACGAATTCTGCCCTAAAAAGAATGGCTGAGGTTTCGGGGTGAAGATTTTGAAGCCAGCGCACGACGCGGAGGACATGAATTCGGCCGCGTCCAAGCCCCGAGAAAGGGAAGGCAGGAAGACTTCGACGCTGAACTTTCTAAGGACCCCACCCAAGGTGAGCTGAGATTGGGTTAGATGATGCCTAACTCCCCGAGCAACTTGCTCGTAACAGTTTGCGGCTTGAGGTTCACCGAGTCGAAGGGTGTTTGTGGACGTTCGTGGATCGTGAAGCCCGCCGCGGCGATTTCCGGGAGC
The DNA here is from genome assembly GCA_043729385.1 of Akkermansiaceae bacterium. GTDB lineage: Bacteria > Verrucomicrobiota > Verrucomicrobiia > Verrucomicrobiales > Akkermansiaceae > Luteolibacter. The sequence goes on from JAYTLO010000266.1 coordinate 25,960, forward strand.
TGCTCCTAGTGGATCGGCATTGATACGGTTGCTCCCGGAACGGGCGCGCAGCCCGCATGCCACTATACAGGCCGCGCCGCTGCCATTGCGCATCCAGTCGAGATCTTGCCATACATTTCGATCTGGCCGAGTTTGACTGGCCGTCGGAGGTTGTAGGCGGTGGGGGGGCTGCCTCCGCGCGACCGAGAGCTTCAGCCCGTTCCAGTCATGAACCCGCTGAGGAGTAGGACGATGTGCAGACCCTTGCCGCCGAAGGTTTTAAACAGCGTGGGTAGGCCGCGTTCGGCGGCGGTCTTTGTGAAACCGCGGTAGATTGGGACTCTGGAGAATTCGATTCCGTGTCGCCCCCCGAAGATCGGAACATCAGCGGTAAGACAAAGAATCCGAGAATAATGATTAGAACTAGCCAGGTGCAACCACTGGTCCGCCGCCTTACAGCCCCGCAGTGGGGGCAGGCCTTAGCTTGGTTGCTGACGGTTTTCTTGCATTTCCTGCATCGTGTGAGCGCCATGAGGTTTTATGCCCTCTGGCAAGGCTGCTCACAAGGTTTTGCAGAAAGACTCGAAATAGGAACTCGGAGTGTAACGTAGCCCGTAAGGCCTGTTCGAAATGACCTCGCCTCTAAACTTTTCAGGTCGGCGACTAAGGCTAAAGCCCCTCCCTTTTTTTGGGCAAGCCTGCCGTGAGCGTATTTAGATCGCAGTCGAGTGCCTCGGCTACATCACACAGCAGCCATAAGCTGACGTTTCGCTCCCCCCGTACGGATAAAACTCCGGGATTATCGCAGGGATTGCAACAACCCGGCAGGACTTGCAGGCATCGCGGTGTTGTGAAGCGCTGACATTCCTCTCTAGTTGATTCATAACCAGTTCCTTGCCGAGTGTTATCAAATCGTCAGGGGATTGGCCCTGTGATTGCAACCTGAACGTCGACCCCTAGGCGTCGTTCCCGACTCCCGTTCTCCATCGGTCCACACCCTAATCTAACCATGAATAAATTCCTGCTCTCCGCCTGCACCCTAACCGCCGTAAATGCTTTTCTGGCGGACAATGCCCGTGCCGCGATCATCGCGAAGTTTGATCTCAACGGAATCCATGACGGAATCTATGATTCGGGAACCCAGTATCAGACTGGAAATTTCATCAAATATCAGGCTGCGCTCACCGGCTGGACTTACAGCGGCTTCAACGCGAGGACAACTGGGCGCTTATGGTTTACTCAGGCGGAGATCCCAATACCTACACCCTCGACTCGGGATTCTCCGCTAACACAGTCGGCGTCACCTACTGGGTCAGCTACGACATCGCCCCCACGGTTTACGTGAACAGTGGTCAAGCCACCCGGGACGTGGATCTCCTGCGCATTTCGGTTCTTAATGCCGTCGGCGGGACGGTGGCCTCCAACGACGTTTCAACCGGATCGTGGGCCGGATCGCAGGACTTCCATCAAGAATATTTCTCCTATGTGGGCGACGGTGTCGGCGACGCGAGACTGCAGATCACCTCGGGAAATCCCGGCAGCGGCTACTTCGCGGGTGCCGTTGACAACATCGCATTCGAGTCCACCCAACCCGTGCCGGAACCAGCCTCATTCCTCCTCTTCGCCGTCGGCACGGCAGGCATAGCGCTCCGCCGCCGCCGCGCAGTTGCCGCACGGTGAATCCGCGGACAGCCCGGCTGACAGCCGCCGCGCGTCACCGCGAAAGCTGGATCGCCTCGCAGACCGCGGGGGAAATCTGGCGTTTGCGGCTGACCATTCCGGGAACGTGGGACAGGGTTTCATCGATCCGCTCGAAGGGCAGGTAGTTGGGTGGCAATGACCGGCCCTGGGACTTCATACCCAGCCACCATGGGGCATTCTGGAAACAATCCAAACGGCGTCTTCAAACTAACCCCGCAACCTCGGGGTCAACTTTCAATAATTTCTTCGGAACTCTGGTATGACCAACCCCGGGAAAACGCCGCCTGGGCATCAATCCGCGGAACTACTTCGAGGATGTCCTCACCCGTCTGCCCTGCATGATGGCCGGCCTAGCCGCCAGCCTCCCCCCGCCAATTGGCTCAAAGCCCGCAGCGACAGCACGCAGCGCCAAGCCGCCTGAAAGCGTAGCGGTGATAGAACCGAGAACTTTGACTGCTATGCTGCCACTCAATTGACCCTCCCCAATGTTCTGACCTTATTAATGTCGCGTAGTCCTACGGCATCGTGGCGGTTAGGCGCATGAATTGGCGCGATCGCGATCCAACGGATTGATTGCTACGAATCGTCACGAGCTCCCGGCCATCGGGTTGGGCTACTCGGCTAATTTCCGTGGTGTGCGCGTTCGCATTGGCGCTGGCACTACCGAAGAGGACGCTGCCTTCGCTCCATGTTGTGAAATTTTCGGAAATCGAAACGGCTAGGCGAACTTCGGTAGCTGCGGGATCGCGGATGAAGCTGATGGCCGGGTAGTTGATGCCGGCGATGGATTCGACGCGGGGGGCGGGGGCGGAGCCGTTAGTGACGCCGTTTGCACCGGCGGTCAGTCCCAACGCGTAGCGGACGAGGTTGGGCAAAGAATCGGGGCCGGGCACGGCAGTGTCGGCACCGGCACCGGAATTTCCTGAAGAGCCATACTGATTCAGTCGCCATTGCTGCTGCCGGCTAAGGGGCGGTGGGGGGGACAACTCGGTGGTGAAAATGGCATAGCGTAGATCGGCGAGGCGGACCTTGAAGATGAAGCGTCCATCGTCCGAGAGCGGAGTGCCGGTGCCGCCGCCCCGCGAGGTGGGCACGAGCACATCCCCACTGTAAAACACTCGTGCGCCGATGGTGTTGCCGGGCGAAAGCTCCACGAGGTCTGAATCGCGCAGGATCAGCTTGGTGACGCCGGTAGCGAGATCGTGCGCCCAGATTCCCTGACTGGTGTCGGAATTGACCCCTCCGCCTGTGAGCGTCGCCCGGAAAACGATCTGATCGCGGTTGTTCAGCATGGTTTCGTAACGCTCGAAAGTTTGAAATGTCGAACCTGCCGGGCCACCTGGAGCTGCGCTGCCGCTTTGTGCGACAGCAACGAAATTGCCTTGGTAGCGGGCATACAAACCGGAACCGAAGGTGAACGAAGGCGTTAGCCAACTGGATAAGAAAAGTAATGTTCCAGAATCGTTGATCCGGAGGGAGTCGGCGACGGTGGTGGGGTCCAGCGTGTAATTGCCGCCGCCGGATCCGGGCGCGATCTGGTCGGAGGTGACAACCGTTTGCAGCTGTCCTGGCTTCCCGATAAAAATGCCTTTTTTTGCGCCGCTGGAGTAGCTCGCTGCAAACGCGGTCGAACCGTCCGCGCGAACAGGCAGGTGAAACGATGCGCCTGCGATTTCGGTGAAGGTCGCGCCGGAGCCCCCTGGCACGGCGATGCCCGCTTGGGCGAGGGCCGCCAGGCTCCCCGCAGGAGAGCGCACCCAGATCGTGTTGCGGATGCCGCCACCGACTGCCGCGCCGAAGACGATGCTCCCGTCATCGGAAGTGGCCGGATCACCGAGAGATGTGAAATTTCCGCCGCCACCCGGGCTGGGCTCGCTGGTGCGCACGACTTTGGTAAGGTTTCCGGGAGTGTCGGTGAAATAAATGGCCGCGCCGTTGCTGTTGGTCAGCAGTGCGCCGAAAGTAACGCGGCCGCTGTTATTGATATTCATTTTGACTCCGCTGCTGTTTTGGTGAAACAGGGTCACGCCCGGCATTTCAGGTGCCGGATCACCGTCACGATAGATCAGTTCCGCGGTTGAACCGGTGCCGCGGACGATGCCGTAGCCGCTCAGGGACGGAAAAACACCGGCGGGGTTGTCCACGAAGGCGGCGGTGCCGAGGATTTGGCCGCTCGAGTTCGCAGCGGTCGGCTTTTGTGGCAGGAAAAAAACTCCGCTGCGTCCGGTGACAGGATAGGGTCCACCGGGATTTGACCAGGAAATGGCTCCCGGAGTACCCACGTAAACTCCCTTGTAGCGATTGACCGATAGAGGATTTTGAAATCCTACATACTTCACAGGAGCCGAGTAGGGCACCAGCCCATTCCGACCGACAAAAGGAGCGTCCATTTCCAGATGTTTGTAATCGGGGCCCCGTCCTGGGGGTTCCGCATCGCTCAGGGCGATAAGGGTCAGGGGTAGATCGCCAGCGTAGCACACCGCAGCGGAGTGCAATGCAGCCAGAAGAAGGGAACGTGTGATCATGGGGGGTAATTTTTGGTGGAGATTTCTAAGCAGCGGAGCAGATAAGAGAATGCCGGTCGCTCGCGGAGAACGGCGGAAACAAATTGAATCCTCACGCATAAGGCAATGCCCATTCATGGGAAGGGCCAGTGGTTTTAATGGGCCTCCGCGGTGTAGCCGCCCTCCAGCCCGAGAAGAGCGGGCGACAAGCTAACATTGCTCTGCCCCGCAGCCTAAATATCACTGGCCACTACGGCCGGGTGACCCTAAGACGGATAAACCCACGAAACGGGTCCTCGCCAGTGGGATTAGCGCAGCGATACTTTTGCGTCTCGGTCCCGTCGCCATTATCGACGGGGAAGCCGGGGAAGGGGATGGCGGGGGACCAACCGGCGGTTCCCAGGGAAGTGCTCATCTCGGGGAAGTAGGTGATGTCGACGGGTGGCGGCAGCGGACGGCGGAAGGAAAAGGCTAGGAAATTCTGCCCAGAAACGTTTTCCATAGTGCCGCCGGAGATCGCGGATGGTGTTGCCGGGAAAAGCGGATGGAGACCCAACGCGTATTTTACGAGGTTCGACAAGCCGTCCTGACTGGCAGAGGCATTTGCCGCGGCGGCTGGCGATTGGGCGGCCGCAAGACTACCGAATTTTAGAATCCGCCATTCGTTGAAGGGCGAGTCCAGCACCGAAACTGTGGCTTGAGAAGGCGTAGAGACCTCGTAGCCCGGCCCGGCGGTGATCGCCAGATCCACCGTCTGTGTGCCAAGGACTGCCGGATCGACCAGCGGTATGACCTGAATCTGGGCGGTAGAGGATCCAGCGGCAAAATTCACGACGCCAACCGGCACGGGCAGACTGTAGCGGACGCCATTTGCGGCAGAGCTGGGCGATGTGAGGATTGAGTAACTCACCGAAAGGGGATTCGAAAGATCGCCAAGGCGAGTCAAGGTGAAGGCACCAATGTCGCTCGTGCCTTCGCGGGCGCTGGAATCTGTCGATGAGATCGACAATTGAGGCAGCGTGCTGGTCACAAATGTTCCGGTGTAGCGGGCAACATCGGAGAAATCGCTTCCGGGACCGCTCGTTTGGGGATTTTTGGAGCCGCCGGAGACGACGATCTTGCCGTCCGTCTGCAGAGCGACTGCAAACGCCGATTCAGTCAATCCGAAATCCGTTAGAATAAAACCCGTTGTGCCAAAAGTTGAATCCAGGGCGCCATTGGGGCTCAATCTTCCGACGGCAAAATCGGTGTCTTTTTCTCCGACAATGATAATTTTTCCGTTAGGAGCAATGGCGGAATCGAGTATTGCGACTCCGTCCGCTCTAAACTTTCCATTCGTGCCGAATGACGAATCAAGGCCACCGTTGGTATTGAGTTGCGCGGCATAATAGAAATTACGTGTCGGTCCACCCGAACCGGTGCCGCCGGTGCCACCGACGAAAATGGCTCCGTTTGGCAAAATCGAAATGGTTTGGGCGGCAGCTGTGTGATAAAAAGTGGTGCCGTTTTCAGAGTAGGAAAAATCCGTTATAACCACACCGTTCGTGCCGAAGGAAGCATCAAGCGAACCGTCGAGATTGAGTCGCGCCGTGCCAAAGCTCTCTATTGAAGGCGTGTTGGGTATCAAATATTGGGCAAATCCGGTCGCCACCAACTTTCCATCGGGCTGCAATGCGATGTCGTTCAAACCGGTCGCCAGCGGACGACTATCAGCAACCGGAAAAGTCTGTGTTCCCGTGCCGTTGAACGTCGTGTCGGGAACGCCGTTGGAGCTAAACCGCATTACTGTATATCCGTATGCTTCACCATCAGGCGTGATCGGCATCGTCCCGGCGACGTAAAATTTATTTCGAGTCGAATCAAAAACCAGCGAGCTTAAACGCCCGTAAGTATTGCTACTGCCAATGTCTCTAATAACGCGACCACCGCTGCCGAAAGTTGTGTCCAGAGATCCGTTAGAATTCAATCGAACGATTAGAAAGATCTGGTTTGAAGAACTTGATGTTCCGCCGCTACCCGCCAGCAAAATCTTGCCGTCAGACTGCAAATCCACGGCTACGGCTTTCGCGACGACAAATTGACTGCCCACTAACGACGGCAGAACGTAAATTCCATTATTGCCGAACGTCGCATCGAGCGATCCGTTGGCGTTGTAACGCACCGCCGCCATGTTCTGGATATTGTAGCTCGAAGGTTTTCCTCCGACTACGATGATTTTTCCGTCCGGCTGAATGACGACATCGCGCCCGCCTTCCTCAAAAAAGTTGCCGGTTGTAGCTTTACCGTCACCATCGAAACTCGTGTCCAAATCGCTTTCTCCGGCGAAAACCGGAATTGTGATTAGCGCGACGACGAACAATTTCGTGAAATATACGAGTGGTGATAAAATCTTTCTGAAGCTGTGTCTCCTCATAATCTGGTGAATTTTGCTGGCTTAAAAGATACTCTGAATCTCTTGAACCTCAAATTCGGCTGAAAGACAAAGGGCGGATTCAAGCGGCCGGCGATACCGGGGGGTGGCGGGCTGAAAATGCCATCTGAGGTGGCGTAGTCGATGCATTTCTTGGGGTGTGAGTTGAGTATTTCCTAGACGATGACCACGTCGGAGTTGGTTAGATCGGGGGCGACTGCTGTTGGGGACCTGCGGGTGGAACAGGGATCGCCAAGCCATGTCCCGCTAGGACCTCAGTGCGAAGGACGTGCTGGAGGCCGGCGAAATTTCTGTCAGCGGGAAGAATGTTAGCACCACCATCGAAGGTCGGAAACGCCTCCCCAGCCAGATCCGGGTGCAGCGCGGCGAACGCGACGACATCGAGAAACTCCGCCGTATCCTTGTGGCAGCACGCCCGGGCATGAGCGCGACTTATTTCAGCGGTAAGTTCAAAGAGGCGACCGGAATCAACTTCGTCGATTACCTGGCGCGGACCCGCGTTGAGAAGGCCCGGCTTTTCTTCCTCGATTCGACCCGCCGGGTGAGCGACGTGGCATTCGAGGTTGGGTTCCAGTCACTGTCGCAGTTCAACCGCACCTTCAGGAAAGTCGTGGGTGAGTCGCCGAGCGCCTATCGGGCGAAGCTGCCATTGGCGGATTCCTGATTTGATCCGTTTGGAGGATCGGGTCGAAGAAACGCGCCATATTTCGATGCGGATGCGTAGCCATTTTTCGGGATGATTGCGAAGGTTCATTCACGAAATACCGTTGTCCGGAAGACACCGGCTTCGCCAACCCATGAACCATCTATCAGTCCAACTGAGCACCGCGACCGGTTGCGTCTTTTCCGGGAGCGCGACGTCTCTCGACGTTCGCACTGAGAGTGGCAGCATTCACGTGAACTCGAATGAAAAGAGTTACCTGAATATGCTTCATGCCACCGAGGTCACCGTTCAGACCCCGGACGGTCCCCAAGTCTTCGCGCTCGATAATGCCGTCGCGGGGGCTGAAGGGACACTACTTCACCGTGCTCGCGGAAAGCGTCCGCCTCACCGAGGCCGAGACTATCGGCGAGTCCGCTGATTCACCCCTTCCAGAAATTACGAGCAAACCCATATCATGAATCTCACTACCAGTTATCTTGGACTGAAATTGCGCACGCCTTTGGTGGCTTCGTCTTCTCCACTTACTCTCGGGATCGATAACATCAAAAGGATGGAAGACGCAGGTGCCGCAGCCGTGGTTTTCCACTCGCTCTTCGAGGAGCAGATGGAAGTAGGTGGCAACATCCGGGAGTTGGGATCCCGCGTCGGACCGCAGGCTTATCTTGAGAAAATTGCTGAAGCAAAACGCGAGGTGAGCATCCCGATCATCGCCAGTTTAAATTGTACCACGGTCGATGGCTGGATCAGCTATGCGAGGCAAATCAAGGAGGCCGGTGCCGACGCGCTGGAGTTGAACATCTACAAGATGCCCACCGATGCCGACCTTACCGGAGCGAGTGTGGAAAAGGGCT
>JAYTLO010000267.1:0-6036 GCA_043729385.1 Akkermansiaceae bacterium
GCGAAAAACCGGGGCGAGGCGACTGAAAGGCGAGGCCACGATCGCGAGTCCGTTGTTGTGGAGTTTGAGGGATCTGCGGAAGGGTGTGGTCTGAGGGGGGAAGGCTAGAAGCCTAGAGGCTGATGATTAGGCGACGAGCGGAGTCGGAGAGTTATATAAGTGAATCTAGCCGGAGTGATGAATGCGCTGCTTGTTGCTCTCGGCGGATGGAAGCCTTGGTAGGGCTGTTTTTCTTTTCATCCGTGCGAAGGGAGGAGACCTCCCTTCACCCTATTTCCTCAACGCGCCGAACCCTGATGCTCTTGAATGTATTCCTGTTTGAGACCCAACGCTTCGGGGGCGTGCAGAACTAACATTTTCATACGGACGTCTTTGGGGATGCTGCTGCGGGTGGCTTTGGAAACGATGATCATCAGGCCGATGGACAGCGGCACGGACCAGATCGCGGGTTGCTCGCAGAGGATGCGGAGCAGCGGGTGGTGCTTCCAGAAATCGTTAATGCCGTTGAAGCCGGCGAAGAGTTTGCCCATCGGTCCCTTGTCGAGGGCGAGCGTGCTAACATTAACAATCGCTGCGGAGACGAGGGCACAAAGGCCGCCGGTTAGCATACCGGTGGCGGCACCTTTCATGGTCATGCCGCGCCACCAGACGCTCATGAAAAGCAGCGGGAAATAACTTGCTGCGGCGATGGCAAATGCTTGGCCGACCATGAAGTTGATTTCCAACGGCTCGACCAGCGAGCCTAATAAAATAGAAATGCCACCGACAAAGACGGCGCACCATTTAAACATTTTCATGCGATCTTCCGCGGTGGCGTTAGGGCGGAGCATGCGGCCATAGACGTCGTGAGCCAGTGCTCCGGTCATGGAAACTAACAACCCGGAGAAGGTGCTCATGAAGGCGGCGAAGGCTCCGGCACAAGTGATGCCGCTGAGGATGGAGCCGACGACGCCATATTTCTCACGGATGAGGATGGGCAGCTCGAGCACGACCTTGTCTGGGCCTTTCGAGCCTGTGGCGGCGTAGAGTTCCGGCAGGAAATTGCGGCCCAGCACTCCGAAGATCGGGGGAAAAACATAGAAGACGCCAATGAGAATCATGACCCACATGGTGGTCTTCTTGGCGGCGACTCCATCGGGATTGGTGTAGAATCTAACAAGGATGTGCGGCAGACCGGCAGTGCCGCAAACGAGAGCGACGATGAGTGAGAAGGTATATAAGAGCGAAAGCGGACGGGTTTGCTCCGGAGTGAGGCCTGCGGCTTTAGCGGCCTTGGTGGTGAGCGGTCCGAAGGGGGCGATCCATGCTTCATCCTTCGGTGCTTTTTCCGGCAAGGCGAGACGTTCGGGTTTACCCGGATCCACAGTCTGAACGATGGCAGGCGGGGTGTCGGATATGGATTTGTTTAGCGAGAGGTTTTTCCCATAGCCGCCATAAACGGATAGAATCACAAATACTGGCACCGAGATGGCGAACATCTTGATCCAATACTGGACGGCTTGCACGAGCGTGATGCCCTTCATGCCGCCGAGCGCGACATTGAGTGTGATGACTGCGCCGACGAGCGCGACACCGACCCAATATGGCAGGCCGGGGAAAATGTAAGCGAGCGTGGTGCCCGCGCCTTTCATCTGAGGCATGGTGTAGAAGAAGCCGATGAAGAGCACGAAGCAGACAGCAATCTTGCGAAAGACGGGTGAGTCGTAACGGCCCTCAGCGAAGTCAGGAATGGTATAGGCACCGAAGCGGCGCAGCGGTCCGGCGATGAACAATAACAGAAACAAATAGCCGCATGCATAACAGACGGGATACCACAACGCGTCGTAGCCAGAGAGCATGACCATCCCCGCGATGCCCATGAAGCTGGCGGCGCTGAGGTATTCGCCGGAAATGGCGGAGGCATTCCAACCGACCGAGACGGAGCGCCCGGCGACGAAGAAGTCAGAAGCAGATTTGGAGGATTTCGCGGAGCGGAAACCCATGATGATGGTGATGATCACCGTGATGGCCGAAAAGGCGAGAATCCAAGGGTCGATTTTAGAGAGGTCCATGTGAGTGAGTGGGTATTAGGGTTGGCGCTTGTTGCCCTCGGCGGCATTGACCACCTCGGCGTCTTCCAATGCCATCGAGCGGGTGATGAAAATGCGAGCGATGATCCAGACATAGGGAAAGAACAACACGCCTAACACCAGCCAGCTAAGGGTGAAGCCACCGACGCGGCGCGCCATCAATTCTGGCGCTAAGTAGTTGAGCAACGGTAGCCCTAGTAGTAGCACTAAAAACGACGTGGCGCATGAGATGGAGAGCTTGAGTTGGCGCTTCATCAGGCTGTGGAGGAATTCCTCGCTGTGGATGAAATCGGTTTCCTTCGGGGTGGGTTGTGACATCGGTTGAGGCTGCTTGAGGTGAGCCTGAGAACAGGAATCCGTGCGCCGGGCGTCAAGAACCATTTCCTCGTCGGGGTGGGTGAAGTTCCAAGTTTGCAACCCGCAGATTTCCACTACGGTCCCGCCATGCCGCTGCTTGAGAGTTTCCTGGACCCATCGACTGTCTCGCTGAAAATCTGTGGGGTGACCACGCGCGCCGACGCGGACCAACTGGTGAAGATGGGAGTGGAAGCGCTTGGCGTGAATTTCTGGCCGAAGTCGAAACGCTTTCTAGCAGCAGAGGAAGCAGGGTGGCTGCTCGATCTAGCAGGGCAAATTTTGCGGGTGGGAGTGTTCGTGAACGAAGCGCCGGAATTGCCGTTGCGACTTGTTAGCGATGGCTATCTGGACGTGGTGCAGCTCCACGGCGATGAGACGCCGGAGCAGGCGGCAGCATTTCGCGACGCGGGGGTGCCGTTTATCAAAGCGATCGGCGTGAAGACCCGCGGGGACTTGGCGCGTGCGACTGAATACGGTGCTGCGGCGCTGCTGCTAGATGCGCACGCACCGGGCGTCTATGGCGGCACGGGCGAAGTGTTCGATTGGGAAGTCGCCTCTGATTTCCGCAGGCAGCATCCCCACATGCCTGTTTTACTAGCAGGCGGCATCGTCCCAGAAAATGCCGGTCTCGCGGCGTTGAGCGTGCAGCCTGCCGCGCTGGACATCGCGTCAGGTGCGGAGATTTCACCGGGCATCAAAGACTTTCACAAGGTCGCTGCATTTCTAGCAGCCCTGCATCGCCATCCGTCATGCTAACCGATTCCCACTGCCATCTCGCCTCCCACCGATTTTCACCAGAGGAAATCCCCGCCATCCTCGCCCGCGCCCAGGCCGCAGAGGTGACTCGTATGATCACCCTTGCGACCTCCCTTGGGGATCTCCCAGCAAATCTAACTCTCGCGGAAAATCCCGCCATCCACGCCTGCATCGGCATTCATCCGTGCGATGTACACCACGCGCCGGACGAAGCGGCCGCGCAGCTAACAGCGTTCGCGGGTGACCCGCGAGTTTGTGCCATCGGCGAGACGGGCCTCGATTACTATCACCCCGCGCCCGATGGCTGGGATGAGGAAATTTTCCGCGCCCGTCAGCGTCTGTTTCTCCGCCAGCATTTCGAACTCGCCGCTGCGGCCAACCTCAACATCGTCATCCACACGCGCGATCGCGAGGGCCACGCTTCGTTTGAAGACGCGCTTGCAATTTACAGCGACTATCAGAAATCTACCCGCGCCGTGTTCCACTGCTTCATCGGTCCGTGGGAAAATGCCCGGCGCGTCCTGGACCTTGGAGGCCTCGTGTCGTTCGGTGGGGTGGCCACGTTTAAGACGGCGAATGAAATCCGCGAGACCGCCCGCCTCTGCCCGGCGGGCTGCTTCATGATCGAGACGGACTCGCCCTATCTCGCCCCCGAGCCGCACCGGGGGAAACGCAATGAACCATCGTTTGTTAGAATGACAGCTGAGCGGCTGGCCACGTTGCGCGGCGAATCGCTCGCAGCGCTCGCCCTCCACACCGGGGAAACCGCCGCCGCGTTTTTTCGACTTCGCCCGCAGCCTGATTGAACAAAGGATTCGTCCGGCAGCGTTTCATCAGCCTCGCGGCGGTGCTCCAAGTTCCGTCCTTCACAACCCAAATCCAAACCGCTACATCCGCACCATGACTCCGACCCGCCTCCTCGCCCCCACGCTCCTCGCCTTTGCATTTGTCTCATGTGCTTCGCAAAAAGCCGACAATTACGACACCGCAGACACCCCTCCTATCGACGTGCCGCCAGTCAATGCTCCCGCGAACCCGGTCTATGACACGCCAGCGGCTTACGAAGAAACGGGTGCTACCGCCGCCGCGCCCGCCGTCGCCACGCCGGGGGTGATGTCTCCGTCTAACATCCCCACGGCTGCCGTGCCGCGCGCGCCATCTAACGGCGCAGCCATCATTCACACCGTCGTCGCCGGCGACACCCTCTCGGGCATCAGCTCGAAATACAAAGTGCCCTCCGCCGCCATCAAACAAGCCAATGCCATGATGACCGACACCGTGGTGCTCGGCAAGAAAATGGTCATCCCGCCTGTCCGCTAACACCTCCAACCCGCCGCCCGGAGTCCACTCACTCCCGGCGGCTTTCTTTTAAATCTCATGCGCTTCTCCGCCGTCATCTGCTCTTTGTTAGTTCTTGTCACCGCCGCGCTCGCCGAGCCTGCGGACTCACCGAAGCCGATGGAAGCCGCCGGAGGAAGTGCGCGTGAAGTTGCGTTAGACAATCTTCTATCCGAACGCGATTCGGACAAAGAACTCGAATCCGTCATCACCGCCGCCAAGAAAAACGGCATCAGCGAGCAGGCCATACTTGAAGCCCGCTTTCTCTATCATGTGGATCGCCGCGAGGATGAAGCCGTGGCTGCGATGCTTCCCGCGTTCCTCAAACAGCGCGAAAATTTCAAGCTGGGAGACTCCGCGATTTTCAGCGTGAAGGAAGATTGGCTCGCCGTCGTGGAATACGTGCAAGCCATCGCCTCATTGAAGAAGGGCGAGAAGGACGCGTTTAAAAGCCACATCTCCGAAGCGTTCTGGCTGAGCCCGCGGCAAGCATCCGCGTTTGCGCCGCACATCGAGCGCATGAGGCTAGAAGAAGCCATGCGTTCCGTTAGAATCGATTTTGAAAGCAAGCTAACCGCACTCGGTGGTGGCGACGAAGTCGCGCTGAAGAGCCTGCTGACAGGGAAAAAGGCGATGGTTCTCCACTTCTGGTCACCGGCCAGCCGCGAGTGCGAAGCCAGCATGCCGGACTATGCCGCCACCGCCAAAGCGCTTGGAGAGAAAGGCGTGGCCATGGTTTCCGTTCTCCCCGAAGACGCGCCCAAAATTCTAACCGACGCGCGAGCGATGGTCCTTCTGCTAGGCGACAAGCCACCGGGCGCATGGCTCATCGACCGGAAGGAGAATCCCCTCGCTCGCGATCTGCGAGTGCAGACCATGCCCACCTTCGTCCTCGTTTCTAACCAAGGCAGCATCCTCTTCAATGGTGAGCCCACCGACGACGGCTTGTGGGATGCTCTAACCAAGCTGGACCCGAAGATCATCCGCCCCGCATCGCCCGGCGGCTCGGAATAACTAGCAGCTTCTAACTACGATTCGTGTAGTAGAAGAGAAGAGCGCGTAAAAATTATTACGGGTTTGTTGAAAATCGACATCTTTCAACTTGACGGAACTCCGAACTACTAGTTTCCTCGTCGTTAGCGAAGAGACCTTATTTATGGCGCGACCCACCCATCCATCCAATCTCGAACTTCAAGCCCTATCAGTTCTGTGGCACGAAGGCCCATCGACGGTGGCCACGGTTCACGAAACGCTTCCTGATGGAAAAGACCGGGCCTACACGACGGTTCTATCAGTCATGCAAAATCTCGAGCGAAAGAGCTTGGTGAAACGCGCGCGGGTCGGCCGGGCGCATGTTTACGCTGCAGCTTATTCGCAAGAAGTGATCGTGCAGCGCGCGACTCACGACTACCTAACAAACGCTTTTGGAGGACGCCTCGGTGAGGCGCTCCTCGCTATCCTCTCCGCCGGCACATTAACGCCGGAAGAGAAAACAAACATCGAACGCGAACTCCAA
>JAYTLO010000268.1:0-2157 GCA_043729385.1 Akkermansiaceae bacterium
ATGGCAGATCTCGGAAAAACTCGCGAAAAATAGCGGGAGACAGACGGCGCAAGTTTGAAACGGGCGGAAGTTCATGGGTGATAGACTGCGCTAGATCCGCCTGAGAAGGCAACGGACATTTGAAGCTTGCGCGAGATTCCTCCCGGAAAAATCTCAGACGAAATCCCCCCTGATTGCACCCCCCGATTCTCAATTCGAATCGATTCTTAAATCAGTGAATCAGTAAAATCAGTGGTCAAATCTACCTATAAATCCTCTCCCGCACGCCGACCTCTCACTACTTCGGCAACCCGATTTTTTTCCCGAGATGGCTTGGCCGGGTGTTCAGGAAATTCACGTCGAGCCACATTTTCACCCGCGCCCCCACCTCCCGGATGCGGGTTCTCATGCCGGCCTGGGTCTCCACATCGCGGGCGTTGAAGCCGTAAGCGTCGATCCCGTGTGCCTTAGCCAGATAGATCGCCCGTTCATTTTGGAATCGTTGGCTGATGACTAGGATGGAATTTGTCCCAAAAATTTCCTTCGCCCGCACCACCGAATCCAGCGTCCGCAGCCCGGCGAAATCGCAAACAATCCGGCTCTCCGGGATTCCCCGCTCGACCAGCGCCTGCTTCATTTTTTCCGGCTCATTGTAGTAAGGGCTGCGGTTATCCCCGGAAACGATGAGCGTCTTGAGCTTTCCCGCTTTCCAAACCCTCACCGCCGCGTCGATGCGGTAGCGGAAATACAGGTTTTCCTGGCCATTCACCCGATCCGTGGTGCCTAACACCAAGCCCACCGTGGTCACGGGAACGTTGGAAACCTCATCAAAAAGCCGTCCGCGAGAGGCCCAGATCGCGGTGAAATTGGCATACGCCACCACCCCGAGAAACAGCACGATCACCGCCAGCACCACTTTCGCGAACCGACGTAACCAGCACTTAAAACTGCCCTTACCCTTGCGCTTCATCCACGTCGCGTGGGTTGAAGTTCTTCTGCCCGCCGCGGCCATTGCAGCAACGATTTCACCGCATCCGCGAATCCGCCGACGAGCGGCTCCTCCGGCGCGATCACCCGCAGCCGATTGGCCGTCTCCACGAAGCGCACTTCGGAAAATCGCCCGATCAACTCGCCGTCCACTTCCACCGGCACTTCGCGATCCGCCCGGACGGTGAATTCCTCTGCCTGGAAATAACTCGTCGATTCCATCAAATCGATGCCGCCAAACGCCAGCCCGCGCAGAGAGTCTAACACTAGGCGATAGCCAGCCTCCTTGTAAACGAGCACGTCCAGCTTGGAGTCATGGTTGTTCGCATTGCGGAAAAACTTGAACTGCCCGCCATACAGCGAGCCGTTTCCAGCCAGCACCGCCACGCCCTCCTCGCGCCTGCCGTCCGCACAAATCACCTCGATCCGCGGCGGTCGCTCGCCCAGCACTTTCACCGCCGCCACCAAGTAAGCCAGCGGACCTAATATTTTTTTCAGCTCCCACGTCGTTTCCTCAATGACCATCGCGTCGAACCCCACACCCGCCATCTGCACAAATGGCGAGCCATTCGCCTCAAACAAGTCCACTTCTCGCACGAACCCCCGCTCGATCACCAAGAACGCCCGCTCCAGCGAGTCGAAAGGAATCCCCATTTCCCGGGCGAAAACATTCATTGTCCCAGCCGGCAGCACGCCTAACAGCGACTTCGACCCCGCAAGCCCACTGACCACCTCGTTCAGCGTGCCATCGCCACCGGCGGCGATCACCACCGGCTCGCCCGCCGCCGCGAATCGCGCTGCCAGCTCACGCGCCTCGCCCGCGTGATTCGTCGCAAACAGCGCGAAGCGATTCGCATGACTCATCAAAAACCGCAGCACCCGCCCACCCTTCTGGCTACGCGCCCGAGGGTTGAAAATGACCGGGTAACGGTGCGGAATTTCCATGCGCGATTCTTCACCCATCACCACAACCACCGCAATGCGTTTTCACGCCAGCGCCTCCATCACCCTCGCCACCGGCAGGTCGGCAGCCCCATACAGGCAAATTCATCTAGTCAAGAAAACTCGGGCTTGTGCTTCTAACTACTATTTCCCCCTCAGACCACACCCTTCCGCAGATCCCTCAAACTCCACAACAACGGACTCGCGATCGTGGCCTCGCCTTTCAGTCGCCTCGCCCCGGTTTTTCGC
>JAYTLO010000269.1:0-4849 GCA_043729385.1 Akkermansiaceae bacterium
CGTCAGGCGACGGTCTCTACAAGATCAATTCACGCCACCGACGGCTACAGCCCCCTAGCCACTCAGATATTGTGAAAATTGAGCATCTTTGGTTGCAGATGAATTGAAGAATAAGAAGGAATTTCGTTGTCGATGTCCTCTTATACTAACGCTTGCCACATCCACTCGATCTACGGCCTCCGGCACTCCCCGGACTACCTCAACCGCCACGCCGACAACCTCGGCAAGGAACTCCCGCGCATCCCCGCCGTGAAGACGCGGGCAAGTTCACGCCAGGATGAGGCGCGCCGGTGATGATCGTTGGAATGTGCGCTTCCTTGAACCACGCTTGGATTTGACGGGTGGTGCGGAAGAGGATCCAGCCCACCGTGTGGAGGCGGGAGGTGATTTGCTCCAGTTTGGGCTTGCTGAACCGCGCGTAGAGGCCCGGCTCGTGTTCGAAAACGAGCTTAGCCGCGCTCGGCGAGTTTGGCTTCGGCCGCGTTGAAGAGCACGGTCGTAAATTCACCCAAGTGGTGAAACGACTCATTGCTCAAATAACGGATGATCCGGGTGGGCTTGGCGACTCGCCTCGCCGTCTGGGCCGACGCGGGAGGTGGGATGATCTTGTGGTTCCGCCCCTTGCCACCGGGAGTGACCAGGTTCTGAGCCACCAGATCCATCACGGCGGAGCGGACGGTGTCCCGCCCGACTTTAAAAAGCCTAAAGTCGGCAGAGCCCCGCCTCGGACGGCAGGTGCTCCAGCCACTGGCCGCCGAGGATGGCTTCTTTGATGATGGCTGCCGTCTGGGAACGGAGCGTTGAAAGCTGCGGACTGGTGAGAATGACCGGTGGTTTCATAACAGCGCGTCCAGTCTTGGGTCAGACGGAATAACTGTCGAGCCGTTTGATGTTCAACGGATTTCTATCCTGAAGTGCTGCCGGAAGCGCCCCGTCTGGGAAACTTTGCCAAGCGATCGGGCGACAGAAACGGTAGATGGCCATGGTGCCGACGGAAGTGCTGCGGCCATCCGATGTCGCGGGATAAGGGCCGCCGTGGACCATGCTGCTGCACACTTCCACGCCGGTCGGATAGCCGTTGAAGACCAAGCGCCCGGCGCGAAGCTGGAGGGCATGGACGAGGCTGGCGTGTGCGGCGAGTTCCTCGTCAGTGGCGTGCAGGCTGGCGGTGAGCTGGCCTTCGAGTCGGGAAATGGCGGCTTGGATTTCGCCAAGCGAGCCACGCACGATCAAGGTGGCGGGGCCGAACATCTCGTGCTGGAGGTGAGGGTGCTTGAGGAAATCCGCGATTTCCACGGTGAAAACGACTGGCGCGCCTTGTCCGGGGCCAGCCTCGTTGGCGGAGCGGGCGAGCGTTTCGACTCCGGCGGTGTCGGCAACGGCGGCGAGCGAATCGGCGTAAGACTGGCAGATGGTCGCATTGAGCATCATGCCGGGAGTGCCTGCCTCGACCAGTGATTTCAGCTTGGTGAGGAATGCCTCGCAGCCGGTAGCGGGCAGAAACACGAGGCCGGGATTGGTGCAAAACTGACCCATGCCAAGAGTCAGTGAGCCGTAAAATGCCTCTGCCAGTGCTTCCTCGCCGCGGGCGAGAGCGCCGGGCAGGATGACCACCGGGTTGATCGAACTCATTTCCGCATAGACCGGAATAGGCTGCGGGCGGCGGGCGGCGCTTTCCATCAGCGCAGTGCCACCACCCCGGGAACCGGTGAAACCGACGGCCTGGGTGACCGGGTGCTTGACCACGGCTTGACCGACGATTTTCCCGCCTCCGAAGAGGACGGAGAAAACACCGTCTGGCATCCCGGTGCGCTGGGCGGCGCGGATCACGGCGCCGGCGACGATTTCCGCAACCCCACGGTGCGATTGGTGGGCGATGACGACCACCGGGCAGCCCGCAGCGAGTGCCGAGGCGCTGTCCCCACCGGCCACAGAGTAGGCGAGCGGGAAATTGCTGGCGCAGAAAACGGCGACCGTGCCGAGCGGGCACAACATCGAGCGGAGATCCACTTTGGGGATCGGCTTGCGGTCGGGATCGGCACGCTCGATGCGGGCATCCACCCACGATCCATCTTCGATCAAATTGGCAAACATCCGGAGCTGCCCGGTGGTGCGTGCCATCTCGCCGCGCAGGCGGGGTTCCGGCAAGGCCGTTTCCAATTGGCCACGCTCCACGATGTCTTCCACGACCTTCTCAATCTCCTCCGCGATGGCGCGGAGAAACACGGCGCGAGCATTTACCGTCAGGCCGGAATAGACGGGAAAGGCCGCCTGCGCCAATGCCATGGCCTGCTCCACGTCGTCCGGTGTGGCGGTGCGATAGAGCGGCTCCAGCAAAGCGCCGCTGCCGGGCTGGACGGATTGGCCGCAGGCTTCACTGCCGGTGGAGCGTGAAAAGCCGATGAAGGAGGTGCCGAGAAGTGGGGTGATCATGGAGAGTTCAGTTGAAATAAAGCAGGGAGCGAGACGCCCATGCCTGTCTGGTTTGAGTTATAAATTAAGAAAATTAAACCGCAGATGAACAGGATGAACGCAGATGGACAAAGTGGTAGCCAACTCTTTATCTGCGCTCTTCATCTGCGTGCATCTGTGTTCATCTGTGTTCATCTGCGGTTAAAAATTCTTAACCTGATAGGATTGGAGGCGAGACGCTCGGTCAGGCGATATTTGGAGCGGTGCCGAGGGCGAGTTCGATGACGGCGGTGGCTTCGGCGAGCTCGGCTCCGGTGAGTTCGAGGCGTGGCGGACGGACGCGGTTGTTGCCGAGTTTACCGCCGGTGGCGAGGGTCTGCTGGAGCTTGATGAGCTGCACGAATTTCACGACGGTGTCCATCCGAAGCATCGGCAACATCCACTGATAGATCGGCATCGCTTCTGCGATTTTCCCGCTGGTGGCGAGATCCCAGAGCTTCACATTGTAGCCAGGAAAGGCGTCGCCCACGCCGGTGATCCAGAATGTCGCGCCCATCGCGGCACCTTCCAGCGCGCAATCATCCACGCCCACGCCGATGGCCAAGCGGTCGCCGCAAAGCTCGCGAATGCCGGCGACGCGGCGGACATCAGTGGAGGATTCTTTGACGGACTCGACTTTCGGGCACTCGTCGGCGAGTTCCTTGATCTGGATGGCCGTGAAGTCCGTTTTGTAAGCGACCGGGTTGTTATAAATGATGCAGGGCAGGTCGGTGGCGTTGATGACGGCTTTTATGTGGGCCTTCATTTCCCGCCAATCCGAGGCATAGAGGTAGGGCGGCAGGACCATCAGGCTGCGGCAGCCGTTGTCCTTGGCGGCCTTGGCGATGTCCACGGCTTCCTTGGTGGATAGCGAGGCGACGCCGGGGATGATCGGGGTGTCTGGCAGTGCGGCGACGTAGGTTTTTTGCAGCGCGAGTTTTTCCTCGAAGCTAAGGGTCGCGCCTTCGCCGAGTGAGCCGTGGCAGACGACGGGGGTGCAGTCGTTCTCGATCAGCCACTTGCCATGCTCGGCCATGATGCCGTGGTCGATGCTAAAATCGGCGTTGAATTGCGTGAGTGTCGCGGGCATGACGCCCTTCCATTGAATGCTCATAATCGTGGTTGTATCGTGGGGTTAGAGGATTGGGATGCCATTACGGAATGGATCGGAAGGATTGAAAATGTAGGTGGACTCGCCATTCACCCAGGCCCGGCCGGAGATGCGCGGAATGATTCTGCCCTCGGGAAGCTCGGTGATGCGGCCCTCGAAAACGGTGTCGAGAATGCTGGCCTGACGCCAGATTTGGCCGGGGCGGAGTTTCCCGTCGGCATGAAGACAAGCGAGTTTGGCACTGGTGCCGGTGCCGCACGGCGAGCGATCATAGGCTTTGCCGGGGCTGAGAACGAAGTTCCTGCTATCCGCCAAGTTCGGATCGCCGGGAGGGCCGAAGTATTCGATGTGGTCGATTTCCATGCCCTGATCGCCCGTGATCCCCTGCTCGCCGAGCGGTCGCGGACCAGACAGGTGAACTGAGTGAGCGCTTCGAGATTTGCGAACTCCACGGCGGGTCCTTGCCGATCAATGAGGAAAAACCAGTTTCCGGCCCATGCAATATCGCCACGCACCGTGCCCCAGCCGGGCACCTCGACAGGCACCTGACCCGCCTTGCGGTAGCTAGGCACGTTCGCCACTTCCACCGAGCCATCCTCCCGCAGCGTGGCGGCGACGACACCCACTTGCGTATCGATGCGATGAGTGCCCACGCCGATCCGGCCCATGTGCGCCAAGGTCACGGTCAGGCCGACGGTGCCGTGGATGCACATGTTGAGGGTGGAGACGTTGTTGAAAAAAATTACCCCGCACGCGCAGTCTGGCTCGTTGGGTTCGCAGAGCAGGGCACCGACCATCGCCTCGTGGCCGCGGGGGCGCGGGTGGGTTCACCTTCAGTGTGGGAGTCGATGACGCGAAGGATGGCTTGGCTCATCGCAGTCTCTCTTTATAACCCAAACGTCTAGGCGAATGCGCTAGCTGGAGCTTCCAAATTCGCCTAAACAAATCCCTATCACCATAAGTCCCGCCCATTCACTTAGGAAATCGTTCTTTGAATCCATCGGCGGCGTCCTGCCGGTGGACCGCTTGTTCGATGGCGTGCCGGACATCGTATTTTTCGTAAAAGACGCGCGCGGCCGCTACATAGCGGTGAATGACACGCTCGCCGTGCGCTGCGGGCTGGCCGGCAAGGATCAAGCCATCGGCAGGACCGCCGGATCATCGACGCCGGTTCGGGCATCCGGGATCACCTAGCAGCCTGTCGGACTTAGAAACCAGCCTCCCTGAATAAATCCGCCTCGGGCCACGTATGGAGGAAATGTCCGCCCGCTTCGTCAACATCGACCA
>JAYTLO010000270.1:0-1224 GCA_043729385.1 Akkermansiaceae bacterium
GGGCTTGAACCCTGGGCTACCCACGAATTTCGCGCGGCGAGCATCTGCCGGGCCTCAGGCTTCCCCTTGTCGGCCAGCCCGGGCAGCACCGGTACTGTCCTGGTCGTCCCGGGCCGAATCATTGAAGGTCAGGATATCGAGAATCTGCAGTGGGAGCCCTGGCTTCAGGGCCTGCAGCGTGGTGAGGCCTCGGTACTCAAGCGATTCCGCGCTCCTGCCAAGCTTGAAATTCCCGCCGAACTCAAGACCAATCCTCTTGAAGAGACCTACATCGGCGACTATTCCGATCAATTCGCCAATGTGCAGGTCACCTCGGATGTGCGATTCGCACTCGACCAAGTCAACGAGCAGGATGGGCAATTGGTTGCCAAGGTCCTGGTCACCCGCCAATTCAAGAATCCCAAGGCACCCGCTGTGTGGCTCAAGGAGCCCGTCTCCTTTAAGGTCGCCGTGGGCGAGACCATCGGCAAGCCCGTTGACGTCCCCAACCCGCGCGTGGGTGCCACCGGCAAGATTAACGTGGACCTCACCACACCGTTTGAGCTCAAGGATGTCAAACGCGGCGTGAAGCGGATTTACTATTATGAAATTCGCGAGACGGCTCGCACTGAAGGGGACAAAAAGGGTAAGGATCTTACCGTGGTCGCGAAGGAGGGTCAAACCGATGTTGCCATCCTCCGCAATACCAAGACCGGCCTCAGCACAGAGTTGGTGAAACTGTCGACCATCCGCCGCCCTGCCAAGACTGGCGCCGTCTTCGATCCGTGGTTCGAGACCGACGTTCAAGAAGAAGAGATGTTCAAGAAGGATCCGGCGACCTTCCGCATGGCCACGCTGGAACCGGCTGCGCCCAAGTCATGGGGCCCAGAAGAGGGCCCACTTGGAAAATTACGCGGTGAACAAGATGAAGTTGATCAAATGTCCTTTTCTACCGATACGAATTATTTTGAATTAGCTGATGGCCGGCTGGTGTGGTGGGAAAAACTTAATAAGCGAATCCATGTCTACCCCGAACAGGCCTCACCCGCCAAGGTCGACACGGAATCGCCGCCACCCCTGACCGGATCGACTGTTCCGCCCAAGGGGCTGCCGGCGCCGACGACGCCGCCTGCAGGAAAAATGCCACCCGGCATGATGCCGCCGATGCCGCCCGGCATGATGCCGCCAGGTGCCAGGTAGTGCCTCCGTGAGTGACACGAATCAGGCTGGATCCGCGCCAGCAGT
>JAYTLO010000271.1:0-1155 GCA_043729385.1 Akkermansiaceae bacterium
ATGAAATGGTCGATGGCATTCCTGGGCCACCCCGCTTTACCCACCTTGGGCAGAGCCGAGCGCCGCGGCTTCACGTAGGACCAATGACGGGAATACTCCGCTCCTTGGATGATCCATTTCTTGAGCAGGTCAATCTCCTGTGCGCTGAGCTTCTTGCCCGAATCCGGCGGCGGCATCTGGTCATCCAAATCCGCCGTCGTGATGCGGCGGAACAACTCGCTCTGCTCCGGGTGACCCGGGACGATGGCATGATGGCCATTCCCCAGATCGGCCCGCGCGCTTTCCGGTTGGTCGAGCCGCAGAGACTTCTTGCCGCTCTTCCGTTCTTTCGCATCAGGCCCGTGGCAAGTGAAGCAGTTCTCGGAAAGGATGCGCCGCACGTCATTGAAATCGACCGTAGCCGCAGCCGTGGCGGCGCCCGGTCCGTTCCACAAGCCAAACCACAACATCAGGGCGGCCACCCAGCGCCTGCCCGTGCGGGTCAGTCGGCCAAGGATCCAGTCGTTAAACGTTTGCTGACTCATGTCGGGTTAAGGATGTCAGATTAAATCACATTGGGATAGGGGGAGGACAGCTTGAATCTGGGGAGCGTCAGGAGCAGAAACGGCCAGCACAAATACACTGCCGTAATCATCGTCAACGGAAGCAAGCCAGAGCCGTGCGCGAACAGGGCGCATCTTTTCATCGTGGCTGAGGATAGAAAGCTCGCCCTCACCCCGCCGTCAGCGGCGCAGCAGCTTCGCGAAATTAAAATCGAAGATGAGTTGGAGGCCGGCCAGGAACACCAGCACGTACACCACCTTGAGAAACATCCGCTCCGAGAAGCGGCGGTTCAGCCACACCCCGAGCCACACGCCGAGGGGCACCAGCGCAAAGTAATACAGCCCCATCAGCAGCGTCTCCCGCGTGATGATGCCCTGCGCCACGAAGAACGGCATCTTGATCCAGTTGATGCAGGTGAAGACCAGCACCGTCGTGCCGACGAAGATTTCCTTGGGCAATCGTTGCGGGATGAGGAACACGCTCACCAGCGGACCCGCCCCATGCGCGAAGGTTGAGGTGATGCCCGCGCCGATGCCGCACGGGATGCCGATGGCGTGATTCGGCGCAAACGCCCCCTCCGCGCGGAAGAGGCGCTCCTTCACCAGTTGAAAC
>JAYTLO010000272.1:0-13395 GCA_043729385.1 Akkermansiaceae bacterium
CGTCGGCGCGGGAGGTTGGGAGTATTACAGCAACCCGCAGGGCTACCGCAAAGACGGCTCGCTCGCGTGGACGTATCGTTACTACGACCAATGGCAGCCCGCCCAATTTCCCGGCCAGCTCGTGGCGGGCGCAGGCAGCATGGGGCGCATGGTTCGGCCCGCGAAAGGCGAGGCTGGCGACATGTGGAGCACATCATCTGAGAAAGGCGCGGCGTATCTCATGACGGCGGACGGGTTGTTCCTCAAGACACTCGGCGGCGACGTGCGGACCACGCCGCTGTGGCGTTTCCCCGAGGCCAAGCGCGGCATGTCCGTGGATGGCGTGAGCTGGGAGGACGAGTGCTTTTTCCCCACGCTGAACCAGACCGCCGACGGCGAAATCGACGTCGTCACCGGCAAGGAACACATCAGCATCGCGCGGCTCACAGGCTTGGAAACCGTGCGTCGTCAGGACTGGGGCACCGTGACCGTCACGCCCGCAATGCTCGCTGGCCGACCGAAAACCGTGAGTGACATCCCACAGAAGCAAGCGCGCAAGAGCCTCGAAGTCACGCTGGGCGGCACTGCACCGGTCACCGATGGCAAGCTCACCGAATGGTCCGTCGCCGACACGAATTGGGCGCAGATTGACGACCGCACCCGCGCCACGCTGTGGTTCACCACGAATCGCATTCATGGAGCCTTCCGCACCGGCGACGCCAAGCTGCTCGACAACTCCGCTTCCGACCCGCGTTTCCTTTTCAAAAAAGGCGGCGCACTCGACCTCTGCTTCGGTGCGAAATGGAATCCCGGCAACTTGCAGGAGAACAACCCGTATCGCCCCGGCGACTGCCGACTGCTCATCGCCAAGGTGAATGGCAAACCCACCGCCGTTCTCTACCGCCCGGTCGATCCGCTCGCGACGAAAGACGACGAGTGCATTTTCGAGTCGCCCATCGGCAAGGAAGTCTTCGCCTCCGTCAAAGACATCACGAGTGAACTGGAGTTCGCCGAGGATGGTGCGGGCAATTACGAATTCTCCGTGCCGCTCGCCACCGTGCTGCGGGTCGAGTTTTCAAAACTCGGCAAACAGGACTGGCACGAGGACAAGACCGTCATCCTCGGCGACTTCGGCATCATCCGCGGCAATGGCACGCAAAACGTGCAGCGCCTCTGCTGGAACAACCTCGACACCTGGATGACCAGCGACATCCCCAGCGAAGCCCGCTGGCGTTCGCTGAACTGGGGCGTGCTCAAACTCGTCAAGCCGTCGGAAGCAAAATGACCCACTACATGAATCCTACCATCCGCACCAGCGGCGATGCGACGGAGAACCGAGGGACCTTCGCCTACACTTCTGTGAAGGGCGATTTCGTCGCCACCTGCCGGGTCACGGCCGCTTCGCAGAAATCCGTCGGCGCGCGTTCCGAGCGCGACTGCAGGCGTAAGCTAACCGCTGACCGGAAGGATCTGCCGTTTTTCCCGCTTTGCTCATCGGCTAACCCAGATCTCCAGAAACCGGCATTCCTCAAAAAGCTTCTACGGAATGCTCCTGGAATCGCCTATCGGTATAATACATATTTGCTAATTCCTCTGTAGCAGTATTAACGCGCTAACACCCCTCTTGCCAAATCACCTTCTTCAATGAATCCATTAAAAGCAGCCCTATTCCACGTCGCCTCCGTCGCCTTTTTCGCTTCGGCCCCTTTCGCAGCGGCCGCCGAGGGGGCAGTGAACATCATCTTCGATACAGACGTGGATCACGACTGCGATGATATTGCCGCTCTCTTCATGCTCCACGCCGCGATCGAACGGGGCGAAGCCAAGCTGCTCGCCACAATGGGCTGCACTTCCACGGACGAGATCGCGCCGGCTCTGGATGCGATCAATACCTGGTTCGGACGCCCGGAAATTCCGGTGGGAACTCTCAAAGACAAAGGATTTCTCGACCACAAGGGCTTCGCCCGCGACATCATTGAACACTATCCAAGCAAGTTTGAAAGCGGCAGGAATTTCCCGGACGCAGTCGCTCTCTATCGGGAGACTCTCGCCAAACAGCCAGACGGAAGTGTAATCGTCCTCGCCGTCGGCCCGCTGCGCAATATCGCCAATCTACTCAAATCCGGCCCGGACAAGGCTAGTCCGTTAGACGGCCCGGCACTCATCGCCAAGAAGGTGAATCGGTTAGAGATCATGGGAGGAACTTATCCCCCAGCGACGAACATTAAAGAGGGAGAATGGAACTTCAAACAAGATCCCCCATCGTCAGCGCTCGTCTGCTCCAATTGGCCGACGCCGATCCTTTTCAATGGGGAGGGCGGCTCAACCTGCTCCGGGCGCCGCGTGACTTATGAGATGCCCGAACATAATCCGCTGACCATGGCCTACCGCGTCTCGGCAGATGTCGGCTTTGCGGCGGATCGTTTAAGCTGGGACCCCATTTCGACATTGGTCGCCACCCGTGGCGCTGCCCCTTGGTATGAGATCGTGAGTGGCGGCACAAACGTGACTGACCCAGCGACAGGCATCAACCAATGGGTGGCAGACAAGGATCGGGGGCACTCTTATCTCGTGCTCAAAAGCCGCAAGTCCGAGGTCGAGACGGCGCTCGAGGATATGCAAACCGGCGGCCAACCCCGCCCGACGAACCTGAAGTTCGACACTCTCTACTACGCCGATGCAGGGATGTGCCGGGTGACCCAGTCCGGTGAGCGTGACCAGAAAGGCGTATGGAAGGATAAGTCCGCCTCCAGTTGGGCGCAGTATCAGCATGTCGATGGGAGAAAGCGGCTTGTCACCTCTTACGCGATCACCTGCTCTAACGAAGACCTCTTACCTGCCTCACTCGAGCTCTCCGGATCGAACGATGGCGGCACTAACTGGACCCGCCTGGATCTTCAAGAAGCAGCCGGCTTTAGCGAACAAGCAACTCGCCGCGAGTTCACGATTGCCAAACCGTCCAAGTGGAACCTTTATCGGCTGAATGTGAAGGCCGCAGATGAGAAAGAAGAGATCGAAATCGAATCGGTCGAGCTTCTGGAAGCGATCCACTGCACCCCCGGCGTTAAGGTCGCGACGGTGACTCTGGATCACAAATCACTCACCTTCCCGGTGAATGGCCGGGCTACGCTCAACGCGACACTCTTACCGCTTGGAAGGACTTTTGAGCGGCAGATCAAGTGGGTAAGCAGTGACCCCTCGGTCGCAGAGGTCCGGCACATCGGGGAACAGACAGCGATCGTCATCGGCAAGAAGGCAGGCACCTGCTCTGTCACCGGAATGGTGGACAATCAAAAGACCACTTGCGCGATTACAGTTACGAAATCAACCCTGCCCGAGGGCTGGGCCTACAACGAATTGAGCGCACCTCCGATCCCTGGCGCTGTCGTGGTCGAGGGCACCAAGTTCACTCTAACCGGATGCGGTCATGCCATGACCTCGTGGTGGGAGCGAATCCGCGATCAAGGTACCTTCGCCAGCAAACCTGTTACTGGGGAAACTCAGCTCACGGCACAACTCACCAACCTCGCTCCTCATGTGGGCGGGCGGACCTACCCTGGGGATAGGCGGCCACCCACTGCTTCGGGCCTGATGATCCGCGAAGCGCTGAGCGAAGCGGCGGCCCGATACTTTCTCGTCCAGGTGGAAGCGTCCGGCGACCTGGTTTGCCGCTGGCGCAGCAAGACTGGGGAGCAAGATGACAAAGAGGTCAAACAGCTAGGCAAAGTATCACTGCCAATTCATCTCAAGCTGAGCCAGAAAGGGAATGACATCCATGTCTTCACTTCGACTGATGGCAAGGATTGGGGCGAACCGCGCATGACGCACTCCGCGACATTTGGCGAAGGCAGCCGGATTGGTCTCTTCGTCTGCTCGGGAAATACCTTCGCATCCTCCACAGCTACCTTCGAAAACGTCGCCCTCAGCCCACAATGATCCCGATAAGCTCCTTCCAAAATACTAACTCCATCCATATGAAAAGCCATTCTACGAAATTTCCACCATCCTATCCTTGGGCAATCGGTTGCGCCGCCACCCTTTCGCTAGCGATCACAGCGTTAGGCGCACCGGAGCCGAAGGCAGGCTCCATCCCGGTCCGTTTCTCGCTCGATGCCGCCAGCTACGTGACGCTCGTTATCGAAGACGCCTCGGGCAATCGCGTCCGCAATCTCATCGCGGAGACGAAACTACCTGCGGGTGATAATTTGTTCTACTGGGATGTCCTGCGAGGCAACAGATCACAAACCATCCAACGCCAATATTGGAACAACCTGAATACCGCCTTCGTTTCCGATGTTCCTAGCGAAGCCCGCCTCCAACCCCGCAATTGGGGTATCTGGAAGCTCGTCCCAGAAGCTCCCGTAAAATGAGCCGCTCGCCCCTCAACCCTATCCAATCTTACCATCTCACAACCTCCTCATGAAAAGCCTAATATCCATCCACTCAATCAACTCCATGAAACTCCTCCCTCTGGTCGCCTCGACCTTTCTCATCACAGCCTTATCCATCCCCGCTTTCGGCGCAGATGCAGCGCAGAAGAAAATCCTCCTCCTCGCCGGTGCTCCCAGTCACGGACCAGGCGAGCATGAACACAACGCCGGCGTGCTGCTGCTTAAAAAGTGCCTCGATGAAAGCGGTCTCCCTCTGGAGACAACGGCCAAGCTCAACGCGCAGTGGCCATCGAAAGAGGAACTCGCGAGCGCGGACACCATTCTCTTTTATGCCGATGGCGGTGGGGGCCATCCGATGCTGAATGGCGATCACCTCGAGCAGACGGCCGAGCAAATGAAGCGCGGGTGCGGATTCGTGGCGCTGCACTACGCTGTGGAGTTCCCCGCAGATAAAGGCGGCCCACAGGCGCTGGATTGGATGGGCGGCTTCTTCGAGGCAAACTGGTCGGTGAACCCTCATTGGAAAGCAAACTACCTGGAGTTCCCCAAGCACCCGATCAGCAGCGGCGTGAAGCCGTTCAGCACGCAGGATGAGTGGTATTTCCACATGCGCTTCCAGGCCGGCAAGGGCAAGCTCACGAACGTCCTCGCTGATGTCCCACCCGCAAGCACCATGGAGCGCGGCGACGGCGCGCACTCGGGGAATCCTACAGTCCGTGCGGCTGTGGCTGCGAAGAAGCCGCAAACCACCGCGTGGGCTTACGAGCGTCCAGAAAATGGCGGACGTGGGTTTGGCTTCACGGGTGGCCATTTCCACCATGGTTGGGGAAATGACGATCAGCGGAAGCTTGTGCTCAATGCGATCCTCTGGACGGCGAAGGCCGAAGTGCCAGCCAAGGGCGTGGAGTCGAAGGTGACCGAGGCCGACTTGACCGCCAATCTGGACCCCAAAGCCAAGAAGTAGTTATAGCGAAAGCCCTCCAAGGTTCTCCCATAAAACACCCTCTCCATGATCCACCGTTATCAACCTCTCTTCTCATGAAAAGCACCGCCCATACTTCACTCCGCATCCTCGCCACTTCGATCACGACCACCCTCCCGCTCCACGCCGGACCCGACAAACCGGAGGCCCGTCCGATTGCCAAAACCCAGATCGTGCACGACGAGCCGGTGCCGATTCGCGCCGATTTGAAAGGAGCCAAGGAAATCTACCTCGTGGCCACCGACGCCGGCGACGGCAACCAGGCGGATTGGGCGAATTGGATCGAGCCGGTGCTGATCAAAGCGGACGGCACCAAGATCAAGTTGACCGACTTGAAGCCGAAAGAAACCAAGCTCGGCTGGGGCGAACTAGGGGTGAATCTCAGGGCCGACGGCCTTAAACCGATGCAGATGAAAAAGCAGCCCGTTGCATTTGGCTTCGGTGCCCACGCACCGTCGATGTTGGTATTCGATCTGCCGGAAGGCGTAGTCGCCTTTGAGTCGCGAGCAGGGATCGATGATAACGCCCTCAACGAAGGCGTTGGCGCAACGACCACATTTCAGGTCTACACGCAGCGTCCTCCCGAGTCCGCCCTCGTCGTTGCAGCGGCCAGCAACTCGGCCAAAGGCTATGGGATCACCGCCGCCTTGGGGAACATGAAATCCTTCACCACAGCCGAAGGTCTGGAGGCGACGCTCCTCGCCGCCGAGCCCGCCATTCAGAATCCGACGAATATCGATGTGGATCATCGAGGGCGCATCTGGGCGGTCGAGGCGGTGAATTACCGCTCGAGCATGGCGAAATGGGGCATCCTGCGGCCGGAAGGTGACCGAGTGGTCATTCTTGAAGACACCGACAAGGACGGTATCGCGGAGACCGAAAAGACATTCTATCAGGCCAAGGATCTCACCGCACCACTCGGCATCCTCGTCCTTCCTCAGCCAAAAGGGACGCAGGTCATCGTGAGCGCCGCGCCGAACGTCTGGCTGCTTTCCGACACCGATGGCGACGACAAGGCGGACAAAGCAGACAAGCTCTTCACGGTCGGCGGCGAGTGGGATCACGACCATCAAGTGCATGCGTTCGTCTTCGGACCCGACGGCAGGTTTTATTTTAACTTCGGCAATGCAGGGCGCGAGCTGAAGTGGCCCGACGGCACGGTCGTTAAGGACCAAGCCGGGAATGAGATCACCGACAAAGGGACGCCCTATCGACAAGGCATGGTCTTCAGTTGCGACATCGTCGATGGCAAGGCGAAGAACGTGGAAACCCTCGGCCACAATTTCCGGAACAACTACGAGGTCGCGGTCGATTCACTTGGCACCATGTGGCAGTCGGACAATGACGACGATGGCAACAAGGGCATCCGGATTAACTATGTGATGGACTATGGAAACTTCGGCTACACCGATGAGCTGACCGGTGCCGGGTGGCAGACCGAGCGGACGAACCCGGAGGCTACTAACTCGCTCAAGCACTGGCACCTTAACGATCCGGGTGCCGTGCCGAACGTGCTCCAGACAGGCGGCGGCTCGCCCACCGGCATTCTCGTGAATGAAGGCTCCCTGTTAGGAAAGACTTTTGAAAATCAAATGATCCACTGCGACGCCGGTCCCCGGACGGTCCGCGCTTATCCCGTAACACCCGATGGTGCCGGCTATTCGGCAACGATGGTCGATATTCTCACCAGCAAGGACGAGTGGTATCGCCCGAGCGACGTTGCAATCGCCCCGGATGGCGCACTAATCGTCGCCGATTGGTACGATCCGGGCGTCGGCGGACACAACATGGCCGACCATGACAAGGACAAGGTGCGCGGGCGTCTTTATCGCGTCGCACCAGCCTCAGCGAAAGCCACCATTCCCGCTGTGTCTCTCGCGACCCCGGCCGGAGCGGCAATCGCACTGAAGTCCCCTAACCCAGCGACGCGCTACACTGCTTGGCGGAAGTTGCACGCCTCTGGAGCCGCAGCAGAGCCCGAGTTGCTCAAACTCTGGGCCGACACGAATCCACGCGTGCGCAGCCGCGCGCTCTTCTTGCTCGCGCAAATCAAAGGCCGGGAGAACATCCATCTCACCGCAGGCCTGAGCGACCCCGATCCACAGATCCGCACAGCCGCAGTCCGTCTCATTCGCACGCTAACAAGATCGCGCGGCTTCGACTCCAGCGTTTTTGAATCTAACCAGGCACTCGCGGCCAAACTGATGAAGGATCCGAGCCCCCAGGTCCGTCGTGAAATCGCCCTCACGCTTCATGGTGCGAAAGAAATCGCTCCAATGTGGGCCGCTCTTGCCCAGCAACATGATGGCAAAGATCGCTGGTACCTTGAGGCGCTCGGCATCGGCGCAGCGGGTCAGGAAGATGCTTGCCTCACCGCATGGCTGGACGCCGTTGGCGATCAATGGAATACTCCGGGTGGCCGCGACATCGTCTGGCGCCTGCGCAGTTCCAAAACTGCGAAATATCTGGTGAAGATCCTCACCGACAAAGCCACGGCAACGGCTGATCAACCGCGTTACCTCCGGGCCTTCGACTTCCTGCCGGCCAACCCCGAAAAAGATAAAGCCCTGGTGCAACTCGCAAGCCTCGGAGCGCAAAGCAACTTCATTGCCACCGAGGCACTCCAGCGCCTGAAAACCGAGGACGGAAAAACCGCCACGGCCCTCAAGAGCGCGATTGATAGCATGCTGATTGCGACCAAAGGCACACCCCAGTTCATCGAGCTGGTGCGCGACTTTAACATACGAGGTCAGGGCGCTGCCTTGCTTGAAATCGCCGCGAAGGATCCCAAAGCCGCGACCTCAAACGAGGCCATGAAGCTTCTCCTCGCGGAGGAAAACGCTGCGCAGGTCGTGCAGTCAGCCCTTGGCGCGGCCCAAGCCGAAGGAACCATCGACGCGCTCGGTGCCACCGGCGACAAGCGCGCCATTGCCGTGCTCCTGCCGCTCCTAACGGACGCTCGTCGCGAGGCCAGTCTGCGCGCGCGAGTCGTCCGGGCACTCGCCCTCAGCGCGTCCGGCACGGAAGCACTCCTCGGCCTTGCGCGTGAGGGCAAGTTCCCGACCGAGCTGAAACTCGCTGCGACCGGTGCCCTGCACGCCGTCCAAATTCCCGCATTGAAAGCGGATATCGCACAGTTTTTCCCCGCGCCTAATTCTTTGGGCGGTCAACCCCTGGCACCGATCTCGGAGCTTGTGAAAATCAAAGGCGATCTGACCCGCGGTAAGCAACTCGCCGCGAAGATGGAGACGAGCTGCATCACTTGCCACCAGATCGGCGACGTCGGCGTGAATTTTGGACCTGGCCTGACAGAAATCGGCTCAAAACTCGGCAAGGAAGCGATGTTTGAAGCGATCATCGAGCCAAACGCCGGTGTCTCCATGGGCTTTGAAACGACGCAAATCACCATGAAGGACGGTAACATGGGCATTGGAATCGTGAGCAGCGAAACCAATGACGAGCTAACCCTCTCCCTGCCCCAGGGCATCACGAACAAGTTCAAGAAGTCCGACATCACCAAGCGCGACAAGCTCCCGATGTCGATGATGCCCAGCGGCATCAATCAGGCGCTGACGCAGCAGGACCTCGTTGACATGGTTGAATACCTCGTCTCGTTAAAGAAGCCCTAGAAAAGTTACTGCTATTTTACCTCCTGTGATTTTCCCATCTTAGGGTCATCTTAGGGTAATTTACGCGGCTCGCCCTGTTCTAAAAACCTAATAACATGCCTACCGCTTCCTCCGCCTCTCGGACATCAATTGGTTTAAACTGTTCGATTCCGTTGCTCTTCACAGCGCTGTCTCAAATTGCGCAGGCGCAGCCATACGGACTCACCACCCGACCGAATGTAACCGCATTTTACGACAATACCCTTCCCGCAGAGGCCCCGGCGATTCCGAGCAACTGGTCAACGGTGTCGGCCTTCCCGAATTTGACGTTTCTCAACCCGCTGGGACTCGCGCCCGTCCCCGGGGCAACCAAACTTGTCGTCTGGGAACGCGAAGGGAAAATCTGGATTTTCGAAAACAACCCCTCCACGACCGCGAAGACCCTCGTATTGGACCTGTCCAGCCAGTGCCAGGGCTGGAACGATTCCGGCCTGCTCGGCGTCGCCTTGCATCCCGATTTCGCGGTGAACAAGCAGATGTTTGTTACCTACAACTGGCGCGGCGGAATTACCGGCGGCTCTGGAGACAATGGCCCGCTCATGGGTAATGAAGCTAACAGTCCACCCGTCAATCTCCCCACCCGCAACCGCCTTTCCCGCTTCGTGTTGAACGGCAGCTTCCAAACCTCCCTCGGCAGTGAATACATCATCGATCAGAAGAACCAGAGTCTTTGGCACGACGGCGGTGGGATGTTTTTTCACCCTCTGAACGGCTTTCTCTACCTGACCAATGGCGACGATGCCGATAGTGGATTTACCACGCAACGCATCGACCGCAGCCTGTTCTCGTGCGTGATCCGGATCGACGTGGATCAAATCGGCGGCAGCACTAGCCACGCGCCCACCCAGCGGCCAGTGGATGAAGTCAGTCCGACGTGGCCCCGTTACTTTGTCCCGAACTCAAATCCCTTCGTCGGTCAGCCGAACGCGCTGGAGGAAATCTTTGCCATCGGGCTGCGCAGCCCGCACCGGATGACCATCGATCCCGTAACCAGCCGGATTTTCATCGGCGACGTCGGAGCTGAATCCCAGGAGGAAGTTAGCGTGATCGAGCCGAATGATCCGCCTGGGCTAAATTTCCAGTGGCCCCGAATCGAGGGGAAAAACGGCAATTTGACCGCGCCTTACATTGATTCAGCCCGCCGTCGAGGATCTGTTTGTCGGTGTCGAGCACGGTCCATGGAATCGATGCCGCTCGTTGGGCATCGGCCCATGCGTTCATCTCATCGCGCCATGTCGGACGCTCGGCTTTCAATTTTTCCTCCAGTGAATGGATGCCGGACTTGAGAGTCTCCAACAGACCCAACTGGGTGGGATTGTAGACCCAAGACTGGGCTTCGTAGGTATCATTGAGAAATGCGAAGATGCCGAAATATTCGTCGTGGGTGATGGGATCGAACTTGTGGGTGTGGCATTGCGCGCACTGCAGGGAAAGTCCGATGGCGGCTTTTCCCACCACGTCCATGCGGTCCACCACGCCTTCGGTCCGGAATTGTTCGGGGATGATCGCACCTTCCTCATTGACCATGCCGTTGCGGAGAAATCCGCTAGCGATCACCTGATCTTGGGTGCGATTCGGCAGCATGTCACCGGCGATTTGCTCGACGAGAAACTGATCGTAAGGCATGTCACGATTGATCGCCGCAATTACCCAATCCCGATACGTCCACTGCTCGCGCGGTAGATCTTTTTCGAATCCATTACTGTCCGAGTAGCGGGCATTATCGAGCCAATGGCGCGCCCACTTCTCGCCAAAAGGTTCGCTGGCGAGCAGCTTGTCCACCAGCTCAGTGACGGCGGCCTTGCGATCCGCCTTCCAGGCAATCACGAATCCATCAATCTCCGAGGGCGAGGGCGGAAGTCCGACCACATCCAAATAGATGCGGCGGGCCAACACCGCGGGTGGTGCTGCAGGCGAGAGCGACAGATTCTTTTTGCGCAGAGCGTCCACGATCCACGATCCACGGGGTTCACGGCGGGACTCGGCTGTTGACCGGCTTGTGTTGGACCGGTGGCGGCATGATGTCATCAGGATCCGTCGTGGTGACGCGACGAATCATCTCGCTGGCATCGGGATCACCCGGCACGATGGCAATCGCGTGCTTATCGGATTTCGCTATAGCTCCCGCGCGGGTATCGAGGCGCATTTCGGCCTCACGCTTTTTCTCGTCCGAACCATGGCAGTGGAGACAATGCTCGCTAAGGATCGGCTGGATATCACGGGCGTAGTCGATCTCAGCCGCCGGACTGGCAGAGGTGGCGATGGCGAGAGCGAGTATCGGAAGCAAGTGATTCATTGCGACAAAAAGTAATAGGTTCCGGCAGCCAGTTCGAGCACGACGGGTCCGCCATTTACGACTGTTAGATTCAGGCCCGCGCTGGCGGAAATCGGTTTGCCTGATTCGTAAAGACACGCTTGATCGACGCACGGAACGAACGCTGTTGCCGTGCAGTTAGGAGGCACGATGATATTCCATTCAAAGCGTTCCCCTTCCCGCTTCCACTCGCTGCGGTTCTCGCCATAGGGCGAACGGTGGCCGGCAGCCTTCGATTAGCACGCGATTGAACTGTTGCCCGCGCCGACGAGTTCGGTAGCGTTGTAATCGTGGGTTGGTGCCAAACTGGAAGGTCTTTCTAGTCCCGAACAGTGGCTGAATTAGTGGAGACTTCATCTTTTTGTTGAACTCTACTTTGCCGGAACACGAAATTTGGCGGCTGTGAAACCAGGCGCCTCGGCGCTGAATTCCCATGCTCCGCCAGCACCCGCGTTGGCGGGCTTGGCAGCGAGGGTTAGATTTCCCGCAAGGCTGCCTTTAATTTCGCTGATGCCTTCCGAGAGCGCGAGAATCGCGTGAACGATGCTATCAGCGTCGCTGTCCTTCAGCGCGATCTGCGGGGGCATCGGTATCTCGCCCCACGCGCCTGCGCCACCGGTTTTGAGCTTGGCTTTCAAGTACTCGTGCGCATCGGGACGGTCGCGGTATTTGAGCGAGACGTTCATATAGGCAGGCCCGACGGAAGTTTGATCTACCTGATGGCAGGCCAGGCAGAGGTTAGCGGTGACGAGGGCGTTGATTTCCTGCGAAAACTGCGGGCCGCCGGCGTCGTGGCCGGTCGGCGGGATGTAGCGGGCGCGCACGATGGCTTGTGCCCCGTCCGGAGTTCCTGAGACGTTGAAGCCAACCGTCTCACCGAAGCCGTAGGAATCCGCCTTTGCGGCAAGGTTCAAAACAAGCTGAGGGGCTGCCTGTTGCTGCGTAAGGGATATGCGGGCGACGGCGTTCGGACTTTTTCCATCGGCGGCCACGGCGCGCACTTCGCTGCCCTCGCCGGCAGGGACGGTGATCGATTTTCCGCTGCCGAGTTTGCGTTCGGTCACCCCGGTGGTGATCCACCAAGTGACGGTGAGCGGGTCCTGATCGGCATCGGTGGCGGACTTCACAGTGAACGTGCGGTCCTTGCCGGCGACTGGTTCGATGACGATAACAGGCGAGTGATTGTCAGAATTCGGCAGCAGTCGCGAAACACAACCGTTGGTGCCGAACCACCATTCCAAGCCGTAACTCAGTAGCCAGACCGAACCGTCGGCGGCCATTTCCATGTCCATCGGGTGGCTGTAGCTGTCGTCGAGCAGCTTTAGGCTTTCTAGCTTCTCGCCCGAGCCGAGCTTGGCCTTCCACATTTTTCCGCGGATCCAATCATAGGTGATCAGCGTGTGGTCGTCGTCCTTCGGCAGCAGGTTGTATTTGCGGTCCGGGTCGAAATAGAACACCGGGCCGGCCATCGCATTGCGGCCGCCCTTGCCCATCTCGGGAAATTCAGGGCTATCGGCGTACGGATACCAAATGAAGGCGGACTGCGCCGGCGGCAGGTCGGTGAGGCCGGTGTTGCGGATGCCGGGGTTTTTTGGAGCGGCGGGATCGGTCTTGCTACCGGTTGTTCCAGTGGCGAAGTCCACGATCGAATAGGGTTTGTTATTCCCAACCAAGAAGGGCCAGCCAAAGTTTCCGGCAGTCGTGGCTTGATTCACCTCGTCATGACCGGCAGGACCTTTCTCGGATTCCTTATCCGAATCGGGACCGACCTCACCCCAATAGAGCGTGCTGTTTTTGAAATCGATGGACGTTCGAAACGGGTTGCGGCAACCCATCACGAAGATTTCCGGCCGGGTCTTGGCGGTCCCGGGTGGGAAAAGGTTGCCCGGCGGGATCTCATAGCCAGCCTCGGTCGGCCGAATGCGAAGAATTTTCCCGCGCAAATCATTGGTGTTGCCTGCACTGCGTTGCGCGTCCCAAGGCGTGCGGTCCTCACGGTTATCGATGGGTGCGAATCCGTCGCTGCTGAAGGGGTTGGTATTGTCGCCCACGCTGAGGTAG
>JAYTLO010000273.1:0-47628 GCA_043729385.1 Akkermansiaceae bacterium
CGGACATGCAATGATGAGCACCGCCACCGCGTTGATCAGGCCGAGGGCCATCGCGGGTTCCGGCCCCCACACGGACCAGACGATGAATGTGATCACCGAAGCGAGCAACACGCCGGGAACAAAGTAACCGGCAACCGTGTCCGCGGCTTTTTGGATAGGGGCACGGCTACGCTGTGCCTTGGAAACCATCTGGACGATTTGCGCCAGTAGCGTGTCCGCGCCCACCTTGCCGACGGTCATGACGAACGACCCGGTTTGGTTGATGGTGGCGCCGACAACCGCGTCGCCAGCCTGCTTTTTCACGGCGAGAGGCTCGCCGGTGATCATGGACTCATCAATGCTGCTCGCGCCTTCGCTGATCGTTCCGTCCAAGGGGATTTTCTCACCCGGCTTGACGCGGAGCCGGTCGCCCACGGCGAGCTTTTCAACAGGCACTTGTTCTTCCGTTCCGTCTTCTTTCAGGCGATTGGCGGATTTGGCCGAGAGATCGAGCAAAGCACGGATCGACTGCCCCGTCCGGCTGCGGGCTCTCGCTTCGAGGAGTTGCCCAAGCAAAACGAGCACCGTGATCACCGCAGCGGCCTCGAAGTAGAGTTCCACATTTCCATGATGACGGAACGAGGCAGGGAAGAGTCCTGGAGCAAGAACCGCAACCACGCTGTAAATGTAGGCCGCCCCGATTCCGATCGCGATCAAGGTGAACATATTGAGGTTCCAGCCCTTGAACGAGCGCCAACCTTTCACGAAAAAGATTCCTCCGGCCCAGAACACCACCGGTGTCGCCAACACGAACTCGATCCATTTTGAAACATTCTTCGAAACGAATCCATCCGAGGACACTCCGGGGATCATGGGCAGCATGGCTAACAGCAGCACGGGGATGGTGAGCACCAAGCCAACCCAGAACTTCCGCGAAAGGTCGCGGATCTCACGTTGAGCATGCTCGTCCGCGGTGTTGGTCACCGCCTTGGGCTCCAGAGGCATCCCGCACTTCGGGCAATCCCCCGGGTGATCCTGCTCAATTTCCGGATGCATGGGGCAGGTGTAAATCGTTGGACCGCCGCCCGGCAAAGGAGTCACCTGTTCCAGCGCCATCCCGCATTTCGGGCAGTCCCCGGGTGAATCGGAAATGACCTCCGGGTGCATTGGGCACGTGAACTGCCCAGGCTTCGCTCCGGATTCGACGGATGACTTCCCATGCTCATGCCCTCCACAGCATGAAGGTTTCGGTGGCTCTGGAACGGCGGGAGTTTGACAACATTTCATGGCGGTATTCAGTTTGATTTCAAGCTAAACGGCGCTTGTAGAGCGCGATGATTTCTTCGAGTCGCTGTTCAAGCAGCGCGGGCTGGTTCGCCGCATCGGTGACGCAATGACGGACGTGATCCTCAAGGAGCCTGGCTTCCAACTTCGCAGGGCGAAGTGGATTGAGGAAATGGTATGGAGAATTTCCGGACATTCCCGGTTGTCCTCGATTATTCGTCCGACACCCTGGACCTGACCGGCAATTTTCTTTACGCGAGCATTTAGGGGATTGGTTTGATGGCAATCGCGTTGCATGAAAATAGGGGTAGGGGTAGGGGTATTTTTGCAAGGATTTTTTTACCCTCGCCCCCCAGCTACCCGGCGACGAAGTAATCGAAGGTTCCGCCCGGCGATGCCAGCGCGTGCCAGGCGGACCGGATCGCAAGGTTGAGGATCACGCCCACGACGGCGGCGGTGATGCCGGTTAAAGCGTTGGACAAACCGGGGCGCTCACGCAGACCCTCGACATGCGGCGCATAGAGGAAGACGAACAGGAAACACGGAAGGAATGTCACCCACGTCGTTACCAGCGCTCCTAGCGTGCCCGCCGCGAGCGGCGAGAGGTCGCCTGGATTCTGCCAAGCCGCCACAAAGCGGACAAACTGCAACACCATGTTCAGCGGACCCGGCGTGGTTTCCGCCAGCCCCAACCCGGCCATCATCTGCGTCTGCGCCAACCAACCGAATTTCTCCACCGTCATCTGCACCACATACGGCAACACGGGATACGCCCCGCCGATGGTGACGAGCGCCGCCTTGCTGAAAAACAACCCCTCTTGGAAATGGATGCCTTTCCAGCTTAAAAGGAAGCCCGCGGCAAGCACTAGCAGCCAACAGAGTATCAGCCATATCGCGGAGATCAGCACCGTGCCCCCGGCGGTCGCCTTGGGCGAGGGCGGCAGCACCACGCACGGAAGTTCCTCAACACGCCGATCCGGAAATTTCCAGTGACACCGACGACCTGTCCTCCGATGCCAAACGCCCGCGGCTCTACGTCTCCTGGGGCGAGAGATTCATCGACGTCTTCCAGCAAACCGGGGTCGATCACTACGAGCGCACCGCCAGATGGACAGCTCGGTTGTCGACCCGCCTCGTCCGGTTGGGGACGTGATGCAGCAGGGCGATCATCGAAAAGGGGGTCAAGCGCGTCGTGACATCCACAGCCCATCCCAACTACATCACGACCAGTTCTGGTCCTTCTCTTTCAAACCCGCAGTCGGTGGATCCTTTGGCACAACCCAACGACCAGCACCTTGCCGAAGGGGGTCGACGACAGAACGAAGTGACCGAGGCGATCCCCCGAGGCGAGTGGGCTCACCAACGGCCAGGCAGGCAGGCCAAACCGAACAACCCGCAAAGCGTGGGCAGGGCGTGGCCAACCTGATCTGAGCCGCAAGCTGAGGACTCGCAGCCGACCGTAGGAAAGGCGAGGACCACCAGCGTAGGTGCGGGCCGCGATAACGCCCCGCGGCTGACGAGAATCCCATCGGACCGAACTTTTGGACTAGAGCTGAGAAACGCTCTGGTGAAAGGGCCGTTGTCCAGCCGCCGAAAATTCTTTCGGAGTGTTCCGGAGTTAGTGGTCGGTCTGGCCGATCTTTTGCGACGACGGTTGCTCCGATGGGGATGGCGTTGATGATGATGGGCAAGATGAGGGGCCGGCCATGGCGCTGGAGTTCACCAGCGTTTTTGTCGATTGAGAGTCAGAAATCTGATTCGATTCTGGGACGTGACCCGTATTTTCGATTTCTGAGCCGCTTCGTTTAGCGCAAATGCCCGATCACATGCAGGAAATTTATGCTCCAGCGGTTGTTTATTGAGAGGTTTAACTCCGGGAGAAACCCAGTGCATGGATGCCGGCTTGAAATCTCCGTCCAGCGAGAGCAACACGGTGGCGAGATCTGACTTTCTGACCATGGCGGTTTCAGCTTTGCGACATAGTCCGAATCCCGGACCTTTCACCTCTCGGGTCCCTTTTGGTTTACAACGTAGGTGTTGCACATGACTCCTTGCAGCAGGTAGCTAGCTGCGCGTCCACCGGACGCCTGGCATTCGCCCCGGTCATGTTCTGGGAGAAATAGCCTGTCAGGTCACACGCTCCTATTCGGAGTGGACGGGTTGCACGTTTTTTCCCGGTAGCGGTGACCGAGCCGTCGCGAAATCAGTCTTTTAGGTAGCGGGCGCCGGCGGTTGTCCGGTCCGGCGGATCAGGAGAATGCCGGTGGTGCCCGTGCCTGCGGCGAGGATGGGAAGCGCGGGTTGGTTGTGATTTAGGCTGAAAGCTCGTTTGATACCCTAAGCGGTATTAAGCAGATTGTTCCATCTTCCTATTTGCAAGAGATAGAACCTTTTTCGGCGTGAGCGCCCAATAGATCTCCGCTTGGGGTCCAAGCGTCTCCCATCTCCAGTAGTGCTTTTTGAGAACCTTGGGAGAATTCTCCATGATAAAGGATGTTACCCCAGGATCCTGGCTTCGGGCCAAGTGATAGCTCCCGAAACTGTGGCGGAGCTGGTCTTTGGCCCAAGGAATTGGTTTTTTATCGGCATCCAACCAGTGCCCGGCTCTCCAAGTTTCCCAGATTTTCTTCCAATTGTTGGGTTGGATCTGGCCGGTGAGCACGCCACCTTTCTTGACCCGGATCAGATCAACCCAATCCTTCAAAACTGGCTCAATCAAAACAGTGCGCCCCTGACCTGAGCGACGGCCGTTTTTGCAGAGTTCCGGACGGATGGAAAGGTAGCCATCGCTATAGTCATCCCAAAGCAAATCCGCTGGCGCTTCTCCTTTTGCCCGCTTGCGAAATTCATCCGGTCTGATTCCGGCAAAGAGAGAAATGACGATCGTTGCCAATACGTCCCATTCCTCGCTGAGGGCTGCGGCCTTGAGCATCCGGGCCGCTTCAACCGTTGAGAGCGTCACCACTTTACCATGCGCATCTTCCGGCTTCAATCCCGTGCAAGGATTCTTAGGAAGCCACCGGTTCTTGGCTGCCCATCCAAGCCACGCGGAGATGGTTTTAAAATCACCGGTGTTTTTCAGTGTTTTCAAGTATGCCTCAATGACTTCCGGAGTGATTTCCAACACGGGGCGATTGGGGCGATCTTTGCAAAAATTCTTCATGAATCTACCGCATCTGTTCCTAAGGTCGGCCAGATATTTTCCGCGGCGCTTGCCAGTGAGAGCCGTGTGAAATGAATCAAAGCATTCCTGAGCGCTTCCGGTTTGCGTCACCGCTTTCGTGTCCTTCAATACACGCCGTCCCGCAGCGAGGAGGCTCTCGACACCTGCGGTCTTCAATTCGGAGTCCAAGGCCATCCACTTTTTCACCAACGATCCGTCGGCGCCATCCGGCATCGTCTTGTCGTCCTTTTTGTTGGCACGTTCTGCGTTGCAGAAATCCTGGGCGTCGGCTTTGGTCTTGAATTTTCGCCTCAGGTTCTTACCATTCACCATGCCTAAGCTGACAATCCATCCGCCCGTCTTTAAGGATTTCGGTTTGAGAAGGGCCCATTTGAAAGGTTGCCTTTTGGGTCTCTTAGCGCTCATGGATTGTCAAAGTTGCACGGAAATAACACCGAGTCAACACCGCGTTTGCAACTGATTCAAAATCAGCTAAAAATTCTAGCAAAACCAGTGACTGTTAATCACTAGGTCCTAGGTTCGATCCCTAGCGCCGGAGCCATTTTTACTTTGTTGCAGGGATTCTTAAGGGGGCGATAGGAACAGAATGTTTTAAATAGGCACGTTGGTCGGCTCGCTTGGTTTACCTCTCCCTCGGCTGGTGCTGCCGGTTTGCTTGGTCTTCAGTGAGGGCGGTGGGTTGGTTGCCCTTGAGTTGGAAGAGAAAGTCGCCGTCGTTTTCAGTGACGAGTTGCATGTTTTCGCGTTCGCATTGGAGGGCGTCGCCTGAATCGAGCGGAGCGAGATGGACAGGAGCGAACGCGACGTGCCCCGAAGGGGTGCGACCGGCGGGGAGCATCAAATGACGGCGTTGCGGAGATCGACACTCTGATAGAGGCGTTTGGCGGCGGTGAGTTCCCCTTCGGTTTTGGAGGCTTCGCTATTGGGTTCTTTGGAGGCCATGGTGATGGCGACGGGTGCGCCGCTTTCGTGTTCGCTGAGCGAAAGGGTGAGTAGGAGGTCGCGGATGTATTTGCCGTCGAGGGAGAGGGCGCGCGGGAGGGTGCCGTGGTGGGCGGCGAGCCAGCCGTTGAGGGTATCGGCGAGGGTGTTGGGATCTAGGAGTCCTAGCAGGTTGTAGAGGGCTTTGTAGCTGGGGGCGCGGCGACCGGGGCGACCTTTGAGCTTGGGGGGGAAGTTGAGCCAGGCGCGTTGTTGTTGGGTAAGGAACCCGGCTAACAGGCCCATGCAGATTAAGGTTAGGAGGGTGGAGATGGGCCAACTGCGGGCGCGGGCGCGGGCGGACCCAGTTGTCCCGGTGACCGTCACTGGATTAGAATGTCGCGGTCGGCAGCGGCCCAGGTCGATTGTTTTTTCACCTCCAGCCTGCCCGATGTAGGGACAGGTTGGGGCATCGCCTCGTCGTTGGATTCGGTGTGACTGAGGTGCTCGGGGCGGCGGGTGAAGCCGAGTTTTTGGCAGCGTATGGCCAGGCCTTGCTCATTTCCTCCCAGATGAGGGGTGGGGGAGTGCCTTGTACGACTTACGTTGCCTGAATTAGAAACCATCACCTCACTTCGCCGGCGGCAGACCGTCCACGGCTGGACCGTTTGAAGGCGCGGAAACATCCGCAGGGGTTTCCATCTTCCCGTCGTTCGTGCGGGTGAGGCGCAGTTCGACGGTTTCCATGCCCTTGCAGTTCGCGCGGACGACGATTTCGCCGGCCTTGCGGGTGCTTCCCTTGCGGATTTGAGGTTCGGGGCCGGAGTTGGTGGTGACGATGGCCAGGCCGAGGCCATTGAAAGTGCGAAAAGTGCGGTCCTGAAATGACGTGTGGCTGAGCGGATCACCGCTGCCGGAACCGACTAGGCGACCGAGTCCCTCGATCTGGATGTTCACCCAGTTCGCGGCTTTCGGGGCGAAGTTTCCGTTATCATCCTCCACGCGCACGGTGATGTAGGAAAGGTCGCGTTTGGCGGGATCCAGCGCGGATTGATCGGCGGAAATGGCGATCCGCGCGGTCGCACCGGCGGTGTGCCGACTGCTGGTGGCGGCCACCTTGCCATCCTTGCGGGCGATAACTTTCAACTCGCCGGGCTGATAGGGAACGAGCCATTCGAGGTGCATGTCGTGTTTTTCATCAAACGTACGCGTGCCCAACGAGGTGCCGTTTAGGAAAAGCTCCGCTTCATCGCAGTTGGTGTAGCACCACACCGGGATGGCGGTGCATTCCTTGCCCGGCCAGGTCCAGTGCGGCAGGATGTGGGCCATCGGCTTGTCCGTCCACCGGCTCTGATAGAAATAGTAGGTGTCCTTGGGAAAGTTGCACAGGTCGATGATTCCGTAGTTCCCGAGCACGCGCGGCCAGCCGCCTGACTCGCAGATGTAGTCGAACCCCGTCCAGCGGAACTCGCCCATGATGCGGGGCATCGTGCTCGTTATGCGCCAACTGCGGCGGGCGTCGGTTTGCACTCCGGAGTTGTCATAGGACGACTCGTAGTAGGCGTCGGTTTCCGGAAACAGCTCCCTTTCCGTGAGTTTCGGATGATCAAAACCGGGGCGGTAATAACGAGGGTGCGTGCGATACTCGCCCCGGGTTTGCAGCGAGTGGGGCAACTCGGAGAGATACATCAGCCGCTGCGGATACCGGACGAGGTCGCCCTCGATTTCAAACACGGAATCGACGCCCTCGTTGTAGCCGACAATGTCCAACTGTTCCGTGAAGCCGGTGGCGTTGGCGCTCTTGATATGGTTGCAACCCACGGTGACCGGGCGGGTGGGGTCGATTTTGTGGCAGAGGTCGCGGAGGATTTTCACGGTTTCGGTTTCGCCGTTTTTCACGGACTCGGGCACTTCGTTACCGACGCTCCACATGATCACACAGGGGTGGTTGCGGTCACGCTTGAGGTGGTCGGTTAGGTCGCGCTCAAACCAATCCTCGAAATACCGGTTGTATCCGAACCGTGCTTTGCCCTTGTTGGACTTGCTGGAGACGAGCAACTTGCCCTCGAAATCCCAGCCACGGCGCCATTCGTCGAAGTTCTCGTCGATGACGAGGAACCCGAGCTTGTCGCACAGTG
The DNA here is from genome assembly GCA_043729385.1 of Akkermansiaceae bacterium. GTDB lineage: Bacteria > Verrucomicrobiota > Verrucomicrobiia > Verrucomicrobiales > Akkermansiaceae > Luteolibacter. Next base: position 7,507 of record JAYTLO010000273.1, read on the forward strand.
CCAGAAGTTCGGGGGAATGCGGGTAGTGGGCGGTGCGGATTGCGGTGCAGCCCATGTTTTTGAGCATCTTCATCCGGCGTTCAAGCGCCTGATCCCAGAGGGCGGCGCCAAGCGGTCCAAGATCCTGATGATTGCAAACAGCCTTCATCTTGAAGTTCCGCCAGTTGAGGAACAGGCCGTTTTTCGCGTCGAAACGGACATCCCGCACGCCGAAGGACGTGTCATAACGGTCCACCACACGCCCGCCATCGGTCAGCACCGTGCGAAGCATGTAGAGTTCTGGCTAATCAGGCGACCACAGCGCCGGGTTGGCGATTTCGAGGTTTTGGGCAAGGGACTGTTCGGCGCCCGCCGCGAGTTCGAGAGTTCCCTCGGCAGTGGCAACCACCGAGCCTTTCGCATCGATCACGGTTTGACTTACGGTCACCGGTTTCGGCACGGAATGGTCGTTGCGGACAGTCGATTTGACGGTCACTTCCGCCTTTTCAGCGGAGATCGCGGGAGTGGAGATCTGTGTGCCCCAGTGGCCGATTCTCAGTGGATCGGTGAATTTCAACCACACGAGACGGTAGATTCCGGAGCCGGTGTACCAGCGCGCGGATGGTTGCAACGAATGGTCCACCCGGACGGCCAGCACGTTGTCGCCCTTGGGGTCGAGGTGCGGAGTCAGATCGTATTCGTAACCGATGAACCCATACGGACGCTTACCCAGCAGGTGGCCGTTGATCCACACCTCGCCGTTCATGTAAACCCCGTCGAATTCGATGAACACAATTTTGCCACGCATGTCGGCAGGCAGCGTGAAAGCCTTGCGGTATCACCCAGTGCCACATGGCAGATAGCCGCCGGGAGCTCCGAACGGATTACGCTCGTCGAAAGGACCCTCAATGCTCCAGTCATGCGGCAGATCAAGGGGGTGCCATGCGGAGTGATCGAACGAGCGCTGGTCCGCACCTTTTGAGTCGCCCTTGAAGAAGGCCCATCCCGCATCGAAACACTTCCTCACCCGCGGGCTGTCGGCGGCGCTTGTTGCGGCGGTTGAGGTTTCGGGTAAAAGTCTCGCTCCCAGCGCTAACAGGCAAGAAATGGCGGTGAGTCCTGGGGAAAGGAGTTGACGATTCATGAAGTGGTGATGGTTGGCCGCTGCCCCATTTATCTAACATACTGCTATTTCCAACAGAGCCCGTCGGGGAGGGTATTCAGATTCTCGCATCCGTGTTCCGTTACCACGACCATGTCCTCAATGCGGACGCCGCCCATATCGCGTCGGTAAAGTCCCGGTTCCACGGTCAGGACCTCACCCGCTAACAAACCGGGACCCTTCATGTCCAGCAACGGCGGCTCGTGCACATCCAGCCCGATGCCGTGCCCGGTGCCATGGGTCATGGCGCAGTAGGACATCGGGGAATTTTCGCCCGGCAAGCCGGAGTCGTATCCCGCTTCCCTTATCGCCTGGATGGTTGCGAGATGCACGGCCTCGCCGGTCACACCCGCGTTGATGGTTTTTTCCGCGGCCGCCTTGGCGGCACGGACCGCGGCGTGCATCCGGTTGATTTCATCCGGAACATCGCCATGCAACACGGTGCGCGTGCAGTTGCCATTGTAGCGCGTCCTGCGGTTTTTCGGGAATATGTCCACGATTACGGGCTCTCCGGTCCGGAGTTCTCCAAGTCCGAGGTGATGGCAATCCGCGCTGGCCGGTCCGCCGGCGATGATGGTCATCGGATTGCTGAAATCCCGGTCTAACAACCAATGATCCACTGCCGCACGGACGATCTCGGAGGTCAGCGGCGCTCCTTGGTGCAGAAGGACGCTGTCATGGCGCGCGGTGGCGGACGCGATCATCCTGCAGGCCAATTCAATCGCCTGTTCGGTGATGGCCTGCGCGTCGCGAAGATGTTGGACCTCCTCATCGCTCTTTCGGCGGCGGTCGAGCACCCACTGGTCGGGATCGCATTCCACCGTGATGCCCGCTTGGCGGGCGAAGTCGGCGAAGATCAACGGCAAGGAACGATCCCCGACGATACGGGTCACGCCGGCGCGGCGAAGGCACTCCGCCGCGCCTGGGCGTTGGCTGTTTCACGGTCCCCGGAGAGTCCGCCGGGCGGAGTGAAATCCGCAGGACAGGCGACGCGATCAACCCGGGCCGACTGGCGGGCGCGTTCCATTTCGATGTCGCGGAGGATCAACACTGACTCCTTGCCGGCCGGGCTCGGAAGCTCCAGCAGCACGACTTAATCGCAGACCGAAAAGCGGATCCGCCAATAGAAACCGTTGTGGATTTCCGGAATGCCGGCGGAGAGAATGGCGGGCTGATTCATGCAGGCGTGGGGCTGATGGGGTGGTGGCAACTGCAAGGCTGATATCAGATGCAGGAAAATGCTTTGGTTGAATCATGTGCCGGGTCGAGGAAACAGTCGCCCGCGACAAGTCCCTTTTTGGGGCAGGTTGGACTTTGGGTGCATGACAAAGAAGTCATGAGACCTTGGACCAGCGGCGGGCTTTTACTTGGCGGGCGGCGAGGAGTGGGCGGCGGGCTTGCCAGGTGGCTTCAAAGTGGGGGCTTTTGAGCAGGCAGCGGAGTTGGAGGATGTTTTCGGCACCGGCCTTGCCCCAGAACATGCCCGATTGGTTGAGCCACCGCTCGATGACCGTCTTGCATCCGGCTTCGATCACGCCGCTGCCCATCCCGTTCCACAGCAAGTCGGTCGCCGCGTTGATCGCGGTTATTTCGTCCTGAGTCTTCAAAGCCACCGGCTTTGGCTGCGGTTTATCCTTCTCGTTTGGCGTTGGAGGTTGGAAATACCACCACTCTCGTTTTTCGTAGAGACCTTTTACGCCTCAGTTGCTAACCGAAAAATGGCGGGTAGCAATACCGGGTAGCAAATGACTTTGAAATAACGCAGTTTCAGCGGTTTTCCGGTCTCTGGAGAAAATTCAAATTGCCATCGGGTCCCCACCTGCTACAACAACGCCGTTCCCTGCAAGGCATAGAGAAATCAACGACTTGCAGAAATTGATTCATCACAAGATTTCTGTTTAGCCGGCTTAGCTCAGTGGTAGAGCAACTGATTTGTAATCAGTAGGTCATCAGTTCGACTCTGATAGCCGGCTCCAGTTCGAATCATCCCCAGACGCATGGGGAGTCGATGCGACCCATTCGGATATCTCCTCGGAATGATTGATGGGCGCGGGTTAGGCTTGGCGGTTGGAAACCGCCGCCACGGCATCCGCGATCCGCAGGCCATCCATGGCAGCGCTGACGATGCCGCCGGCGTAGCCTGCGCCTTCGCCGCAGGGATAGAGGCCGTGGATCTCGGGATGTTCCAAGGTGTCGTCGCGACGGGGGATTCTAACGGGCGAGCTGGTGCGCGTTTCGAATCCTAACAGCAGCGCTTCCGTGGATATGTAGCCATGGATCTGGCGACCGAATAATTTCATGCCTTCACGCATCCGGCTGGTGATCCATGATGGTAACAGTTCGTGAAGCGGCGCGGACTTGGTGCCGGGGAAATAGCTGGTGTCGGGGAGGTTTGACGAAATTCTACCGTCGAGGAAATCGGTGACGCGCTGGCCCGGTGCAACCTGGCCACCGCCGCCGGCGAGCTTGGCGGTGCGTTCGAGATCCTTTTGAAACACCAAGCCGGCGAGCACTCCGTGTTCTCTAACGAGTTTTTTGAGATCCTCGGGTTCGACGGTGCAGACCATGCCCGAGTTGGCAAACGGCGAATCGCGGCGCGACAAACTCATGCCGTTGACCACCACCTCGTCATTCTCCGTGGACGCCGGGACGATCCAGCCGCCGGGGCACATGCAGAACGAATGCACGCCGCGGTCGCGGATCTTGGTGGCTAACCGATAGCGCGCGGCAGGCAACAACCGCGGCCGCTCTTGGCCGTAGTCGAGATGATACTGGGTGCGGTCGATGAACGGTTGCGGATGCTCGATGCGGAAACCTACGGCGAAGGGTTTCGGCTCTAGCAGAATGTGTTTCGCCGCGAGCAGTCGGTAAATGTCCCGCGCGGAATGGCCCGTGGCGAGGATGACTGACTTCGCCAGAATTTCGTCACCGCTGGCCGTGACGACGCCGTGAATCTGGCCATGAGTGATCAGTAAATCGACGACCTTGGTTTGAAATCTAACTTCCCCCCCGGCGCCGATGATCGAGTGACGGAGAGCCTTGACCACGTTCGGTAACAGGTTAGATCCGATGTGCGGATGGGCATCCGTTAGGATTTCCTCGGGTGCACCGTGGGCGACGAGCACTTCGTAAACCTTGGCGACGGGACCGCGCTTGGTGGCGCGGGTGTAGAGCTTGCCATCGGAGAAAGTGCCAGCTCCGCCCTCGCCGAAGCAGTAGTTAGACTCCTCGATCACGCGGCCCTCGCGCAGCAGCGGCGCGAGGTCGAAGCGGCGGGCGCTGGCGTCCTTGCCGCGTTCTAGCAGGATCGGCTTCTGGCCGTTTTCCAAACACCGCAGCGCGGCAAACAATCCCGCCGGACCGCAGCCGACGATGATGACGGCGCGGGCGTCGGTAGAAAGCGGCGGAGCGGACCAGCGTGGCGTCTCATCCGGGGGCAAGGGACTATCTAACGAAACATCGAGCCGCAGCTGCACCTTGACCGCGCGTTGGCGGGCGTCGATCGAGTGCTTGCGCAGTTTGATCCCGCCGATGCGTGTTAGGGAGATACCGAGCTTTATCGCCGCAGCCTGGCGGCGGGCGTCGTCGTCCTCAGATTTTTCCAAAGGCAGGACGATATCGACAGTTTCTATCATACAATTCAGCCTCGGATGGAGCGCTTCCTTCCCGCGTCATCGACACTGACAAAGGTCACCCGAGTCGAGAAAATCGGCAGCGGCCCCGCCCTTTCATCGGTGACTTTCACGGCGTAGGTGGCGCTGGTAGTTCCCTCGCGTTCACGGGTGCAGGAAATTCTCAGGATCGTGCCGTCACGCACGCTTTGGCGGAATTCCACGGTGTCCATCGCCACGGTGACGAATTGGCAGTGCGGATAGTCGAGGCTTGCAGCGATCCATGATGCTTCATCGATCCATGCTAACAGCCGACCACCAAACAGAAATCCATAATGATTGAGGTCGCCGGGGAGAACGAGTCGGTGCGTTTCCATATCTCACCAACGGCGGCGTTTGGTCTCCTTGTAGATCGCAGCGTCGCACGAGTAACCGCCGGCTCCCGCGAGGATGATCGCGATCATCGTGATTAAATACATGAGCGGCAGTTCCTTGGTCTCGATGAGATTGGGCGAGTTAAGGAACCAAGGTGTAGATCCAAGTTTACCAAAGGCGGCGACCACCATCGCAAATCCTAACACAAAGGCCGCAGGCCGCGTGGCGAAGCCAACGACGATGCAACCTGCGGCAATGACCTCTGCGCCGATGCACGCCATCAGCGCCATCGGTGCCCAAGTGGTCGGTAACATTTCCGGCACATAGAAGAATGTTTTAAGGTTGGTGTAATCCCGGATTTTAGGAATGCCGTGGCCGATGAGCATCATCAATCCCACCATCACCCGCAGTGCGAGGAACCCGAGGGATGCGACCGCGTCGCGGGTGCCACAATCAAACAAGAATTTTTTCATGAGGCGGAGCCGGGTGCTGATTTCGCGGAAATTGTAATCCGCTTGAGACGATCATCACCCTGCGGCGAATGGGAAACAATTTGCGGATCGTCGACCAGCACATTGTAAACTAAGCGCCGGTAGTATGCATTGAGCGGGCGCATCTGGAATGCTTTACCCGTGGTTTTCACCCGGTCGGCGATGCCCTTCACTTCGTCATTCAATTGGTCTTCTTGGATCGAGCGGAAATGCCCGCAGTCCACCTTGATCCGTTCGGCCTTGGGCAGATGCCTACGGACAATGCGATTCACCAGATATTGGAAGTCGTCGAGGCGGTCGCCGTCCTTGCCGATGATCGCCTCGCTCTCGCCCGAATGAATCTGCAAGCAAGGCCCGTCGTGGGTTTCTTGAACCTCGATCGTTGCCGTGAAACCGAGGTGTCCGAGCATCGTGTCCAAGATCTTATTGGCTGATTCCACCGTTGTCATGGGCCGAGTCTAATCACATCGCCCGCCGGGTCAACCACCTCACAAAGGTTTGTGTTCGAAATGCCCAGCTACCTCCGCAGCGTAGTCTATCAGCCGCTGCTTCTCCAAAGCGGTGAACTCGTAGGGCGCGAATTTCCCGATCCCGAGAGTGCCGGTGACCTCGCCAGAAGTGCTAGAAAATACTGGCACTGCGAGTGAGCCAGAGACCCCGGTTTGCCGTGCATCGGCCTTCGCGACTCCGCCGAGATCCTGCTGGAGATTGCACAATTCCACCGGCTCCTTGCGCTCCGCCGCGACTCCGGCGATGCCCTTGCCGAAAGGAATCGAGGAGATTTTGTCTATCAGAAAATCCGGCACGCCGATCTGACAGACAAGCGTCAGCGTCTTGGTTCGATCCGCCGCCTGATGGATGGTTCCGGTTTGGCAGTCGAAGTCTTTCAGAATGACTTCCAGCAGCGAGTTCCAGTTCATGGGAGCGTTCATGGACGTTGGAATATCATGGGTTAGATGCCCCGTCACCCCCTCATTTATGGTGGAAATTCGCGCTTGGCATTGCCCGCGATATCCGCCAAACCCTTCGGCGCATGACGAAAACCCCCACGCTCATTTCAGCGCTCGCCCTGAGCTTGCTGACCTGCCAACTCTGCCCTGCCATGGAAGTCAAAGAGGATCATTACGGGGCAATGCCCGACGGGAAAAAGGTGAAGGTTTTCACCCTCACTAACAAAAACGGTCTTAAGGCCAAAGTGATTGAGTACGGTGCTATTCTAGTTTCTATGGAGACACCGGATCAGTCTGGGAAGTCCGCCGATATCACTCACGGTTATGATAACTTGGAAGGCTGGCTAACCAATACATCTTACTTTGGCGCAACGGTCGGTCGTTTCGGAAATCGCATTAAAGACGGCAAGTTCACACTTGATGGCAAGGATTACAAACTCGCCACTAACAACGACCCCGGCGGCATCCCATGCGCCCTTCACGGTGGCCTCAAAGGCTTCGACAAAGTATTATGGTCAGGAAAAGTGACTGCCGAGAATGGCGTCGAGTTTTCCTACACCTCCAAGGACGGTGAGGAAGGCTACCCCGGAAACCTAACCGTCAAGGTGACCTACTCCCTCAACGACGAAAATGAACTCAAGTGGGAAGCCAAGGCGACCACCGACGCGCCGACGGTGCTGAACATCGTCCAGCATACTTATTGGAATCTATCCGGCGATCCCACCACGCTGATCAATGACCACATCCTTTTGCTCAATGCGGATGGATATCTGCCCACCAACGCCGGCCTCATCCCCACCGGTAAAATCGCTCCGGTCGCCGGCACTCCCATGGATTTCACCAAGCCGACGACCATTGGCAAACGAGTGGATGCCGACTTTGAAGCTCTCAAACTCGGCGGCGGTTATGACCATGCGTGGGTTCTTAATAAAGGCGGAGACATGCATCTCGCCGCGAAGGTGATGGACCCCAAGTCCGGCCGCGCTATGGAAATCTCCACCAACCAACCCGCCGTCCAGTTCTATGGCGGGAACTTCCTTGATGGTAAAGCCATCGGCAAAAGCGGAGTGGCCTATGCCCGCCGCACTGCCTTCGCATTGGAGACTGAGAACTTCCCGGATGCGCCCAACCAACCGTCGTTCCCATCGGCCGTGCTTCGCCCCGGCGAAGCTTATAAGCACTCGATGAGCTTTAAGTTCTCTGCGTTGTGACTTCGGCGCACGAATTTCTAAAACTCACCAGTCTTTAACTGGTCTGGACTCATCGCTTACAACGCCTTCTATAAAACACCACTTAAAAACCTGCTATTAATATGTTGAATTCATTCGTTTCTCCAATCATCGCCGCAGTCAGTGGCAGCGGAGGCGGCCCCATGGGGAGTGGCCTTAAGTTCGATCTCAATGTAGTCGATTGGGTGATTTTAGGTATCTATCTTGTGTTTGTCATCGGCATTGGTTTTGCGCTGAAGCGCCAATCCAAAACGGCAGCGGATTTCCTTCTATCAGGTCGTTCGATCCCGGGTTGGATCACGGGTCTCGCCTTTATTTCCGCTAACCTCGGTGCGCAGGAACTTATCGGGATGGCCGCATCCGGTGCTGAGTATGGCATCATGACCGCTCACTTCTATTGGGTGGGAGCAATTCCGGCGATGGTGTTCCTCGGAATTTTCATGATGCCGATGTATTATGGGTCCAAGGCCAAGTCGGTGCCTGAGTATCTGAAAATGCGCTATGATGAACGCACTCGCATTTTCAACTCGATCTCGTTCGCGTTTATGACCATCTTTTCGTCTGGCATCTCGATGCACGCGCTCGCCGATTTGCTAACCACGCTGGTAGGGTGGAATTACTATGGCTGGCTCGTCGTCACCTCGGTAATCGTTCTCGCTTATGTTCTAAAAGGCGGCTTAAGCTCGGCGATCTACAATGAGGTTCTACAATTCTTCATGATCGTCTTCGGCATCGCGCCGTTGGCCTATCTCGCCTTGAAAAATGTCGGTGGTTGGGACGGCCTCGTCACCAAGCTACAGGCATCCCCGCTCGGTGATGGTTCTATTCATTCGTGGGCGCAAACCGCCACCGGCGATAACCCGATGGGGGTGCCGTGGTATGGTATTATTTTCGGCCTCGGGTTTGTCTTATCCTTCGGCTACTGGACCACGAATTTCGCGGAAGTGCAGCGCGCTCTGGCCGCTAACTCGATGGGGGCTGCTCGCCGCACCCCGATCGTCGGCGCAATTCCAAAAATGTTATTCCCGGCTATCGTGATTCTGCCCGGCATGATTGCTTATGCACTCACCTTGGACGGCCCCGGAAGCGGTTACTCCATTCCGGTTAAGCTGGACGCAAACGGAGTGGCGATGTTCGACAGCGCGGGAAAGGCGGTGATGAATTACAATCAGGTGTTGCCTTCGATGATTCTCCAATATTTCCCTAACGGCCTACTAGGCCTAGCACTCACCGCCCTGATGGCATCCTTCATGTCCGGCATGGCGGCAAACGTAACCGCCTTCAACACCGTGTGGACTTATGACCTCTATTCGCAATTCAAGGGCGGCAAGAAGACCGACCGGGAGCTTCTAAACATGGGCAAGGTCGCCACCATCGCGGGCATCATCCTGGCCATGGGCTGTGCGCTGATTGCTGCGAAGTATAATAATATCATGGCGATTTTGCAGTTGGTCTTCGGCTTCGTGAATGCGCCGTTGTTCGCGACCTTCCTACTGGGAATGTTCACCAAGCGATCCAACAACGCAGGTGCGTTTTGGGGCCTGTTGATCGGCACCGGCACTGCAGTAGTTTTCCATGGCCTGTCGTGGGTCACTGGCAACGGACCCGGTGTCAAAGGCGCTTGGATTTCCCAAGTTTTCGAGTATCCCAAAGACCTCTCGCAGAGCTTCATGGTGGCCATCGTCGCCTTCAGCGTCACCTTTGTGGTTAACGCAGCCCTTTCGCTGACCAGTTCGCGGAATAAGACCGACGAGGAACTCGCTGGCTTGGTTTATTCTCTCACCCCCAAACAGCTATCAGGTCATGAAGCATGGATCATGCGGCCCGCAGTGCTTGGGACCATCGTCATGATCGCCGTGATTGTTCTCAACATCATCTTCTGGTAAATCCACCAACCCATTACTACCATGGACCTTCGACTTCCTATCGGCATCATCTTCACCCTCTACGGGTTTATCCTAATCGGTTATGGCATCTTCACACGAGCTTCCACGATCTATGGGAAATCCCTCGGAATTAATGTGAACATCAACTGGGGGATCGTGCTTCTGATCTTCGGCCTGGTGATGTATTACTACGCAAAACGCGGCAAGAAATCCTGAGCAACGTGGGCATTTCTGCCCGCAGCATTCATTCATCTCCCCCCGAGCCATGAAAATTACCACCTACACCGGCGGCTTCGTCCAGACGAACGGCTACCTCATTGAAACTTCTGACGGCAATCTCCTCATTGATGCGCCAGAGGGCGTCACCGAGTGGGTCGCCCACCGCGGAGTGCGGGTGGACGACGTGCTTTTAACGCACCAGCACTACGACCACGTCACCGATGCCGCTGCGCTCAAAGCGAGCGGTGCTCGCCTTCATGCGTTCGAAGACTACTCGCCGGAACTGACTCTGGAAGATACAGTCCGCTCGTGGGGTATGCCCATTTCTGTTACGCCCTATCAGATCGACCGCCATTTTGTGATGTCCGCGCAGTTGCTCATTGCCGGACTCGAAATTTCACTCGCTCACGTCCCGGGGCATTCGCTCGATAGCGTGACTTTGTATATCGCGGAACACGGAGTTGTGTTTTCGGGTGATACCTTGTTCGCGTCATCAGTCGGTCGGACCGATCTTCCCGGCGGCAGCACTGCTCAACTACTAGATGGCATCACACGCCATCTCATGACCTTGCCCCCTCGCACTCGCGTGTTACCCGGCCACGGCCCTGCCACCACGATTGGTGAAGAAGCCAATGGTAATCCTTATTTGGATTGAAGCTGCCATGCGCAACTGGCGGTAATTAACGCGCCGCTAGTTTAATATATCTGGACCGCTTCTCTTTGTCGCAGAGCGACACTGGATGGTAGCCGTGGACTTCAGTCCACGGTAAACGTCATCCTGATTCATGCTTGCCGCGTAGTGGCAAAGGACTCCGGTCACAGTAATTGCAAGATCCCTGTCTCAGTGCGAAAAGCATGATGGATGAAGAATTGAAGAAAATTTGAATCGCTCTGCGTTTGGTCCCGTCTGTGGAGGTGAACTGAAAACCAAGGAGGATCTCATGAACTTTAAAAATTATTTTTGCGTGAGCGGTATCGCGGCAATCGCGATCAGCGGGGGATTTTGGAGCGCGGGCGTCTCGACGGCTAGGGCCGTCGAGAACAGTGAGGGCATGGAAGTGATGACGCGAGGGCCGGTGCACGAGGCCTTCGCCGAGACGGTGGCATTTGATCCGTCTCCCGGAATCATCGTCACTCAACAGCCACCCGCCTTAATCGAAGAGGTGATGCCCGACCAACGCCCAGCGGGCGACAACGTGGCATGGATTCCAGGCTACTGGGGATGGGATGAGGATCAGAACGATTTCCTATGGATCAGCGGAATTTGGCGGAATTTGCCTCCTGGCCGTGAGTGGGTTCCGGGCTACTGGTCCACGGTTGACACAGGTCATCAATGGACTTCCGGGTATTGGCAAGATGCGGAAACGTCCGAAGTTGACTATCTTCCTCAACCTCCGCGCAGTGTGGAGCGCGGACCTAACATCGCGGCAGCTTCGGACGATCAGACATGGATTCCTGGAAGCTGGCAGTATCGGGAGGACCGCTATGCCTGGCGCGCGGGCTACTGGGTAACCGCCCGCGAGAATTGGTGTTGGACGCCATCTTACTACCGCTGGGCACCCCGTGGTTATGTGTATGTGGATGGGTACTGGGACTATCCGGTGGTGAACCGTGGAGTCATCTTTGCGCCAGTGCGATTTCAAAGATCTTACTATGAGCGCTCTGACTTTTACTACTCGCCTCAGACGGTTATATCATTGTCAGTCTTCTCAAATCATTTGTTCCTGCGGCCTAACTATTGTCACTATTACTTTGGTGACTATTATGAACCTAGATACCGCAATAATTATTATGCATCGTACGACTATGGCTCACGCTATCGCGGCTATGACCCGATCTATGCATACAATCGTTGGGAAAACCGGCGCGACCGGAATTGGGATCGCGAGCGCCAGAGCTATTATGAATACCGTCGGGATAATGCAGATGCTCGGCCACCAAGGACATGGGCGGCATTAAATGAGCGTCCCGAGCGGGATCGCGAGCGCGGAGATTTCGCGGTAGCGGACCGTTACGACCGGGTGGTGGACAGCCACAAAGACGGGCGGAGTCGCTTCCAAGCTGTGAGCAACGACGAGCGTCAGCGTTTTGTTTCCCAGAAAAATGAGATCCGCAACTACGGGCGGGAGCGCCAGCAGCGGGAAGTCAGCGGCGGTCGTGCGAAGGTCGATGCAGAGGAGCGCAGCCAGGCATCCCGTGAAAAGGCGACACGCTCGCCACTGGCGAGTAAGACGTCGGACCGTTCGGAAAAGAACGGCGGCCCGCCTGAACGCTTGCAAAAGCGGACGTCCGAAAAACGAGATATAGCGAACAACGACGGCAAAAACGGCAAGTCATCCCAAGCCGGACGCAATGCCATGGAAATGCCCAAAGCAAAATCTAGAGACACCGAGAAGCGTTCCGACAATACGCCTGCCAGAAATAGGGCTGAGTCTAACGGTGAATCCCGCACCAAACCCGGTCAGCGCCGCGATGACGTAACTGCCTCGAAGGGCAAGCCGCAACAGGCTGCCGAGTCAAATCGCAGGTCTAACACTCAGACAGGTGGCAGGTCGGAAATGGATCGCAGTTCCACGCCATCAACGGCTGTTAGGGGCAACGCGGAGTCCAACCGCAACACGAAACTGGGCGGAAAAAACATCGAAAAGCCGCAGGCAAACAACGACAGGAAGTCATCTGAAAAGCGGGCGAACATTCCCAATGCCCCGCGCCGGGAACAGCCAACGCAGCAGCGCCAAGCGACACCGCAGAATGAGCGAAAGTCCGCGCAGCCGGAAGCGAGAAACCCGTCGCAGCAAGAACCACCAAGCCGGAAACTCGCACCCACTCCCAGCCGCGAATCCGTTCAAAGAGCGGCACCCAGAAATGCGCAACCCAGACCACAGCAGCAGGCCCAGCCGCAGCGCCAGCAAACCCCGCGCCCCGAGCTGAGGCAGGCGCAACCCGCCCCGCAGCGGCAAAAGGCAGCACCCCAACGCATCCAACCGAGATCGCAACAGGTAGAACCGCAACGCCAGCAAGCACCGCGCCCTCAACAGCGCCAAGCTCAGCCTGGTCCGCAACGGCAGAAAGCGGTGCCCCAAAACGTCCAACCAAGATCGCAGCAGCGGTCCCAACCGCAGCGCCAACAAGCGCAACCCTCGCCGCAACGTCAGACCGCGAGGTCGGCGCCTCAGGCGCAGCAGTCAGCTCCAAGACCGCAGGCCGAATCGCGAACCTCACGCAAATCCGAAGCACCAAGTGACCCGAAATCCGAAGGCAGGAAAAACCGATAGGATAAAATTACCTGCCGTTGGGAAGGCTCGATGCTCGAACCCGGAACCTCCATAACCATTCACGAAAGAGCGCCGGAGAGCATCAAGGAAATCTCCACCAGCGCTCTCCCTCGGGTTGAACCGCCCCGGGGGGGCGGGACATTGTTTGGTGGACCGGGCACTCGCTGATAGAGACAGCTATCTCCGGATGGGAAATTCCCTCGATTTCATGACCATTCCATGACAATCCCTCTCAGGAAACCGGCTTCACTCTCCTTCATGCGCTTCCACTCATTTCTCCTAACCGCCGCGAGCCTGCTCCTTCCCGTCCTAACCGCTCGCGCCGATGCGCCACCGCTCCGCGATCTCCTGCGCGATGGCCTCTACGCCGAGGAGGTCACCCGCGATCCAGAAGCCGCCGCGAAGCAATACCAGCAATTCCTCACCCGCTACGCCAAGGAACGCGACTTCGCCGCCGTCGCCCTCTTCCGCCTCGCCGAGGTCCGGCGGAAACAGGACCGCAAGGAGGATGCCGTGAAACTCTATCAACAACTCCTCGCCGAATTCCCGACCGCGACCGCGACAAAACTCGCACGGGAAAACTTGATTGCTCTGGGTGGGGAACCTCTCGCCAAAGAAACTCCAGAGCAACTTGTGGACGAGGAATCTTTGGAACTCCTCCGCCTCCAGAAGCTGGCCAATTCCAGTCCGGATTTGCTCCGTAAATTCGACCTACTCAAGCAAGTCGTGGAAAAAGGCTGGGAGCGTCCTGTTGTGTTTCTATTGGATGAAGGACTCTCCGCCGAGAAGGCGATGAATCTTGCCTCCTTAACGGGTCACCTTTCCATCGTGAAAATGGTCATTGCGCGTGGAGTGAAGCCTGAGGGTGAGTTTGGAACCCTGGTGCTGGAAAACGCCATCGCATCAGACAGCCTGGAAATCGTGAAGACCCTTCTTGCCGCCGGAGCGCCCCCAAACGGAGTGATCTCAGGAAGTCCTAATGCTTCGACTCCGCTGCTAAAGGCGGTGAAGTCCAAAAACTTAGAAGCCGCGCGGCTACTCATCGAAAAAGGGGCGGACGTGAATCTGATGTCGAACGAGGCGAAGATCGACCTCACGGATTCGTCATCGGCTTTCGCTGGAGCACCCCTGCACTTGGCAATTCTCACGAGGCAGCCGCAAATGATTGATCTACTCTTGGCCCACAAGGCCGACGTGAATCTCGCTGAGCCACGCAGTAAAATGACTCCGCTCTGGCTTGCCGCTGGCTTCTCCGGGAATGCTCCAGGGTTGCTCAAGCGTCTCCTCGACCTCGGAGCCGATCCAGACATCGAAAGCGTCGATGTGCCGGACAACAAGGATCAGAATTGGCGGGGCTATCTCGGAAGAATCGCTACGCTGGAACTCGCTGTCACCAATGGTTCGATTGCAAATGTGAACTTGTTGCTAGAGGCCAAAAAATCCCGGAATTCGCCCCTTAGCCCGATGATTCTTCACAGCGCCCGTGATAATTTCGAAATGACCAAATTACTGTTGGATTATGGCGCTGAGCCGAACCCTCCCCGATTGAATGATCAGACGATTCTTGAGTCTTGGGCGGGCGTCCGCAGGATGGCTGTGGGTTCTAGCAATTTTCGTGATCCCGAAAAAATATGGCTGGGCATAGAACTGCTCATCGCGCGAGGTAGTAAATTTCATGCCGATTGGGAGACGGCCGGATTTCCAGGGATTGAACCGTTAGTTCGCCGTCGATTGATACCGAAATACTCCTATTCGAAATGGGCGGCGGAGAAGTCCATTCGCATCGTCGATATTGAAAGGGATGTGCAGTTTGTGCGAAATGCTGACTCATCATCCCCTGAAGCCAAGCCGCCGATCTTGGAAGAGTGGCTGCTGCAAACGCAAATGCATGACCTGCTTCCTCTCATCAAGGACTTCTCGGAGTTCGCTCTTATCCGGAAGACAGAGACGGGATTGAAGGAGATTGCAATCCTTCGGCTCGACGGAGCTGAATCGTTTCCACCGCTGGAATGGGGTGATATTTTAGAGAAGCGCGGCGTCAATCGTGCAGTGGACATGCGCAATTCGTCTCAACAAAGTTGGACTCGGGAAATCACTGAAGCCCTCCAAAAGCGAGTGAAGGTGCAGCCAGCGCCAACGGAAGTAGTGCCGACGGATCGACCGATTCGGCAACGCGTGGAGCCACCACCGAATCAAGCAATTCCGATCCGATGACCCGTCCCGCCGGATCATCTCTACGCTGGCTGACGCTTGCCATGCTGCTGCCGCTGTTAGTGCTCGGCGTGTTGGCGTGGCTCGGCACCCGGGCGCAGGTGAAAGCCGCATGGTCGGTGGCGCGGGAGGAGGCGAAAGTCTCGGCAAATTTCGCCGAGGAATCCATTTCCCGCGCACTCGCCGCTGCCGTGGGAACTGCCCCGCTGTTTCCCGATCCGCCGCAACCGGGCATGTCATCCGCTGCCGATGCGGTGCTGGATGGCAGCGATCTAGCAGCGCTTAGAAACTTGCGGGACGACCCCGCTGCCGGGCTTTCTCCGGCCGGGTTGCCGCGCCGGGTGTTAGCTGGATTTCGCGTCTTCGAGCAGACGCGCGATTCTGCGGACGCGCGGGTGCTCGTCGCCCTCGCCACCACCGATGCCCCGTCCGTTCTCACGCCGCTCGTTTTCACGAAAGTCCCTGAAATCGCCGGTGATTGGCCCGCCCGTTGGACCTGCGGCGAGCAAGCCCGCGCCATTTCTCGGCACCATCCAGACGCCGATCCGTCCGAGAAATGGCTCGTCGAAAACGGCGACACTTGGTGGCTTGCGTCCGCTGCCGGAGAACTTCGTTATCTCGACCCTGCGGCCTTGAAGCAGGTTCTTGCACTCGCCGTGAAAAGCCTTCCTTTGTGGGCGGATCTGCGTCTAGCAGTTAGCGGTCGGACTCTAGCAGGCAGTAATTCCCCGGGTGAAATCATGGAGAGCGTGCCCGTCCATTTCGGCAACGACCTCCGCTTGGAGATCATTGCAGCCCGCCCCGCGTTGTTCGAGGCTGCAGCCCGCCAGCAAGCGCGGTGGACGCTTGGATTGCTTGCCTTCGCGGTGGTGATTTCTGCCGGGGCGTTGTTTTTCATCCATCGCGCCGTCGAACGCGAACGCCGCCTCAACGCGCTGAAGAGCGATTTCGTCGCCAGCGTCTCCCACGAACTCCGCGCACCGGTCGCCTCCATCCGGCTGATGGCCGACGCTCTAACTGCCGGGAAAATCGAGCCGAAGACCGTGAGCGAATTCCACCGGCTGATTTCCCGCGAGGGTGCCCGGCTGACCACGTTGATCGAGAACGTGCTCGACTTCGCCCGCATCGAGCAGGGCCGCAAGCAGTGGCATTTCGAGGAGTGCGATCTCGGCGCGTTGGTCACTGAGACGCTCAGCCTGATGGAGCCGCTGGCTGCGGAAAAATCGGTCACGCTCGTCTCATCAAACTTACCCGCCGTGGAAGCCCACGTCGATCCCGGAGCCATCCAACAGGCACTCGTCAACCTGCTAGACAACGCCATCAAGTTTTCGCCCACCGGCTCGCAGGTGGAAATCACGCTCCGCGAGGTTTCCTCTAACTGGGAAATTGAAATCACCGACCACGGCCCCGGGATCCCGCCAGCCGAGGAGGAGCGGATCTTCCAGAAATTTCACCGGCTCGGCAGCGAGCTGCGCCGCGAGACTCAAGGCACCGGCATCGGCCTGAGCTTGGTGAAAGCCGTGGCCGAGGCGCATGGCGGGCGGGTGGTCTTGGTCAGCGGCTTAGGGCAGGGGAGTTCATTCACTCTGATAAGTCCTATAGGTCACATAGGACCTATTCTTCATTCCCTTACCTCATGCGCCTCCTCATCATCGAAGACGAAGCCCCGATGCGCACCGCGCTGGTGGAAACCCTCGCTGCCGAAGGCTACCGCGTGCAATCCGCCGTGGATGGCGTCAGCGGCCTGGAGCTCGCCTGCACCGGCACCTTCGATCTCGTCCTGCTAGACGTGATGATGCCCGGCTTGGATGGCTTCGCCGTCTGCCGCGCGCTTCGCCAGCGCGGGCGGAACATGCCCGTGCTCATGCTCACCGCCAAGGGGCAGATCGACGACCGCGTGCAAGGCCTCGACAGCGGGGCCGACGACTATCTGTTAAAACCCTTCAGCCTCAAGGAGCTGTTAGCCCGCGTCCGCGCCCTGTTGCGCCGCCATGAGCGCGACCAATCGGTGCAGGATCAGTTGGAAATCGGCCTCGCCAGCATCGACTTCCGGCGCTGCGTCCTGACCCGCGCCGGGCAGGAACTCGCTCTATCCGATAAGGAAACCGGTATCCTTCGTCTGCTCGCTGCGCATCCAGGCGAGGCCGTCAGCCGCGAGAAATTCCTTGATGTCGTCTGGGGTTATCACGCCTATCCGAGTTTGCGGACTATCGATAATTTCATCACCACCCTCCGCGCCAAACTCGAAGCCGATCCGGCAAATCCCTGCCATCTAATCACGGTCCGTGGCATTGGATATCGGTTGGAGCTTTAGACTCTTTCCAAATCGCTGCGGGTTAATTCGGTGATTCTGCTAGGGCGAGAATCCGGCGAAGGGCTTCAATTTCCTCGGCGGGCGCTTGGTAGGCGTCGAGCACCGAGCGGGCTGGGGCGGGATTTTCCACGGCGAGTAGGGCGAACACGTCGTTGGCAGCGCGCCTGCGTGCGGCGGGGTCCGAAAGTTGCAGGACAAGTTCCCAAGCGGTTGAAGGATTGGCATCGCTGGTCTGCGCGATGATCGCGAGATTCGCTTTGTCCCGGTCCGTTCCAGGCGGGAGTTGCGCGACCCACTCGATCAAGCCGACGAGATTGTTCTCCGAATCTAACCAACCGTTAGTTACGCCTTGGATGGCCGAGGATTTCTGCCCGGCATTATCAAGGTCTTGAATGGCGGCAGCGGCGGTGTCGGGATCCTGGCTGGCCCAGTTTTCAAAGAGATAAAGTGGCATGGCAGTGTCGTAGCCGTAGTTGCGGAGATAGTGATCGACGGCTTGCTGCGGGGCGGTGGTGCTCCATCCAGAAAGCGCGCCGCTGATGGCGTGGGCTTGGGCGATTTTAACCGCGAGCGATTCCGCCCAGGCGAGTGCGCCGAGCGGATCGGTCTTGGCCAGTTGGAATCCAATTTGCTCGCTGGCTTTTAACAGATAGTCCGCCTCGGGCGTGTCTGGTTGCATCAGCACGTTGCCGTTGGCTTCCAGATATTCTTCGTAGAGTTCCGGGGTCTGAAATTCATCCGCCGCTTTCACTCCGGCTTGCTGGCGGTCTTGTTCACGGCGCTGAGTGTATTCGTCCTGAATTTTTTCCATGAACGACTTCAAGCTCGCTGCGGCCCGTGTAGGATCGGCTCCCGAGATGACGGTCGTCACGCTTGCCATGGCCATCGTCCGCTCGCTGTGGGCGCCGATAGAGTTCGCCCATTCCAATGCATTTGCGGGGTCGCGCTTGGCGAGGGCGGTTCCCAGATCGGAGGCCGCTGTTAGGCGTGGTAGCACCGCTTTGATGCTGCTGAAAATCGCCAATGCCTGTTGCGGAGAATCCGCCACCATCGCGGGCGCAAGCTTGGCCAGCGCTGTTTCCAAGTCTAGGCCGACTAGGAATTCTCGAGCCCAAGACTCGGTTCCGCCAAGGTTATTGGCGATCAGATAATCCACGATGACTTCCGCGACATAGCGGATTTTTCCCTTCAACGGAGTTTTACCGACAGCTGTCTCGAAGCTCCGCATGAGCGCCACCGAGAAGCGTTTCATGGTTTCCGAAGACAGTCCCTCGCTTGCTAACAGTGAGTCGAGAAACGCGAGATAGCCATCGAGGTCGGTGGTCATCCACTCGCCCGCGAGGGCGGTTGCGATCTGGTTGCGCAGAGTCTCGTCCGAAATCGCTAGAACGCCGTGCATCAGTCCAGCGCGGTCGGCGACGGCGGAGTTCTGGAATTTTTCCAACCAGTCGGCAGCGGATAGCGGATCTCTGGCGCTGGGGGCACTTGGAGTATTGGCGACGCGCTTTTCCTCAAACACAGCAGGGGAAATTCGTGGGCTGTCCGACTTCCAGCGATCAACGAGGAATACGGTAATGAGAATTACGCCGATGAGGGCGAGGAATTTGGAGGTGGTTCGCATTTTGTTAGAATCGTGACCAAAGGAGCGGAGGACGCTTGCCCTCCGCTCCTTTGGAATTGCGGGGGGTTAGGGGAGGAAATCACCGAGATCGAACTTGAGATCCTTGATCTTTACGTCGGTGTTGCCGTTCACATCAGTCGCTTGGACCGCGATGGAGGCGGTCTTGGAACCGCCAATCACCGACAGCACCGAGGACGCTGGAAGACTGGCGGACCAATCGTTTTTGCCGCCTGATAGGGTATAACTAACAGGGATGCGCTTGCCGTTTACGAACACCAGAATCTGTGACACCGAGGCCTTGCTCAGGATCTTGCCGCTGATCACGACCTTGGCGGTGGAGCCAGTGCCGACGATGTCGGGCTTACCCGAAATGGTGATGACTGGACCCGCGCCGGGGGAGATCGGCAGCGTCTTCTTCACGGTGTAGGTGAATGATTCCTCGGGAAGCGCCGGGGCCAGCGGCGTGGAGTAGCGGTCTTTGGAAACTTGCTCAAACGCGTAAGCGAGTTTGAAAATTTCGACGTCGTTGAAGCCCTTGCCGACGAAAATTACGCAGGTTGGCTCGCCATCTGGGAGCGAGCCGTTAGGCACGACGGTTCCGGGAATGTGCATCGCGTTGATCGGATCGCGGCCATTGACCGAGCCGACCGTCGGCGTTTTCCCGGAGTCAACCGGGAACACCAAGGCGTCCAAGCCTTCGGCGTCCATCCAGGCTTCGAGCTTGCGACGGACTTCACGCAGCGCGGTGTAGTGCTCGGTTGCTTCCGCAGAGGCGAACGAGAGCGCATTGGTGCCGGTGACCTCGCCGCCGGGTCCGAAGGTGTACATGTAGCTGATCGTGGTGTCGGTGATTTGCCGAGCGCCTGCGTTGTTTGTCGGCAGAGCGGCCTTGGCGATGACTTTCGCCGCGAGACTCTCGGGGGTGTCAGCGGGCGTTTTCACCAAGAACTCGATCATGCCTTTGTGGGCGTTGGCGTTGAAGCGACCGCTGGTCGGGTTGGTGGAAAGCAACCTCTGGGGTGCGTCCGGCCCGCGATCGTAGGTCGTGCTCACCTCGGGCGGCAGGAACAGGATTTTAACGGTGGCACCGGCGGCTTCCATCTGGGCTTTTGATTTCTCGAAATTCGCAAAAATCTCGGGCCGCGTCACCGAGACGGTGGTGGTAGCAGCAGTCGCGCTCACGCCCGGATTCGGATGGGTGAGGCCGATGTAGGTGCCGATGACGCCGAGTTTTTTCCCGGCGAGAGTGGCCGTGGGAAGGGTGCTGCTGAATCCTTTCGGAAACGGTCGCCCATCTTTGAAAAGCGGCAGAATCGGTGCCCAAGGATCTTTGGGATCCTCGAAGGAAACCGCGTCGCGAATGGCCGCGAGGTCGCTGACGTTGCGGGTCATCGGCCCGACGACATCGCGCTCGGCACTGAGATTGACGATGTGGTTGGATGGCATCGCCCCGGCGTTCGGGCGCTGGCCGGCGAGACCATTGCGGTCGGAAGGGCCGCGGATCGAGGCACCGGTTTCTCCGCCGAATGTGAAGAACGCGAAGTTCGCGGCAGCGGCCACACCCGAGCCGCCACTGCTGCCGCCCGAGGTGGTGCCGAGCACGTAGGCATTCTTGACTGCGCCTTTGAGCTGCGAGGTCGAGCTTTGACCCGAGTTCGCCCAAGTATCCATGTTGGCGTGGCCCATGATGATCGCGCCACTTGCGCGCAGCTTCCCGACTAGGAAGCAATCATCGGGCGCGATGAGATCTTGCCAGGCAGTGGTCCCCGCCGATGTTGGCAGGCCTTTGACACTGTAGGAACCTTTCACGAAACAAGGGATGCCGTGCAGCGGGCCGATCTTCTTGCCTGCGGCGCGGAGCTGGTCCGCCTTTTTCGCCTGCTCCATGATGTCAGGAGTGAGGAGCATCACTGAGTTGAAAAAAGGTGCACCCGCTTGGTCATACAAGGCGATCCGGCGGAGATATAGATTCACCAATTGGACGCTGGTCAACGCACCTGAGTCCATGGCCAATTGCACTTCATCCAAGGTCGCCGTGCCGAGGTCGAAATCAACGGTCTGGGGCGTGGCGGACGAGGGTAGCGTGGTGGCGAGAACCGCGCTGGCAGTCGCTCCTATGAGCCACCGGCGGGCGGCACCTGAAAGCGCGATGGGGGGCGAAGCGGCAGCTGGTTTATCGTATTTTGTTTTGAGCAGATTTCGGCTGCCTTGTGCTGATATGTATTTCATGCAGTTTGCAATAATTGGGGGTCATGATGTTCCGGCGGGAAGCCAATGATGGCAATGTGTTTAGTTGCCAAAGAATGGGGTCATTGGAGTCCGTTGGTTCGGATAATAATCAGTTCCAGAAAAAGCATCCGGCGTACCAGTTGAATGGATAGTGCTCTAATTTATTATATATATTTTCATGTCTGTTTTTACTAAATGTATAACTTTCATTCATAGGTTTGCCGGATATTGGCCACGGGATTCATGGGTAAATTGCAAATTGCACCTTGCGGATTCCCACGGGGAAATTGGGTCGGCGCAAGAGATTTTGGACTTGGTTAAGCCGGGTTTTGTGAGGAGATCCTCGAAGAGGAAGAGCTCCGCGCCGCATGAAGCAGAGCTTCCATCTGCCGGGGCGGCAGCAGAGCGTGCCGCACTCCGGGGGACTCAATGCAGATGCAGAATCGCGCCGACGATTGTAAAATAAATCATCATGCCGGAGACGTCGACGGTCGATGCTAGCGATGGCGCGGAGACCACTGCTGGGTCCAGGTTGATGGCGCGGGCGCAAATCGGCAGGAGCGCACCGAGCACAGTGGCCGAGAAGACTTGGATGGTAAGTGCGAGCGAGACGGCGAGGGCGAGGTGGAGAAAATCGAAATTTGCGCCGGTGCCTTGCTGCATGTTAGGCAGGATGAAGCTGATGAAGGCAGCCATCGTGATGCCGAGGGTGAGTCCAAGAAAAAGGCCGGTGCGGGCTTCCTTCCACGCGATACGCATGGCGTTGCCCGTTCGGATTTCCCCGAGTGCCATGGCGCGAATGACCATGGTGGCAGCTTGTCCACCGGAGTTTCCTCCCGCAGCCACCACCATCGGTAGAAATAGTGCGAGGACGAAGGCTTTTTCTAACACTGCGCTGAACCGATACATCACGTAGCCCGAGCCGATCGAGACGAAGGCCAAGCCGACGAGCCACGACACGCGGCGTTGGTATTGCAGGGTGACGCTGGTGTTTAGGTAAGAAACTTCCGATTGCTCACCGGTGATACCCGAGAGTTTTTCGATGTCCTCGGTGGACTCTTCTTGGAGAATTTCCAATGCGTCATCATACGTTAAAACGCCGAGGAGGTGGTGGAACTCATCGACGACTGGCAGCACGATGAGGTCATATTTCGAAAGGGTGCGGGCGGCTTCTTCTTGGTCGATGGAGGCGAGGACATACTCGTCGGCCGCCTCCATGATGTCGTGGATCGGCGTGTCCCAGGTGCTGAAGGCGAGGTCACGCAAACGGACTTTTCCGACAAGCCGCCCTTGCTCATCCACCACGAAAATGCGGGCCAGCGTCTCTGCATCGTCCTTGTCGCGGCGGAGCACGGTGATGGCTTGCTTCACCGTCATGTCGGCGGTGATCCGGCCGACATGGGTGGTCATCCGGCCACCCGCAGTGTCCTCTTCATACTTGAGAAGATTGCGGGTGAGTTCCTTGTCGCGCGGACCTAGCAGGCTGAAAAACCGGACCTGCGCTTCCTCGCTGACCACTTGGAAAACATCCACTCGGTCGTCGTCCGAGAGGTTTCCTAATAATACCCGGAGCTGCGCGGGCTTGAAGTGATCGAGCGCCCCTTCGATGAGTGGGTAGGGGAGTTCCGCGACGAGATCGGTGGCGAGTTCCGGGCCGATTGTTTTGAGCAGGAGGTCGCGTTTTTCGTCGTCGAGATTCTCGTAAAGGTGGGCAAGGTCCGCGTAGTGAATTTCGTGGGCGGCGGCAAGCAAGGCCGAGCAGTCGGACGCTTCCAGCGCCCGCAGCATTTCATTCATGGGATTATCGTCCAGCTCGTCGGCCACGCGCGGAGAGTGTGGGGCAGGCTGGGAGCGGGCAAGGAAAACGACTCAGCCACGAGTCGTTAGAACGGGCTTTCGTCGTCGTCGAAATCACTGTGGCTGCGGAGATCGGCGGGCGAAGGTTCGCTGCTGGAGTTGGCCGGGCTTTGGCGGTGCGAGGGTTCCGCGCTGCGGGTGGGGCTGGCGGAGTTCTGCGACGAGCCGTCGGCGGATTGGATTTTCCAACAGGCGAGGTTGACGAAATACTTGCCGTTATACTCGTTGCCGCGGATGTCGAAGCTGACTTGGACGTCCTGGCCGAGCTCGAATGGATCCAGCAGCGGGCACTTGTCCTTCACCACCTCGAACTTGAGATCCTGCGGGTATTTATCATGCGCGGTGGTCACCACAAACTCGCGCTTGGTGAAGCCACTTGGAAAACTCTGGGTGGTCCCGATCCATTTCATTTTGCCTGCTGCTTCATACATGGCCCGAGTGTCCAAAACCGAGCGGCGATGTCAAACCTGCTAGCGCGTGACCGCGAGTTTCCCGCTGCGAGCCTGCTAGATATTCACCGGTTCGGCGGTGAAATCGGCATTTGCAGTGGCTCCGGGCCGGGCATTCAGGCGCGTGGAAATTGCGCGGCGGCGAGGAAATGCCAATTCTAGCAGATAGGGAGCCAGCAGCGCGAAGGCCAATCCGATACCCAGCGATTGCAGGGTGATCGCGCCCTGGGATTCGCCGGTCTTCTTCCGCTGTTGCGAGGGATTTCTCATAAACATCGAGCGCCCTCGGCAACTCCGCTGCTAGATCGCGGGCGACTTCTCCGTGGGGATCCTCGACCGTTAGTTCGATCATCCCGGTGGCGGAATTCACCGTGGTCTGGATCGACTCGGAAATGTGTCGGGCTAGGCTGTCGGAGTCATGCCCGAGCGTTCAGTTAGGCTGAGATGGGTGATTGCAGGGCCAATCACATTGCGCGATTTCAGTAAGGCATCAGCCTCGTTCGGCGGGCGTTTACTGAGGTATTCGAACACGACCGTGCTCTCATACCGGCTCGGCGTTAGATAGTAAGTCACGCCGCCGCCGGTGAAGAGAATCAGCGGCAATGCCGAAAGCCCAAAGCGGACGGTCCATTTCCAGCGCGCGAAGACCCGTGATGGCAGAATCTTCCCGTAAGCCGGTTCTTATGATTTATCGGACAGCTTTAAACGAAGGCTGCCGCTGAAAGTCAATCGCAGATCTGGCTTCCGCCGAACTGTGAAACGGGTGACGGATCGTGGTGGGCTTCGGGATGACGCCGCAGTGGACGGAGGCTGCCCTAATGCTTTGGAAATCGTCGCCCGGTGCTTCCACATCGATTGTAGTTATTTAGCTAAATAACGAATTGATCGGGGCGTGTGAGGTTTGATAAGGGGCGTGCTCGAAATTGTTAGACCAACTAAGGAGAGTGGACATTTTTATCCACTTGCCTATGCGCGGTGAAAGCGAGTGCGCGAAGCTCTTCTCTTGCTCTTCTCATCGGCCGGGCGGACAAAAATGTCCGCCCTCCTTACTGCTGCGCCAGGTCGCTACGTGCCGCTGTTAGCGCACTCATCTGGGTTCGGGATCGCGTGAGCGAAATGTGTCCCGGCTGTCTCTGCCGGATCCAAATTCTCCGCTCTCGGCTGAGACAGCCGGGACACTTTCCCAGCGCAGCTCATGAACTCAGAAGATCTCGATGTTAGGCGGGGTGATGTTGAGATTGACTGGGATGGTGACGACGAGCTCGGCCTGGGTGGCACCGGAGCCGTCGCTATCGAAAAAGACGCGGCCAGTGATGGAATCGTAGATGACGCGGTGGTTGGGATTGGTCGCACTGGGGCCGATGCGGAGGCGGCTGGCATCGAGGACTCCGATGGGAAGTCCGGTGAAAATGGCGGCACTGAGGCCGATGACGTCTTCGGCGGGATTGAAGTCGGTGATGACATCCGCATCGGCGGGCGTGGGGGCGACTCGGAAAAGAAAGCCGTCGGCCCCGGCACTTCCGGTGAGCGTGTCGTTTCCTCCATCGCCGAAGATGAAGTCGGTGCCGGGACCGCCGATGAGCGTGTCGTTTCCGCCGAGGCCGTTGAGGTCGTCGTCGCCATCGATGCCTTTGAGGACGTTTGCCCCGTCGTTGCCGGTGAGGATGTCTCCGAGTCGGGTGCCGGTGGCGTTCTCGATGCTGATGAGGGATTCGGTCTTGATCGGGCCGGTGAGAGCCTCGCTCTGACTGAGATCCACGGTGATCGCTTCATCTCCGACGACGCTGCTATCGGAGCGGATGCTGTAGTCGATGGTGTCGGTGCCGGAGCCGCCGCGGAAGGAGTTGCTGTGACCTTCGGAGAAGAAGGTGTCGTTTCCGCCGTCGCCGAAGTAGCTGCTCTGGAGGGTGGTGACGATGATGCGGTCATTGCCACTGCCGCCGCGGACGATGTCGGAGTCGTTAAAGACGGAGAAGCCGGTGCCGACGTAGGTGTCGTTTCCAGAGCCGAGTTTGATGACGTTTCCGCCCTCGAATTGGTTGAGGACTTTGTCCTTTCCGGGGCCGGCATCGACGGTGTTGTCACCGCCGAGGTCGTCGTCGCGGAGGAGGCGGATGGTGTCATTTCCGCCGCGGCCGAAGATGTCACTCTCGCCGATGCGGCGTTCGTCGAGTTTGTCATTCCCGGAGGTGCCTACGATTCTGAATCTAGCCATGGGCCGGACACTGGCGGGCAGGAGGCGGGGGTGTCAAGGTGGCAGGCGATTGAGGGGAAGCTGGTGGGTTGTTAAGATTCTTTCTGGCCTTGATCCGGCTCGCCGTCCTAGGCTCCGGCTATGGACGCCTTGATTCACCATCTTGAGGAAAAACAGGAACTCTCTTCACGCGAAGTGGAGGTGGCGGTGGCGCTGCTGCTGGATCCAGCGGCGGCGGATGCGAAAAAGGAGCGGCTGCTAGAAGCGCTAGCCCTCAAAGGCGAGACACCCGCCGAGATCGCGGGCTTCGTCGAGGCGTTTCTCAAACAGGCGGTCGATCCCCACCTCGGGCTGCTAGAGCTGGAAGGCCCGACGCTTGATGTCTGCGGCACCGGCGGCGACCAGCTCGATCTTTTCAACGTCTCTACCACCGCGATGTTCATCGCCGCGGCGGCCGGTGCAGTCGTCGTGAAACACGGCAACCGCGGCATCACCTCCAAAAGCGGCGGGGCGGATGTGCTCGAAGCACTGGGCGTGCGCATCGACATGTCGGCGGACGAGTTTCGCAATTGCGTGGAGCGCGCCGGGATCGGGTTCATGTTCGCGCCGATCTATCATCCGGCATTCAAGGCCGTCGTCGCCGTTAGGAAATCGTTAGCTGCGCGGGGTGTTAGGACCATTTTTAACCTGATCGGTCCGCTGCTCAATCCCGCCCGCCCGGAGTGCCAGCTGGTCGGGGTTTTCAGCCGCGAGCTGTGTCCCGCATTCGCGGAAATTTTGGAACGCCTCGGCCGCGAGAGTGCGTGGGTCGTCCACGGCACCACCGGCGACGGGCGCTCGGTGGACGAAGTCAGCCTGATGGGATCGACCCGGATTTGCAAAGCTGGCTCGATGCAAGATCAGGCGGACGAGGTGGTCCGCCCGCGTGATTTCGGCCTCAAGCACGCCGAGGTGGAAGAACTCCAAGGCGGCGATGCCAAGGCGAATGCCATCATCCTCGAAGCGATTCTAGCAGGCCGCGAAACCGGACCGAAGCGCGACATGGTGCTCATGAATTCCGGCGCCGCCCTCGCCTGTGCCGGCCTCGCCGACGACATGGGCGACGGCATCGAAATTTCTCGCGAAATGATAGCCAGCGGAGCCGCGTTGGAACGCCTGCGGCTGTTGCAAAAGGCGTCGCAGGCATAATGAGGGTGGGACTTCGGCCCACCCGTCTTATTTTCGAATCGCCAACCGAATGGAGTTTCGGGACATTAGCTTCACACGCATGAACATCGTCTTTCGTCTGAATTACCACACCGTTCCCGGTCAGTCGCTTTGGTTGAAATACTCAACCGTGCTCGATGAAAAGGGCGTTCGTTTCGATCAAATCGTGCCGCTGCATTGGCTCAACAACGAGCAATGGCAAGCCAGCGTCCAAGTCCACGGCGCGGGCTGCTTCCGCATTGAATATAACTATCAGCTCCGGCAATCCAACGGCGTCGAGCTGGGCGAATGGCACGCGCCGAGAGTCGCGAGAGTCGATCTATCTGCGCACGATGCTGTATTACTCCAAGATTCCTGGTGCTCAGCGGGCACTGTGGACTATGCATTTGAAACCAATGCTTTCCTCGCTGTGTTGCCCGCTCGTGGGCCGTTCGCCGAACTAATAACTCCCGACCAAGCAAATCATTCATTCCAACTCCGGATGGCGGCGGTGCCGACTGGCCAAGTGCCGTGCTTGTTAGGCAGCGTCACCGAACTCGGTAGCTGGGGGTGGTTCTCCGCAGTTACACTTCAGGAAACTGCGCCCAATGTCTGGCAGAGAAATCTGTATCTACCTGCGGACTGGAATATCGAATACAAGTATGGATTGTTCGACCTGAAGTTGAAATGTGTGGTGAGTGTGGAGCTTGGTGAAAACCGCAGAATCGACTCGCACGCCATGGCTTCCCGCCAATGGACGAAAGTCGAAGATGAATATTATCGCAGGGACACCGGCGGTCTCTACCGCGCGGCTGGTGTGGCAATGCCGGTCTTCTCGTTGCGCAGCGACACGAGCCTCGGCGTGGGTGAATTCGCCGATCTTAAGTCCTTTGGCGATTGGGCGAAGGGCGTGGGCCTTAAGTTGATTCAGATCTTACCAATCAATGACACAACGTCATCGCACGACTGGACGGACTCCTATCCCTATTCGGCGATCAGTGTCTTCGCGCTGCATCCGCTCTATTTGCGAGTTGATGATTTGAGTTATACCATGCCTGCCGACTTCAAGCAGGAGTTGAATGCGGCGCGAGCCAAACTCAACACTCTCGGACAAGTGGATTATGAAGCGGTGATGCTGGTGAAATTAAAACTCACCCGCCAGATTTTCGAGAAACACCGCGCTGTGATTCTTGCCGGTGCTGCCTTCACAGAGTTTTTGAAAACCCATAGCGAGTGGGTGATACCCTATGCCGTGTTCTGTGTGAAACGCGACCATTACGGCACTGCTGATTTCTCGCAGTGGCAAGAATGGGCAACGTTTGATCGGGCGAAGGTGGACGAGCTAACCACACCGAATCACCCCGAGTGGCCGGAGATCGCCTATCATGTCTGGCTGCAATGCGAGCTTGACCTACAACTTGCCGACGCAGTTTCCCACTTGCATGAAAAAGGTCTCGCGCTCAAGGGCGACTTGCCGATCGGCATCGACCGCCAGTCGGTGGATGCCTGGTCCGCGCCGCATTTGTTTAAGATGGACGCACAGGCCGGCGCACCGCCGGATGCCTTCGCGGTAAAAGGCCAGAACTGGGGGTTCCCTACCTATAACTGGGAAGTGATGAAACTGGATGACTATGCTTGGTGGCGTTCGAGGTTCGCGCAGTTGAGTCATTACTTTGATGCATATCGGATTGATCATATCCTCGGGTTCTTCAGAATTTGGCAAGTCCCTTATGATCATGTCGAGGGCATCATGGGTCACTTCGATCCGGCGATGCCGATCCATATCGACGAGATTCGCAATCGTGGTATCGACTTCGACTATAACCGCTACTGTCGTCCCTATATCCGTTGGTATATGTTGGAACAGTGGTTCGGCGATGCGGCAGAGTATGTAAAAGGAAATTTCTTCCATGATTCTGGCGACGGCTATTTCCACCTCAGTGAAAAAGTAATTAACCAACGCCGGATTGTTGACTATTTCACCGAGCACCCACAGAACGATTCCATCCGGGATGGATTGTTGGATTGTGCAAGCGAGGTGCTCTTTTTCGAAGTGCCCGGCTCAGGTGGCACATTGTTTCATCCGCGTTGTTCGATGCAGGCCACCTATGCCTACCGCGATCTCGATCCGGACACGCGGTGGCGGATGGACGAGTTATACAATGATTATTTCTACCGCCGTCAGGAAGATTTCTGGCAAGCTCGCGGCTATGGGAGATTGCCGGCCATGCGCCATGCCAGCCCGATGCTTCTATGCGGCGAGGACCTCGGGATGGTGCCCGCCTGCGTGCCGGGAGTGCTCAAAGAACTCGGAATTCTATCATTGGAAATCCAGCGCATGCCCAAGACCCATGAATTCGAGTTCTTCAATCCACAGAACGCACCTTATATGAGTGTCGTGAGTCCATCCACCCATGACATGCCCACGCTACGCGCGTGGTGGAAAGAAGACGCTGGCACGACTGCTAGATTTGCTTGGCAGATGTTCGGCAGTGGCTCGACCGAAGCCGATCTCTCTGGAGAAACCGCCAGCAAGATTGTTTGGCAGCACCTTCAATCACCCGCGATGTGGGCGATCTTTCCACTTCAGGACTTACTGGCGATGGATGAATCTCTCCGCAACCCGAACCCAGATTCCGAGCGCATCAACGTGCCCGCAATCATGCCCTATTACTGGCGCTACCGCATGCACCTAGGACTCGATCAACTCACTGCAGCCGATGGGTTTAACCGCAAGCTGGCACGCCTGATTCAGGGTGCGGGCCGATGACTCAACCTGTTAGCTGAATTTTCCAAGACGATGCCTTGACCCCGCGCGGGGAGGGGGAATAGGGTCCGCGCGATTCGCCGTGTGAGCGCACGATTCCTCGCCATCATGAACATTCACGAATACCAAGCCAAAGAGCTTTTCGACCGATTCCAAGTCCCAAGCCCACGCGGTGCCGTCGCCAGCACGCCAGCCGAAGCGGAAGCCGCAGCCCGCGAATTCAGCGGCGCAAAGCTGGTGATCAAGGCCCAAGTCCACGCCGGTGGCCGCGGCAAAGGTCATTTCACCAACGGCTTCAAAGGCGGCGTCCACCTCATCGAGTCGCCGGAGCAAGCCGCCGAGTTCGCCGGGAAAATGCTCAATCAAACTCTCGTCACCGTTCAGACGGGCGAGGCGGGCAAGCTGGTTAGCAAGGTCATGATCGCAGAGGCGGTGGACATCACTCACGAGTATTACCTCGCCATTCTGATGGATCGCGACACCTGCCGCCCGGTCATCGTCGTCTCCACCGAGGGCGGTATGAGCATCGAGGATGTCGCGCACAACACGCCGGAAAAAATCGTCCGCCAGTTCATCCATCCGCTGCTAGGTCTGCAAGCATATGAAGTCCGCAAGCTAACAGCCGCGCTCGGTTTGACTGGCGACATCGCCAAGCAGTTCGCCAAGCTGTTGGGAAATCTCTACAAACTTTTCGTTTCCTGCGATTGCTCGATGCTGGAAATCAACCCGCTCGTCACCACTCCCGACGGCCGGGTGTTAGCACTCGATGCCAAATTCGGCTTCGATGATAACGCACTCTTCCGCCACCCAGACATCGTCGCCATGCGCGACAAAACCGAGGAAGACCCACGCGAAGTCGCAGCCTCCGAGTATGACCTCAACTACATCGGCCTCGACGGCAACATCGCCTGCCTCGTCAATGGCGCCGGACTCGCGATGGCCACCATGGACATCATCAAACACTTCGGTGGAGATCCCGCAAACTTCCTCGACGTGGGCGGCGGTGCCTCCAAAGAGCAAGTGACCGCCGCGTTTAAAATCATCCTCGGCGATCCGAACGTGAAGGGCATTCTCATCAATATCTTCGGTGGTATTATGGACTGCAACATCATTGCGGAAGGTGTGATCGCCGCTGCGAAAGAAACCGGCCTGCCGATCCCGCTCGTCGTCCGGCTAGAAGGCAACAACGTGGAAATGGGCAAGGCAACTCTCGCCGCGTCTGGCCTTAATATCGTCGCCGCAGATGATATGGCAGATGGTGCGCGGAAAATCGTTGCGGCTGTTTCTTGAGTTCCATTTTCTCGCACCAACGCTAAAATCTCCGCATGAAAGCAGCACTCGAAAAGGAATTGTCAGCGCTATCACTCGAGGAGAAGAACGAGGTTTTCACATACCTGATGCCCTTTGTAACTCCTGAGGATGGTGATTCGATTTCACCCGAACTCATGGAGGAACTTGAATCGCGCATCCGAGAAGACGATCTAAACCCGCAAGCGGCGATGGCCCTCGAGGATTTTAAAAACCGTTGGTCTCACAGAAAATGAGTTGTCATTTGGTAGTTACCCCGGCAGCGAATCGCGACATCGATGAGGCGATAAATTGGTATGACAGCCAAGAAGGTGGCCTGGGAAATCGCTTCATTGCGGCAGTTCAAGATCGCTTCATGGAGATATCGAAGTTCCCTCTGTCTTCTAGACTGATACCGAACACAGCAGCCCGAAAATCCCTTTTGAGTCACTGGCCATATTTCATCTACTATCGAATTGTGAACGAAGTGATTCGTGTTTTTGCAGTCATTCACACTTCGCGCGACCCTAACTATATTTTATCTCGAGTGGACCACTCTCCGGCTCATTGAGACTCACTCCCTAACTCTACTTCAACATTATGGCCATCCTCATTGACGAAAATACCAAGCTCCTAGTCCAAGGAATCACCGGCAGCTTCGGCGCGCGCCACGCATCACTATCACTTGCTTACGGTACGAAACTCGTCGCCGGCGTCACTCCCGGAAAAGGCGGGCAAAAGTTTGAGAACGTGGTTCCTATTTTCGATACTGTTAGCCAAGCGGTGAATGAAACTGGAGCCACTGCTTCCGCCATTTTCGTGCCGCCGCCGTTCGCTGCGGATGCCATTCTCGAAGCCGCAGACGCGGGTGTGGAACTCATCGTTTGCATCACCGAAGGCATTCCCGTCATGGACATGATGCGGGTGAAGGAAGCGCTGCGTGGTTCCAAGTCGCGGCTCGTCGGCCCTAACTGCCCCGGCATTGTAACTCCGGGCCTTGGCGAGAAATCGCATGGCGGCTGCCGTATCGGCATCGCCCCCGGTTACATTCACAAGCGCGGCAACGTCGGTGTCGTCTCACGCTCCGGCACTCTAACTTACGAAGCGGTTTTCCAACTCACCCAGCTCGGGTATGGCCAGAGCACCTGCGTCGGCATCGGTGGCGACCCGATCAACGGCACCAATCACCTCGAAGTGTTAGAGATGTTTAACAACGATCCTGAGACTGAAGCCATCATCATGATCGGCGAAATCGGCGGCAACGCGGAAGTCGATGCCGCGCGCTGGGCCAAGGAAAATTGCAAGAAGCCGATCGCCGGATTCATCGCCGGAGCCACCGCGCCTCCGGGCCGCCGGATGGGCCACGCCGGTGCCATCGTCGGCGGCGAGGACGACACCGCGCAAGCCAAGAAGCGCATCCTCGCCGAGTGCGGCATCGCCGTCTCGGAAACGCCAAGCGATATGGCGAAGACGCTGCTAGAGCGCTGGGGGAAGTAGGGTGGATCTCGCACGATCCTTGAACGGAAGATGGTAACCACTGATTTCACTGATTGAACTGATTTTGAAGAGGTTGAAAAGGGGCGCCTATTCATCCAAATAGTGAGTGAGATCCCTGCCAACTCTTTCAGTGAAATCAGTTAGAATCAGGGTAATCAGTGGTAAAAATGGTCGATGCCACCTGCGCCATTTTTCTTTCTCGCAACATGGAAAGGCGGAACGGAAGCTCCGCCTTTTTGTTGGGAGCAAACTGGACAGCGACCCTCGCAATGATATCTCTCTTATCTATGAGCGAACCCAAGGCTGATACCACTAAAGATCGCAGATTCATATTTGGAATCTCAATCTTCGCCGCAATTGTCATAAGCGCCGCTGTTCTTTTCAGGCTGCCAACGACAAATCCAGAGCACGGTCGGAAGGGGACAGCCCTTGCCACCGCCACCGCGCTCGAGAGCGCTATCAACAACATCTATACCGAATACGGGAAACTCCCCGATGTCGGAAGCCGTGTGACCACTAACTCGCCGGAAGGATTGAAGCTGCTGAATATCCTGCTGGGGATTGATATTAAGTCGGATAATGCGCCAAACCCACGGGGCATCAAGTTCCTCTCCGTCAAAGAGGGCAAGAATAACAAAGGCGGCCTGATTTACGCGGCTGATGGAGAATCCGTCGAAGGACTTTACGACCCATGGGGCAATCCATTCACGGTGGAACTGGATACTGACTATAACGAAGAACTCCATTTCACCGTTGGTTCAAGAGCCGTAGATCTGAAAGGTCGCCGCGCCGCTGCATTCTCACCCGGGCAGGACAAGCAGTTAGGGACTGCGGATGATGTTAAGACTTGGTGAGGTGCTATGGATTTTGTCCTGGCTGTCTCAGCCGGGAGCCGTGTGACGCATCGAGCGGGTAGATGAGAATTTATATCAGAGACATCTCTCTCCAAATCATTCGCGAGATTCGCCAGATTCGCGGTGCCTTTCCTCTTTCCTCAATCGAAGAATTTCGCAGCTGAGGATGCGGGCGAAATAAATTTCGCGGTCCGTGGTGGGCGCTTATGCGGTCTTGCCGTCGGCTTTGGGCTTGCGGAACTTCGGCGGCGCGGGGGGCGTCGCTGGAATGACTTTTTCGAGGGATTCCATCGGTACCCAGCCGCGGGTCTTGGTGGCGAAGGCGACGTATGCCCAGCGGCCGGACTCGCTGATGATTTCGCAGAGCGAGCCGGGCGGCGCGTCGATGACTTCGGGCGCGGTGCGGGCGGCGGCGGTGTGGAGCGCGACTTTTTCGCTGATGATGACGGCTTGTTTGGCGAGCGGCGCGAACTCGGCGTCGTTGGGGAAATAGCGCCAGCCGAGGACGCCTGCGGAAATGAGGACCGGGCCTAACACCAGAGCTCCGACTGCGGCGACGCGGAGCCGCGCACCGGGGCGGGTGGCGGGGAAGACTAACAGGGCGAGGCCACAAATCCAGACGCCGGTCCAACAGGTGGCTTGCCAAGCGGAGAGCGGAAACTTGGTGAGCGCGTATTGGTATTCCGGGCGCTGGACGGTGACGGCCCCGTATTTCCGCTCGATGAAGCGGAGGTTCTGGCGGGCCTCTTGGTGGCCGGGATCTCGGACAAGCGCTCGGCGAAAGTAGAGTGCTGCGTAGCCCGGGGAGCCGGAGCGGTAACAGGCGTTGCCGATATTGTAGAGCGTGTCTGCAGAGAGTTGATCGTAGGGGCCGGCTTCTAACCAGAGCTTGAGAGCGTCGTCATACTTCGCCGATTCATAGGCTTCTAGCGCCTGGCTGGCGACGTCGGCACGGGCCGAAGTGCCGAGGCCGAGAGTGGCGCTTATAAAAATTGCGACAGTGGCCTTGCGGAGCAGTTTGAGGATGTGCGCACGGCGATTTTGATCGAGCACGGTTTTGGGTTTCTCGGTGCGGAAGCAGACGGCATCGCGCTCGACAAGCACGGCGCGGATCGCCGGATCGGGATCAGCGCCGAGCCATTTCTCGATGAAGCCACCGGCGGATTTGAGAAACTCCGTGTCATCGGCAGCTGGGGTTTTACCGATTTCCCGAAGCTGTTGGAGTTTCGCCTCGCGGATGGGATCTTTCCTGAGGCGCGCGGACTGGCGCATCCAGAATGCCTTGGCGATGAGTCCGAGGGCGAGCAAGCCGCCGATGGCGTGACCGAGCCACGCAGGCAGAGCGGATGCGGTGGGCAGGGTGAGCTGGGCCGGACTCAGAACAGCGAGGATGTCGGTCATGCGCTCCAGCGGGACCGACAGCGATTGGGCAACGGCGGAGGCGGCCGCAGTTGGGCTAGTGTTAGGAGTCATTTGCAGCGCGATCGGCTCAGTGGTTAGAGTTTTGTAGGTCTCGTCCTTCGGGTCGAAGTAAACCAAGCGAAACGGCGGAATTTCCGACTTCATTTCTAACGGTCGCAGCGATTGGTGGAAAATAACGTTGCCGGATAACTGGCGGCGCTCATCGCCACGCTGCTCGGTGGTGGTGCCGTAGATTTTCCAACCGGCAGGGTTTTCGAGTTTCGGCGGGTGCAGAGTGTCGAGATTTCCGCTGCCGCTCACCATGAGATCC
This sequence comes from Akkermansiaceae bacterium, assembly GCA_043729385.1. Taxonomy (GTDB): domain Bacteria; phylum Verrucomicrobiota; class Verrucomicrobiia; order Verrucomicrobiales; family Akkermansiaceae; genus Luteolibacter. Next base: position 42,881 of record JAYTLO010000273.1, read on the forward strand.
ACGGTGAGTGGATCGCCCTCTTGGACCTCGGTGGTGGAGCTGCTGCCACTCAGCCGGAGCTGGCCGACTGCGTTTTCGAAGCCATCGGGTGCGCCTGCGGGTAACGGCTTGGCGTCGAGTTCCAGCCTAGGGACATCGATGAAAATCTCCGGGTTCACCGTGCGGGGAAACGGATCCATCACCGTTTCCCGAGTAGTTAGACGGACTTTGGCCGGGCCGATAGCGACCTTGCCGACGCGCGTCGGAGTGATGGTGCTCGGGTAGGCGACTGACAAATAGCGCATCCCTAACAAGTTGATCCGGTTCGGCCGGGGCGACGGCTGGAACCGCCAAGCCGTCACACCGTCGCGCTCAAAATCGGGGATGCCCCAATCTTCGATGATCATTTCTTCGGGGACGAAAAGTTTGATCTCCGTGGGCGTTGTTTCATTTTCAAACGGCTTGGAGTTCATCGTGCGGAACGAACTGGCGTAGCGGATGAATCTCCCGCCGGCTTGAATTTCGAACCATTTGAGTTCGTCGGGATTGAAGATCTCGAACTCGAGCGGCTCAGTTAGAGTCTGCTCGCCATCCACCGCGAGGCCGATCGGCGGGATGACATACCTGCCGATTTCATAACTGGTGACCACGTATTCGAACACATACTCCAGCTTCCTGCCGGGCAGCATCCGCGTCTGCAGACCGCGGCCGATGGGCCTGATCTCGGTCTTGGCGACGGCGGGGATTTCCGGCATCTCGGTGGGTTTGCCGCCGGTGACCGCCACTTCTAGCAGCGCTTGCTCGCCGCGGGGGAGAAACGCCGTGGAGAGGCGGCTGGTGGTCTGGCCGGGACTGGCGGTGACGAGAAATGTCCAAGCCGCGAGGGCCGTTAGAGTCCGGGTGAAGTGTTGCGAAGTGTTCATGCAGTTACCAATCTTTGCGAGCGTCTCCCATCTGAATTTGGCCGGGGGAGAGCGGGCCTTTTTCGAGATCCGAGTTCTCCTTTAAAATCCGGTGGGCGCGTTCCTGGGGGGACTCGTTGGGGTTATCGCCGCCGTTTCTGTCACCATCTTTCTTATCCTTGTCCTTGCCCTTTTTTCCGTCCTTGTCCTTTTCGCCCTCGTCGCCAGCGCCGGGTTTGTCGCTAGGATCCTTCTCGCCATCGCCTTGTTCGCCGGGTTTTTTCTCACCCTTGCCTTCGCCTTCTTTCGGCTCGCCCTCGCCGTCGTTGGGTTCGCCTTCGCCTTCCTGCGGCTGTCCTTCGCCGGGTTGCGGTTGTGGCATCGACTGCTCGGCGTCCTTCTTTTCCTGGTCCATCAGCTCCTTCAGCCGCTTCAGATAGATGACCGTCATGGCGCGGTTACTCGCCGCAACCTTGTCTGACGGGGCGAGTGCTAGTGTGGAATCATAATGTCTAACGGCGTCCGCCCAATTGGTGACGAGCGACTCGATCTGGACGTAGCCGCTGGTGTCGCCTTCCTCGGGCACTTCGGATTCACGCATCTTCGCGAGGGCTTCCTTGGCGAGGGTGTCGAAGCGATCCAAGTCCGGCAGCGACGCTGGGTCTGTAGGGTAAGTTTCCCCAGACAGACCTTTCCAGCCGAGCTGAAACAACGAATTGCCGAGGCCGAGGTGGCCGCTTGTCTGGACCTCGGCATCGCCGGAGAGCAAGGACTGGCTGAACGCGGTGCGCGCTTCCCGGAAGTCCCCGCCGCGGTAGGCGGCTGTTGCTTCGCCGAGGCGGTAGCGGGCTTTTGTTTCGCGGAATTTCGCACCGTCGGCGAGGTTGTGATAGGAATCGCGGGCTTGTTCGTAGCGCTTGTCGGCCAGCGCGTCCCGGGCGTTAGTTGCCTCGCTGGCATTGGCTTCCGTTAGCGTTAGGAATCCGCCAGCGACGAGGAGGGCTGTCTGGATGCCCTTCCACCGCGTCCCTGCGACGATTGAGATGATGAGAAACAAAATCGCGGGAAACATCAGCCACTGATAGAACTCAATCGAAATTTTTCGCTCGCGGCCTTCCATTTCAAACGCGTCCAATCCGGCGACCACGGAGTTCACCATCTCCGGAACGTCCAGTCCCGAGCCGGCCAGGCTGAAGCGGCCCTTGGTCCCTTCCGCCAGCTTGCGGAGCGTTTCAGTTTGCAGACGGCTGATGATGGTGCGGCCCGCGCGGTCGGTCATTTGCCCGCTCGGGGAAGATGGATCTGGGACGAAACCACCATCTTCGGTGCCCACGCCGATGGTGATCACGTAAACTCCAGAGCGCTCGGCCTCGGCAATCATCAGCTCAAGCTCGCCGCGCGCGTCGTCATCGCGGACTTCCTCGCCGTCGCTGAGAATGACCAGCGCGTTGTTCTTCTGGCCGGTTTTTTTCAACGTCTCGGTGGCGAGATGGACGGCGGCGGGAAGATCCGAGCCACCGACGGGTGCCCATGTTTCATCCACCTGTTCGGCGATCTCGCGCACGGCGCTGTGGTCGATGGTTAGAGGGGCGTAAACGTATGGGGTGCCTGCGAAGCCGATGAAGCCGATCCGCTCGTTCGGCATTGCTTCTAGCAGCTCGTAAATGACGACCTTCGCCTGGCTGATTCGGTCCGGTTTTACATCGCTGACTCTCATGCTTCTGGAAATGTCCAAGGCGATCATAACATTGCGGCCGAAGGTTTTCTCAGTGCGGGTGCCAGCATCGCCACGCGGTCGGGCGAGCGCGACGATGATCGCGGCGCACGCTGTCAGCAGGAAAAATAACGCGAGCCAGCGCGGCAGGGCGCTGCTGCGTTTCACGAGCGCCTCGCGCAGCCGCGGTGCCACGAACACTGCCCACTGCTTCTGCCGCAGCCGCGCAGTCAGCACCGCGCCGATTCCTAACAAAGGAAGCAAGATCAGCAAAGCAAGCCAGCCAGGGTGAGCGAAGTTCATCGGGTCAGGCAGTGGGTGGAGGGTTCAGCGAAAGGTAAACGGCAGAGGCCAAGGCCGCGAGCAGCGTCGCACCGACGAACCACGGAAACAACTCGGTATCATCGATCACGGTGAGGCTTTTCGCATCGGTTTTTTCCAAATTGTCGATGGTGGTGAAAGTCCTCTTGAGCGCGGCGAGATCTTGCGCCCAGAAGTGCTCGGCCCCGGTCATCGTCGCGATTTTCTGGAGCGTGGGTAAATCGAACTCCTGATAGGGAAAGGTCATGATGCTGCGGTCCACGCGGCCTTCCTTGGTGCCGATGGCCACGGTGTAAATTTTGATCCCCAGAGTTTTCGCGTGCTCGGCAGCTTCGAGTGGGGAAATTTTTCCCGAGTTGCTCGCGCCGTCGGTTGTGAGCACGATGATCTTGCTCTTCGCATCGCGGGCTTCTAACCGGACCGAGGCGGCAGCCAGCGCGGAGCCGATCGCCGTGCCTTGTTCCTTGATCGTGCCCATCTCGTTGCGGTCGTTGAGCCGGAGTTCTTCGAGCGACCTTCTCAGCCACTGATGGTCGAGAGTGATCGGGCTGGCATCGCGCGGCCTGCCGGCGAAGGCCACCAAGCCGATCCGGTCTTCCGGCCGGCGACCGATGAAATCTCCGACCACTTTTTTCGCCACGTCGATGCGTTTCACCGGCATTCCTTGGTCGATGAAATCGTCGATATCCATCGATAGGGAAACGTCGAAGGCGAGCATGATATCGATGCCGCTGGCCGAGCGGCTTTGGTATTCATTGCGCCACACCGGGCGGGCGATGGCGAGGATCGCACACACCAAGGCGAGGAACGCAAGTGGCAGCCCGAGGCTCCACGCCGTCAAGCGGACGCGCCGACCCAAGCTGACCAAAACGGATAGATTTGGGAAAACCACCGCCGCCTCCGAGCCACGGCCACGGCGCAGGGCTAGCAGCAAGAAGGCCAGCAGTAATAACAGCAGCCAGCCAGGCTGGGCGAAACGGAAGTGCTCGAAAAATGCGTTCATGCCCGGATGCCGTGGTGCAAGATTTCCAACAACGTGTGAGATCCAGCGATCACTTGCTCGGTTGCCACGGTGGGTGTTTCCGCCGCGTATTTCATCGCGGCCAACCGGGAGAAGCCAAGACCTGCTGAGCCGCGGGCATCTTCGGAAAAGTCCTTCAGCGCCTCGTGGCGGGTTAAATATTCTTCATGCGTCTCGAACAACGCCGGATCGCCAGCCACGACTGATAGATAACGCCGTAGGATCAGCGAGGATTGAACCGCCGCCTCGCGGGCTGGCACCGCACCGATCTTGTCTAACGCCGCAGCGGCTTCCGCATGGGCGGCTTGCCGGACCGCCAGCGGATCGAGCGGCGCGACTTTCTTCTTCTTCACAATCACCACGACTAACAGCGCGATGGCTAACAAAACCGCCACCACGATCATCCAAGGCTCGATCCACGAGTCTGGAACCAAAGACTCCGGCGAGGCGGGTTCCAGGAGTTTGAAGTTGCCGGGGTTCTCGTTCATCGGTTAAGGGCAAAAAGTCGGGGGTTCTGCGCGAAGATCGGCGACTCCACCTTGCCGCTCCTTTGCGGCGCACCGTAGCCTGGAACCACCGTCATTTGCGCCGCGACTTCCCTGTGAGGTTTCCCTTGTCATTTGTTGTGGTGGCCGACTCTGTCACGCCGGGCGATCCGTGCAACCGGCAAAGCGGCGAAAATCCGTTTTCCTCCGAGTCGCCCCAGGGTGCGGGACAAAAAAGTTATCCTAGACATGAAGTGGTCCGAGGTTGGCCCCAAGGAGGGGCGGAACGTGTCCGCCCACGCGGATGATGAGCCGATTCGTGGTCC
>JAYTLO010000274.1:0-12934 GCA_043729385.1 Akkermansiaceae bacterium
AAAAAAGCCAGCGGAGGCCAAGTCCTCGCCCTATTGAGGGGAGCCGTTCTGCGTCTCCATGACACCGAAGCCTTCGAAAGTCTCAACGCCAGCTTCCACCACCACAGCGCTAAACCCTGCGCCGCCCTGCGCCGCCCTGCGCCTCCTCAAAACTCCCCCGCCGCAAATCAATTAACCAGACAACTGCCCTGGGCGGTGTGTTCAGTATGATCGTAGGATTGGTCTCTGGCAAAGAAGACGAGGTCTGGATCTTGGTGATTGATGTTGCGGGTGTATTCCGGACGCAGGCCGCGATCGTTGTTAGAGTTACAGGAAAGCGCGGCGATGCTGATCTCATCCTTGTCACCCGGATTCTTGCGGATGAGTCCCTCGAAGGACGCTTTCTCTCCGTGAAGAAGGCGGTATTTAACATCGGCGCTGTCATTCCAATCTTCGATGCGGAAGGTGGTGGACCAACCGAGATCATTCACGTTCTTCCGCCCGACCTCGGTCCATACTCCGCTCTTCTGGATTTCCAAGCGGACTTCGCGGCTCTCTTTCGGATACAGCGGATAGAGTTGTGCACTGAGTTTGAGGATGCCCTTGTGAACGGTGTAGATGCCGAAGCACACGACCTGATCGCGTGGAACCTTGAGGTCGATGATGGGATTGGTGGGGCGATTCCACCAATCGTTGACGCAGAGCGAATCCTCCTTTTTGACAAAGGGTGCTTTGACCGGTGGTTCGCCAACGTCAGTCGACTGAGCGAAAACGACACTGAAGGCGAGTGAAGCGAGCAAAAGATATTTCATGAATTGATATATGAATGATTGAGATTTTATAGTAACTTAAGCTTATGACACATTTGCATAAACGAGTCTTTACCCCCGTATTTGAGAATCACGGAATGACGACCTTCGAGCTTGATCGGCTCGGGCTTGCCGAATGCGACTAGCGGGTAGTCCTTCGGTGTGTCGCCCCAGTTGAAGATTCCGAGATAAATTTCTTTGTCTTTGCCCGCGAGCACCAGTTCAAAGCCGTCGCCTTTAGCGGTGGCACGCTGCCAGATATCCAGAGGAACGGTCTCATCCATCGCCGGATAGTTAAACACTTCTTTCACGAGCGCCTGGTGCTCTGGACGAAGGGTCGTTAGATTATCGCTTTGCAGCCGGGCCGTGCCATAGAGTTTGTTGAAATCCGCCCACATTTGCGCTTCGTTCATCGTCATACTGCCGCCGTTTTTCGTCTTTTCCTTGGAGACTTTTGCGTCTTCGTCGGCGGCCTCGCGGAAGATGAGGTAGTCAGCATCGCCATTAAAGACCTTACCGCTCAGATAGAAGTGGCTGAGGTTACCGAGACTGCGCTCAGGGAAAGCCTCATAGCGTGGGTTAATGTCACCGCCGGTGCGCATCCCGTCCACAAAGCCAATGCAAGGACCGAAAACTGCGGAGCAACCCAATAGATAACTGTCTAGTCCCACTGCATCACGCATGGTCTTCGACCCGAGGCGCATCCGCTCCACGTCGGTGAGCGTCGGATCATGAGCTTTGATGCTCTTCAGTAGCGGCCTGTTTTGCATGATTTCCTGGTTCAATCCGACCGTCACTCTTCCGAGGATTCCACCACTTCACCGCATAGGTTCCCGATTGCTTGCTCAAGTCCAATTGGATTTCACTGCCTTTTTTGTGGTAGATCACATAAGTGCTTCCTTCCTTCGCAAAGCAGAACGGGGGATCATTTTTTCCTGGATTCCGAGTGTATTTAGATAGGTGGCAATGGCTTTGATTTGATCGGCTTTTTATCCGTGTTCCCGATCGGTCCACGGCCAGGTATTGTCGGAGTCATCGTTACGAGTCAGGATGACATGATAGAAGGTATTAGCGCCGATGTCGCTCAGATAGTTAATGGCCCCGATGATCCCTTTGCCTTTGCCTCCCTGCCATGTTGGGTCGCCTTTTTCCCAATTCTTCACATGGAACAGATATCGATGCAGGCCGACACCTTTACCTGCCCCGAAGCCATGATCTTCATACAAGTAGGTGTCTTTCTTCTCGGTGTCGCCCTTTCTGTTCTTATCGTCAGTGGTGCCATCAAAGTCTAGGTAGCCGAAAAAATCCTCCGGGCTTCCTGGCCCAGCCTTGACGAACCAATCCTTGCTACCCTGAAATTGCAGATAGTGCTCGCCCACATAAGTTAGCATCCCCTTGGCGTAAAAGCCTGGCGCGGCAGGATCCGCAGGTTTCACGGTGAATGAGCCGGTTTCTGCATCGGGTGCGCCGGCCGATTTCCCGGCAGTCGGACTGCTGCTAGCAGGAACCGCGATATTTGTCCCCTCACGGAAAGAAACCGAATAAGTCCATTCACCCGGCTCATTGGGTGTGAACTTCACCCGCCATTGGTTACCCTTGGTGGCTGAAGACTCCGCCGCATTGCCGTCGGCAGCAAAATACCCAGGCACGAGGAATGACTTGCTGCCTTTGCTGAAGGTGACGTCTAGGCGATGATCTGTGAAAGTTGCTTCCGTTTCACTAACATTCTTTGCCGGTGAATGTAAGACTCACTGGATACTATACCTTAGCATCCCTCAATCGTAGCAGCTGATATGGGCTGTTGATCACCGCTCAAAACAAATAGCAGGGCCAAAACAAACATAGGTTTTTGTGTGATTTTCATTCGGGTAATTTTGATCAATTAATTTGATTTTTCGTGCAAGCCTGTAATGGGTGCGATGTGGATGAGGTGCCTGATTAAAATGCTATTTGTTATTGTAAGTCTCTCTCTTCGGGGGAAGGTATTCCGGCACCACCGAGCTTGGTGTATTCCTCTAGAACCGATTCATCATGCACATACCAGTCTGGGATGGTGTCCATAAGGTTTGAATACTTCATCCACCAGCGATAAGCAGTGCCGAGCGCGTCTCTTGCCCTCACCTTGTCATGGGCCTTTAAGTGAATCGAGTTTCATGGAGTGGACTTGGTGCGATTCAAATGCGCCTTACCGTTGCCGGAAACTGCGGAGTCATCTATAGGCTCGCGCCAGGCCTGCCGCATGAAGCCGGTGAGTTCCTCGACGATCTCCGGATGTGCATTAACGAGATTGCCGGACTCGGCTGGGTCGCGGATCAGATTGAATAGTTGCACGGTGGGTGACTTTTCATCTGCGGAACTGGTATTAAGATGGATGAGCTTCCATGGGAACTTGAGCACGGCGCGTTTGCCACCAGCTTCGTCGAAATACCAGCAAAGGTAAGGATGGGCTTTTTGTTGAGTGTTGTTTCCAAGCAGCGTCGGTAAGAACGAGATGCCGTCGCACTCTGCTGGCACTTTGACACCAGCGAGGTCCGCCGCTGTCGGCAGGAAATCCTGAAAGCCGCTGACATGTTCACAAACAGCACTAGGCTTGATCTTACCCGGCCAGCGGACGAGTAATGGCACCCTCACACCGCCGTCGGTGAGATCACGCTTGATCCCATTGAGTCCCCCGCTGCTCTGAAAAAAGCCGGCATTGTGGCCACCTTCGCTGTGTGGGCCGTTATCGCTGGACAACATAACAATGGTATTTTCGTCCAGCCTCAGTTTATCTAACTGATTAATTACTGCTCCCACTTCGTCATCAATGAACTTCATGGCGCTGGCGAAACCCTTCTCCACATCCGGCCAGTCGCGCGAAGTAAACTCGCCATAACCTGGCGTCTCCATGCCATGGCCGAGCGGCGATGTTTTACCCGCCTCGTTATTCGCGTGCGGGAGATTGAGTGAGTATTGGAGGAAAAACGGTTTGCTCCGGTCCTTCGCGCGCTCTTCGAGATATCGCTGCACATCATCTGATAGAAGTTGCGGTGCCCATTGCTTGCGACCATCGGCCTTGGCCACACCTGTGTCCGGTTTTTTCTCCGAACCTGGGATGATTTGGTTGTCCAAAGACTCTTTCTTGCCGTTGCGGACGAGGAAGTGGGTGTAGAAATTGTGAGCATGCGCGGTGCCCACGTAGCCGAAGAACTCATCGAAGCCTTTTTTCTGCGGATCATCCATTGGGACTGGGGAGCCGAGTCCAAATTTCCCGATGCACGCAGTATGATAGCCCGCGTCCTTGAGCAGTCGTGCTACGTTGAGATCTGTGTCAGGAAGGTGGCTTGGGCCATTTCCGCGGATGCGGCTGTGACCGGTATGCAGGCCGGTCATGAGCACGCACCGTGATGGGGCACAGACGGTGGCCCCTGAGTAGTGCCGGGTGAATTTCATGCCTTCGCTCGCCAGTCGATCCACATTCGGGGTGAGCAAGGTCTTCTGCCCGTAGCAGCCGAGGTCGCCATAGCCCGCGTCGTCCAAGAGGAGATATATAATGTTAGGTTTAGCGTGCGGGCTTGCCGGCTCAGCAGCACGGAGCACGCCTGGATGAACTAACAGTAGGACTGCTATGAGAATGAGGCGGAGATGATTCATGGCTGAGCTTTTCCGTGCGGGTGAGATCAGGACGATGGATGCAAGTTGAGGATTTCGAGGTCACCGACTTAGGGATGATCGCTTGGTGTCGTTTGAAGGAGTAAACGCACCTAAATGTAGCCGTGATGAAGAGGCCGACAATATGGCCAATTAACCAGTCAGGTCCGGGACATTTCCCTGCGGAAAAAATCCACAATAATGCTTAATCCACCCGTCTGATCGATTCTCAATATCCGACTGGCAGCAATCCCCAGAATCCGTCATACACCCGCCACTCCGAAATCGTGTGATGTCCTTTGTAGCTGCCAACTCCATATTTCCCCGACTCGCACTGCAAGTGCACCCGCACAAGCTATGGAGGCTAGTGGTAGTGGCCACCATTTCAGGGGCATTCCTCCCGGGCACGCTTTTCGCCAGGTCGCCGATATTCTACGAGAGCGAGCCGATCCAGCGGGAAATCGATCACACCAAGGCCATTCTGGAAACTTTTCCCTTGAGCTCGACCCATGCGTCTCCGTGGACGCTTGGCTACGCTTCGAGCTGGGACGACTTACCGGAGACTCCCTTGACGATTGAAATCAAGTTCGCTCAACCCGAGTCAATCGACTTGGTGGCTCTATTTCCCGCCACCTACAACGATGATCTCAACGTCAAGCAGAGCTTCGGCTTTCCCGTCCGCTTTTCGCTCGAGCGGCTGCTACCTGACGGATCGGAGGAGATGATCGCCAACCATCTTGACGAAGATTACCCGGTGCACGGGATGGGTCCGCAATTGTTTCCCTGCAAAAATTCGGTGCCGACCCGTGGTGGTCCACCTCACATGTGTTAGCTCTCAGCGAGTTGTATGCCTTCGTGGGTGATCGGAACGCCGCATTGCATGGAAAAGTCACGACATCATCGTCATTCAACCTCCGAGGGGTCTGGTCGCCCGACGCCCTAACGGACGGTTTCTCGCTCTACTCACAGATCGATCACCACCTGAGCGACCCGACCCAGAGTTTCCGCAGACTCGGTGACGAAGTGCTGCTGGAAATGGATCTGGGCAAAGAGCGCCGGATCGACGAATTCCGCCTCTGGCCGGTCGTCCGTGCGATTCAGCACAACTATCCATTGATGATTGGCGTCGGGTTTCCGCAGTCCTTCCGCGTGGAGCTGGTAGTCACCCCGGATTTTTCTGATGCCACGGTGATTTACGACGAGAAGCAATCGGCCCAGCAGCCCGGTGGGGGCCGTGGATGCGGCAGGTCGATCCCAGGCTAGGCCGCTACGTCCGCATCACCCTGAAGGACGGACTCCGTGATTTCAGCCGCAGAGATCCAGTCGAAATCACGTTGGGAGAAATCGAATTGCTCGAGAACGGGAAGTGGTTTCGCGCGGCTTGCCGGTCTAGGCACCGGACAACGGTCCCGAAACCACGGGACTCGCGGTGCTGACCGACGGTCTCGTCAATGAAGGAAGAATCCTCCCGCTGCGCCAATGGCTCACTCAGTTCCATCAGCGGGTGGCGCTCACGCAACAGCTGAAAGTGCTGTGGCCCGCTGCGACCGAGGCCCGGATCAGGGATGAGAAACGATCCGCTATTTTACTGTTCATCGCCATCGGCGTGATTCTCGCGCTGGCCCAAATGGTCTGGCTGGTGCGGGTGGCCGCCCACCGCCGCTGGGCGAGGATGCGCGAGCGGATCGCCTGCGATCTCCACGACGAGATCGGAGCCAACGTCAGCAGCATCGCGCATACCGCCGAGGTGCTGAAAGAGACCCTTCATGAACCGAGCGAAACTCAGACTCGGCTGCTGAACAATCTAATCGACAGCGCCCACCTCACCACCCGAGAAACCAAACATTTCGTCCGCTTCATCGAGAACGAGGAGCTGGATCGCGACCTCACCCAGCAGTTCGCCCAGGTGAGTAATCGGATCCTCGGCACGATCCCCGCCACGTTTTCGCTAGAAAACACCCGCAGTTTTAACGCACTCGACCCAACCACCAAGTGGAACCTTCTGCTCTTCTACAAGGAGGCGCTCAACAACATCATCAAGCACTCCGCCGCGACCACCCTCGAAATCCAAACCCGGCGGTTAGATTCCAAGCTCCAGCTGGAAATTTCCGACAATGGCCAAGGAATGCCTGATGCATCGGCAAGATGTCGTCACCTCGAAAGCCGAGCCAAAGTCATCGGCGGTCAACTCGAAGTCCACAGCGCCCCGGCGCAAGGCACCCGCGTGCTTCTCACCTTCAACCGAAATTCCCAATCATGACCCCAGCTATCAAAATCGCCGTCGTCGAGGACAACCCGGCCTACGCGCGTTCCATTCAGGAAATCATCGCTATCAGCGAAGGAATGGAATGCTGCGGCGTTTACCACAGCGCCGAGGATTGCAGCCAAGCGTTCCAGTCAGGCGATCCTCCCCAAGTCGATGTGATCCTGTTGGATTTGAAGTTGCCGGGGAAAAGCGGCATGACGCTGATTCCCTTCCTGCGCCAAGCCGCCCCACAGGCCGGGATTCTCGTCCTCACCAGCAACGACGACTATCGGCCCACTCTCGAAGCCATCCAGCTCGGGGTTGCCTCAAGGCATTCCAGGACAAAGGCACTGGCGATGACAACCCGCTGAGCAAACGTGAACGCCAAGTGCTGGAGCTCATGGCCCTGGGCTATGCGAAGAAAGATGTCTCAACCGAGCTTGGCATCAGCTACAGCGCCGTCGCCCTTTACACCGCGAATATCTACGAAAAACTCCAAGTCCCTAACATCGCCGCCGCCGTCAGCACCGCGATTCGCAAAGGACTGATCTGACAACAATCGCATCCGCCAATGCGCCCATCTAACTGGTGGCGAAGGCATGTCGTAAACTCTGTAGCCGCAGACCTCCATGAGCGCTACAAAAGCCAAAAGGAAACCTTTCAAATGGGCTCTTCTCAAACCAAAATCCTTAAACACGGGCGGATGGCCTGTCAGTCTTGGAATAGTGTGAACGCGAATGTACGCGAATGATTTCTCAATGATTGGTTCAAAACCTCGTTCTCGATACACGGCATTCGCGTTCATTGGCGTTCATTCGCGGTTGGTTTTATCAAACTGAATTCTCCCTGACCAGAACCCCAGCAAGCAGGCGTATCGGGTGGGCGAGTCAATCCATTCTTTATCCCTCAATCGCCATGATTCCCAAATGCCCCGGCAATCCCCTTGAACGCTACTCGTCACGCCGCGAGTTTTTCTACGTCGGTCTGCTAGGTGGCATCGGCCTGACTTTGCCGCAATTACTCCGCAACCAAGCCTTAGGCGACACGAAAACCTTCGCCAAGCACGACGCGGTGGCGCAGGGCATCATCCATATTTTCCTGCCGGGTGGGCTTGCGCATCAAGAGTCCTTCGATCCCAAACCCTTCGCACCTGCCGAATACCGGGGGCCGTTCGGAGCCATCGATACGAAGATTCCCAGCATCCAGTTCGGCGAGTTTATGAAGGATACCGCGCAGATCGCCGACAAGATCACGCTCATCCGCTCGATGTCGCACGGCGAGGCTGCCCACGAGCGAGGCACGCATAACATGTTTACCGGTTACCGGCCTTCGCCGGCGCTAGAGTATCCGTCGATCGGCTCGGTCATTTCCCACGAGCTGGGATCGCGCAATGATTTACCGCCGTATGTCTGCGTGCCATCCGTGCCTAACGAATATGCAAACTCCGGTTATCTGTCCTCTGCCTTCGGTCCTTTCGCGCTCGGTGCGGACCCGGCGCAGGGAAATTTCCAGGTGCGCGACTTGAATCTCCCAAAGGGCGTGGACGACGCCCGTTTCGCCCGCCGCAGATCGTTGTTAGAAACAGTGGATCACCATTTCCGCGCCTTGGAGGAAAGCGATGCCATCGACTCGATGGACGCTTTCTATCAGCACGCTTACAAACTCATTTCCTCGCAAAAAGCCCGCGAGGCGTTCGACCTCAAGTCCGAGCCGGACGCGCTGAAAGATGAATATGGTCGCACCGCCGCCGGGCAACGAATGCTGCTGGCCCGCCGCCTGATCGAGGGTGGCGTGCGATTCGTTTCTCTAACCGCAGGCGGCTGGGATCACCACGACAACATCAAGAGCAGCATCCAGAAAGAGCTTCCCCAGACCGACAAGGCCATCGCCGCGCTCATCCGCGACCTCGACCGGCGCGGGATGTTAGACTCCACGCTGGTCATGGTGACCACCGAGTTTGGGCGCAGCCCGAAGATCAATGCCACTGCCGGTCGCGACCACTGGCCGCGCGTCTTTTCCACCATGCTTGCCGGCGGCGGCATGAAACAAGGCTACGTCCACGGCGCGTCCGACGCCCTCGGCGGCGAGGTCGATACCGATGGCGTGAGCGTCGCGGATCTCGCCACCACGATCTACAATCAGATAGGCATCAAGGCCGACGCCGAGCTGATGTCGCCCGGCAACCGCCCAATCGAGATCGTCGCCGATGGGCAGGTACTCGATGCGCTGCTCGCGAAGCGGGCGTGAACCCTTGATTTCAAATTCAGAAAGTTGAACCGCAGATGAACGCAGATGGACGTTAATGAAGAGAATGTGACAAGTGTTGTGGATTCGCTCTTTTTCTCAATCTCTGCTCTTATCTGCGTTCATCTGCGGTTAAAAAACTCCAAATCGGTTTCCTTTGAAATTCACTCTCTCCATCTTCCTAGCACTGCTCACACCGCTCGCCGCCTTTTCCCCGGAGCTCCATCTCATCGAGCCGCGCGGCGGGCAGCGCGGTGCTGAGGTGGACGTCAAGTTCCTCGGGAAGCGGCTGGAAAATGCGGGTGAAATCTTGTTTTACGAACCCGGCATCAGCATCTCTGGCTTCACGAAAAACGAAGAAGGCCTAGTCGAGGGCAAGCTCGTCATCGCCGCTGACGCGGTGTTGGGCGAGCACTCGATGAGGATTCGAACGGCCAGCGGGCTATCCGAACTGCGCTCATTCTGGGTCGGGCAATTTCCCAGCGTTCAGGAAACTGAGCCTAACGCCACCTTCGACACCGCCCAGCGCATCGCACTCAACAGCACCGTCCAAGGAGTCGCCGCCAACGAGGATGACGACTACTACGTTTGCAGTTTGAAGAAAGGCCAGCGGCTCTCCGTGGAAGTGGAAGCCATGCGGTTAGGCCGGGTCTTCTTCGATGCCTACGTCGCCATTCTCGATCCCAAGAAATTCGAGCTCGCGTCCTGCGACGACACTCCGCTGCTGCGCAACGACGCCTTCGCCTCGATCATTGCACCGGAGGATGGCGACTATCGAATTGTCGTCCACGAGGCGGCTTACGAAGGAACTGACGATTGCCAATACCGCCTGCACATCGGCACGTTCCCCCGACCCACGGCGGTGTTTCCGACGGGAGGGAAACCGGGCGAAACCCTTGAATTTACGTTCATCGGCGATCCGGCCGGGCCGATCAAGCAGTCGCTCACCCTGCCGCCCACTGCCAATGATCGCTTCCCGATTTTTCCTATCAGTGACAATCTATCCGCACCATCGCCGCACTGGATCACCGTTTCACCGCTCGAATCTATCAGGGAAAGCGCGCCCAATCACGACGCCGCATCCGCCACACCCGCGCCACCTATTCCTTGCGCCATCCACGGCATTCTCGATGGCGATGCCAAGGCGGATTGGTTCAAATTCACTGCGAAAAAGGACCAGAATCTCGTCGTCCGCGTGCTCGCCCGCAGCCACCGCTCACCGTTGGACTCGGTGCTTTCGATCCATCAAATGGATGGCAAGCAACTCGCCCAGAACGACGACCAAGGCGCGCCCGACAGCATCATCAACTGGACCTGTCCCGGCGACGGCGACTACTGCTTCCAGCTCCGCGATCAACTCAACCGCACCGGCTCGGACTTCACCTACCGTGTCGAAGTCACTAACAAATCCCCCGCCCTTACTGCCACGCTCCCGGTCGTCGAGCGAGTGATGAGCCAGAAATGGAAAACCTTCCCCGTCCCGCGCGGCAACCGTTACGCCGCCGTCATCAACGTCGCTCGTGAAAACATCGCCTGCGATTCTGTTTTCGAATCAGGCTCGCTGCCCGCCGGAGTGACGATGCACGCAGCCCCCATTCCTAAGTCGATCACCACCTTCCCCGTCGTCTTCGAAGCCGCGCCGGATGCTCCCGTCGCGGGCGGTCTCTATCCGTTTTCTCTCCGCGCCACTGGCGAAGTGCCTGCTCTAACGGGCAAGCTGCTCGACACTATCCATCACGTCGACGTCAACAACGAGGGTGCTTATCATTTTGTGTCGTTAGATCGCATTGCCACCGCCGTGATCCACGAAGCTCCCTTCAAGATCGACCTCGAAGCACCGCCGGTTCCCATCGTCCAAAACGGCACGCTCGCCCTAGAAGTCCGCGTCAGCCGCAGTGCCGGCTACGCCGAAAAAGTCACCGTTCGCAACCTCTGGAATCCGCCCGGCATCAGCGGTCCCGTCAGCGTGGAAATCCCCGGCGATCAGTCCGAGATCCTCTACGAACTCAATGCCAGCGCCGACGCCGCCGTGGCGGAATGGCAACTCTGTATCCTGGCCGAAGCCAATACCCCGCAAGGCACAGTCCTTGTCGCGTCCGCTCTCACCCCGCTCAAAGTCGCCGAGCCTTACATCACGATGACACTCGATCTCGCGGCCACCGAGCAGGGTAAATCCACCTCCATGATTGCGAAAATCGAGACGCCCCACCCCTTCGAAGGAAGCGCGACCGTCGAGCTGCTAGGCCTCCCCCACGGCGCGACCAGCCCGCCTCTAACAATCACCAAAGACCAGACCGCACTCACCTTCCCGATCACCGTCGTCGCCGACGCCAAGGTAGGCAAACACAACGGCCTCTTCTGCCGGGTGAAAGTGCCCGAACTCGGAACCACCATCCTCCATCAAACCGCCATGAACAGCACCCTGCGGATCGACGCCCCGTCGCCCGCGCCCGTCGCAAAGGTGGAACAGGAGAAGCCCGCCGAACCTCAAGCCACAGCCGCACCCGCGAAGCCGCTCTCGCGGTTAGAGCAACTCCGGCAGCAGGCGAAGTGAGGTGGTGGTCACCAAGGAGCGGCGGACTCCGATCCGTCGAGCCAATGGTGAGTCGATGAGGTGAGCTAAAGCGCTTTTCCATCGGCTATCCATTGGCTCGGCGATTCGGAGATCGCCGCTCCTTGAGACTCTCTAGCACTTTTCCCAGCACCTCCGCCGCGATGGGCGTGGCCTCATGGAGGAGGACGATGTCACCCGGTGTTAGAGCCGGTAGAATCCTGGCTAATACTTTCGCGGCGTCCTTCTCGACCGCATCAAATCCTCGGCGATTCCAGGCCATCACTTGCAGGCCGAGAGCACTTGCAACGGGATGGGTGAACCAGTTCCGATGCCCAACTGGTGCGCGGAACCAGCGCGGTTTGCTGCCGGTGGTTTCCTCGATGATTTGCTGACAACCGGCGATTTCGCGGCGCGTCCGCCACGGTCCGGCGCACCAAAATGAAGCGGCCGGATGAGTGAGCGTGTGGTTGCCAATCTCATGGCCGCGGCGGACGACCTCGCGTGCGGGTTCGGGGTGCGCCCGGACTTTTTCACCGATCATAAAGAAGATCGCTTTCACTTGGTGGCGGTCTAGCAGGTCGAGCAACACCGGCGTGTCATGAGGATCTGGTCCGTCGTCGATGGTGATGAGAATTTCTCGATCCGCAGTGGTGCAGCGCACCGGACCGAGCCATTGGCAGTAGGGGTTGAGGACAGCGTAACAGAAAAATCCTGCGATGCCCGCAGCGCTAACAAACGCCCACAACCAACCGCATTTAAACCCAAGTCCGATGGCACCGGCGTGCAGGCCCACGAGCAGAAACATCCGCCAGATGACGCCAAGCTTTCCGGAAACTCGCATGGAAGCTTGCCAACCTAACACGAGAGTGGCGGCTAGACTCATCACCGCCACGGCCAGCCAGATGTAGGCGAAAATGCCGACGACTGCCCCGGCATCGCGGCGGAAAGCGGCCCACGCCACGCAAGCGGCGAGCCACAGCCGCCATTGCATGGATGGAGATTTCGCGCCGAACACGAACGGCAGAATTTGCAGCACCGCAAAACTCAGCGGCAGGGCTAACAACCAACCGGCGATTCCGAGTGAGCTGCTCAGCCTATCGCCAAGCGCGACGAGAACCGTTAGTGGGATGAGGATCGCGAAGGCCGCGCACTCGCCACGGTGCATTGCGCGGCAATTCGCAAGCGCCTCGGCATCGGCGACGACGTGTTTGCCCACCCCGCCGAAGACGCGGAAGAGGGCGGAGACGGCGCGGTTGTTAGGAAAGGACATCAGAAGAGGAGTCGCGACATTCCTGTCGAGAGGCGGGCGCGGAAAAGTGGCGACAAGAATGTCGCCACTCCTTACTCCCACTCGATGCTCGCTGGTGGCTTGGTGGAGACGTCATAGAGCACGCGGTTGATGCCTTTCACCTCATTGAGGATCTTGTGGCTGGTCTCGCGGAGAATGATGTAAGGCAGCTCCACCCAGTCGGC
>JAYTLO010000275.1:0-23657 GCA_043729385.1 Akkermansiaceae bacterium
AAATGGCACCTACTTCCTGCGGGCCGAGAACTCCAGCGGCTACCTCGGCGAGTATCGCTTCCGCGTCTCCCTCGCCCCGCCCGGCACCCAGCTGGAGAGCGAGGACAACAACGCCACCAACCAATCCGATCCCGTCACCTTCGCCCTCTCCGGCAATCAACTCTCCGCCACCGTCGGCGGCTACCTCGCCGGTTACGACGCCTTGGGCGACTACTTCGCCCTCGGCAACCTCGCCTCCGGCACCCAAGTCAGCGTCAGCCTGCGCCTCCCCACCACCTCCACCCTCGTTCCCGCGCTCACCCTCTTTAAATCTAACGGCACCGCCGTCGTCCCCAGCACCCTCAGCCCCACCCAGCTCATTTACACCCTCCAATCCGGCGACGAATCCACCTATCACCTCCACATCCGCGACACCTCCGGCCGCGGCCTACTCGCCGAGTACTTTGCCGATATCGCCATCTCCGACATCGTCGCCCCATTGATCGTCACCGACACTTTGCCGGTGGGGAGCACGTCGTCGATGATCAACGCGTTCTCGCTCACCTTTAACAAGGACATGCTTGCTTCTACGGTGAACAGCCCGGCCACGTATTCACTGGTGTGGGCCGGTCCCGACGGTGGGTTTGCCTCGGGCGACGAGGTTAATTTCTCGATCACTCCCGCAGCTTACAGCGCCGGTCTAACCAACAGCTACGTGATCGACAACGCGCCGCTCCAAGCAGGAAATTACCGGTTCACGGTCACCACGGCACTGCGCGACAAATTCGGCAACCTCCTGCCGCTGCCCTATCAGCACGATTTTAACATCACTCAGCCGCAAGGCTTCGCCATCGAGAGCGAGCCTAACAACACCGCCACGGGTGCGACCCAGCTAGTGCTTGATACCACCATCCCCGGCTATCTAACCGGCAACGGACGCGGAGTTCTCGTTTCAAGCGGAGATATCGAGTATTGGAAATTCTCCGCCAACGCGGGGGATCGCTTAGTGTTTGAAACCGATCTGCCGTTTGAGCCACCTTCCTACTTGTTGAACTATAACCTAACCGATCCGGTAGGCGCGGCGGTCTTCGAGCGGAACATCGGTAGGGACAATCTCGAACAATTCGCGCCCACCCTTCTCACCAAAACCGGCACCTACCTGCTGCGGATTGACGATTATTATGGAGTCCGCACGGAGCACCGCTTCCGGGTCTCGTTGGTGCGCGGGACGGGCTACGAGGTTGAGAACAACGACACCATCGGCACCGCCAGTCCGATGACTTTCGCTCCGGTTAATGGCATCGACACCGCAACCACCGCAGGATTTGTCAGCACCGGCGGAGAGCTCGACTACCTCGACTTGGGAACCATCAGCGCGGGCAACACCGTCTTTCTAACGGTCCGGCGGCCCGCAGCAAGCACCCTCGGTCCGATCGTGTCGCTCTACTCGGACGCGGGAATCTTGCAGTCGGAAATCAACGGCAGCCCTGGTGACGACAGTGCTGAAATCCAAATTTCTACCGCCGGGCGTTACACCGCACTGATGCGGGCGAATTTCGGAACTCACGGACTGAATGGCGACTACGTGTTAGACGCGAGGATCCTGCCCACGTCTTCCATCAATTTCCCCAACATCCGAGTCACGCGGTTAGACGAAGTGACCACGCCATCGCTGGTGACCGGAGATAACTTTCCCTTGAGCTACGACGTGCAAAACGTCGGTAACCTCGGCACCGGCGGCTCCGGCTGGGTGGACCGCGTCGTCCTCTCGCCCAACGCGGTTTACGGAGATGGCGATGATTTACAGCTCGCGCTGATCCCCCGCAACGGGGCGCTTGCTGCGGGCCAGAGCTACACCATCAACCAGTCGCTGGCCTTGCCGCAAGGCCTGCCGGGGACGTTCTATCTGATGGTGAAGACCGATTCCGGAAATGCCGTGGATGAAACCCTTCAGGAAGGGGACAACGTGACCGTCACGACCAATCCATTCACCGTGGGACTGCGCCCTTACCCAGACCTCGTGATCGAAAATGTGGTGGTGGGTGCGCCGGATGTGGCCGGCAACTACACGGTCAATTGGAACTTGGCGAACCGTGGCCCGGCAGCGGTCCCGGCAGGTCAATTCACCCGCGTGCAAGTGGTCAATGCGACCAATGGCCAGGAGGTTGTGAATCTCAATCTAGCAGCGACGTCCGGCCTCGCGCTGAACCAGACCCTCGCCCAATCCCACACCTTCAATGCGGTGACTCCGGGATTCTATCAGGTGACGATTTCCGCAGACTCCACCAACGTTCACTATGAATTCAACACGCTGGGTCACGGCAATGCCGAGCAGAATGCCGTGCAATCTAACTTCCAAATCTTCCTCTTCCATCAAATCAACGTCGCGGCATCTCCAGCGGCGGGCGGCTCGGTGACCGGCGGTGGCCAAGTCCGCGATGGCCTGCAAGCGAGCGTGACGGCGGTGGCTAACACCTCATCGCTGCCCTATACCTTCGTCAACTGGACGGAGAACGGAGTCTTCGCGAGTGGCCAGACGACCTATAACTTCATTGCCAATGCGAGCCGAAATCTGGTGGCAGTGTTTACCTTGCCGCAATTCCTGATTTCCGCCGCCAGCAGCCCGCCAGTGGGTGGCTCGGTCTCCGGCGCGGGATCTCTCCCGCTGGGTTCCACCGCGACTCTAACGGCCAACGCCGCCCCCGGATACCTATTCAACCGCTGGGAGGAAAATGGCGCGACGATCAGCAGCACCTCGCCGCTGGTGTTCACCGTCTCGGCGGCGCGCAGCGTGACGGCGGTGTTCACCGAAAGCAACCCGACGCACGTAGTTTCCCTAGTAACCGAGCCGGTCAATCTAGCAGTCATTCCTGGCGCGGCCACCTATAACAACGGCGGCATCCTCGACACCACCGCGCCGGCCAGCGTGATCGTCGGCAACACCGAGTATGTGTTCCAACGCTTCAATCTGAACGGGGTGCTACTCGGCACTCAGAATCATTTGGTGAAAACTTTCACCACTGCGGACCCGGCGAACATTGTTTACACCGCAGTCTATACCTCGCGCCCGCTCAAGCCGTTTGTCCAATCCGTAGTCAGCAATCTTGGCACGACCATCCCGCTTGCGACGAACACGCAGTTCACCGTGACTTTCGACCGTGATATGAACATCGCGGTGCTTGCGAACCTAACACTAACAAGCCCCAATGCCGCGTCGATCCCTGCGGTGCCCGGTGGCGCTTGGATCGACAACCGCAACTGGCGCTCGAATCCCATTTCCTTCACCGCTCAAAATGGTGGGCAATTCACGCTCAATGTCACACTCGCCGCCGATACGAACGGGCGGGTGATGAATCCAGATGCTTCGTTTAGCTTCACGGTCGATTCGTTGTCAAACTTCGCGCCGTTGGTGATTTCGCCCGCAGCCGGCACTTATCTAGCAGCGGTGGATGTGACGATTTCCTCAACCACGAGTGGGGCTACGATTTACTACACAACCGACGGCAGCCAGCCAGACACCAACTCGCAAGTGTATGGAGGCGCCTTCCAAATCGGTGTGGACGCCACCGTCCGCGCGAAGGCCTACAAAGCGGGCTTTCACCCGAGCGCGGTGGCCAGCGCGGTCTATCGCATTGATGCTCAGCCGCCGGTGATCGGCTCCTTCTCGTGGGACGGCGCACCGATTTCTAACGGGGAAACCTTTATCCGCAAACGTCTCTTCAGCACGGTGGCCACCGACAATCTCGGGATCGCGAGAGCCGAGTTCTATTACCAACCCAGCGGCGCAGCCAGGGTGCTCATCGGCACCGACGGCAACCCTGGCGATGGACTAACAACTCCGTGGAATGTCGCTGCAATCTCGGACGGCAACTACACGGTGGTGGCGCGGGTCTATGATGTTTCCGGCGCGTGGTCGGAAACTGCGCGAAACATTTCCGTGGTCCTTGGCTTGCCTGCTCCACCGCAGATCACCCAGCCGGGGAATGGTGTTAGCATCGAAAGCCCGGACATCGCATTGCAGATCCAAACCGAGCCAGAGACCAACGTGCGGATCTTCCGCGACAATGTCTATCTGTTCGCCGACTACACCTCCGCCGCCGGAGTGCTCAACTACACCGCGCCGCTGCCGACGGGGACGAGCATCTTCAAGGCCGTCGCGCAGAACCGCGCCGGCTCCAGCCCCGACTCAAATGCCGTCAGCGTGACCCGAGTGCGGGAGTTTCCTCAACTGGCACTGTCGTTCGCAAACAACACTGTCAGCGAGGGAGCGACCCTCACGGGCACCGTCACGCTCCCAGCGGCGGGCACGACTGATCTGTTAGTGCAGATCAGTCTGAACAAAGCCAGCCAGTTCAACCAAATCCCGGCGGTGGTCATTCCGGCAGGGAGCCTCACCGGTGAATTTCAACTCAACGCCTATCAGGACACCTTGATCGAGGTTCCCACCACGATGTTCGTCACCGCCGCCGCCGCCGAACATCGCAGCGCAGTGGGGGAACTTTTCTTAGCAGATGACGACTACCCCACGATCACGCTTGGCCTCGCGCAGGCCTCTGTTTCGGAAACTCATGGAAATCTAACTGCAACTGTTAGCCGGGCAACTGCCACCGACCGATCGTTGCGGGTGACCCTGCTCAATTCCCTACCCGCTGAAGTGAACGTGCCCGCTTACGTCGATATCCCGGCCAACGGCACCTCCGTCAGCTTCACCCTCTCAGTGGTGAATGACGCTGCCGACGATGGGAACCAAACCGCCACGTTGCGGGGACAAGTGATCATTTCCGGCACGGTCCTGAGTGAAACCACCGATACCACGCTGGAAGTCCGGGATGACGAAGGACCGCTTCTCGCGCTTGAAATCGCCCGGCCCTTCCTTGCCGAAGGTGCATCGCTTTCCGCCGTTCTGCGCCGCGCGGGCGCGTCCACCGCCGATCCACTCGTCGTCACCTTCAGCCAAGCTCCGGGTGCACAAGTCACGCTGCCGCCGTCAGCCACGATTCCGGCGGGTTCCGCACAAACCACCGTGCCCGTCTCGGCACTGGCCACCGCCCTGATCAACGGCACTCGGCAAGTGGAGCTACGCGCCTCAGCCGCTGGCTTCACCGATGGATTGACCACCCTCTCTATCAGCGACCAGTCCATGCCCGAGCTTGTCGTCGCCGGGCTTTCCGCCCCGCCGAGCGCCTTGACCGAACAATATGCGGCGGTGAGCTATCAGATCGTCAACCACGGCTTCGTCGAAGCGACCGGGCCATTCTTGGAACGCGCGTTCTTGTCCAAGGATCCTTCGCTCAGCGGTGACGATTTGCTGGTCCGGCAGATCGAGTTCACCGGAAATCTAACCGCCGGCGGAAACTTCGCCCGCAATGTCACCATCTTGGCTCCGCGTGAAATCGGGAACTACTACCTCATCGTCACTGTCGATCCCGGCGGTGCCGTGGAGGAACTCAATGAAACGAACAACACGACGATTCTCACCGAGCCCATCCAGATCCGCGCGGCCTACAGTGCCACCGTCCAGACCGCGCCCGATGTGCTGCCGACGAATACTCCGCTGACGTTCACCGGCACCGCCACTCGTGAGAATGGCCAGCCCGCCGCGTTCTCGATGGTGAACATCCACATCGCCCTCGGCACCAGCAACCGCGTCATTTCCGCAGTCACCAACTCCATCGGCCAATTCTCCACCGTGTGGACGCCGCTGCGAAATGAAGGTGGCCTCTACACCATCGGCGCGGTCCATCCCGGCACGCCGGGCGCCTTGCCGCAGGATTCGTTTGAAATTCTCACGCTCGGCTTCGACGGCCCCGGCGGCATCGTGATGAACGAGGCCGAGACGGTCGTCGCCCAAGCGGTCCTGAGAAATCCGAATTCGCGCCCGCTCACTGGCGTCACCATGACAGTCGGTGCCTTGCCAGCCGGTCTAACCATCGTTCCAGCCGTGGACGAACCCACCTTGGACACAGGCGATGAAATGGTCGTGCCCATCACCATTTCCGCGAATGCGGGCTTCTCGGGCAGCGGCAACTTCCCGCTCACCGTGAACACCGCCGAGGGCGTCACCATGCAGGCCTCGCTCAGCGTCAGCATCAACCTGCTGAAGCCGGTCCTCACTCTCGATCCCTCCAGCCTCAGCAGCTCCGTGCTGCGCGGCGTCGCCAAGGCGGAAAGCTTCACCATCACTAACACCGGCGGCTTGGAAACCGGTGCCATCCAGATTCTGCTGCCCGATCTGCCATGGCTCAGCTTGGCCTCGGCTAACCCCATCCCGTCCATCCCTCCCGGCGGGACGGCCTCGGTTTCCTTGAATCTCTCTCCAGACATCACCGTGCCGCTCACGCTTTACACGGGAAATCTCGCGCTCAATCCGGCGAATGGCGCTGGCAAATCCGTCCCTTACCGTTTCCGCACGGTCTCAGATCTCCGTGGCGATCTCGAAATCGAAGTCGTGGACGAGTTGTTCTTCTTCACCGCCGAGACCCCCCGGCTTGCCGGTGCCCGCGTCACCGTTCGCGACGCGATCACCTCTGCGGAAATCGAAACGATCGTCACCGGCATCGACGGCTTGGCCAGTTTTGAAACTCTGCCCGAGGGCTGGTACCGCGTGGAGGTCAATGCCCCAGAGCACGATAATTTCTCCGGAAACTACTACGTCAATGCTGGTGAGTCGAACCGCCATCAGATTTTCACCTCCAAGCAGCTCGTGAAATACAGTTGGAAAGTCGAGGAAGTGGAGATCCAGGACGTCTATCGAGTGACCGTCGAGACCACCTTCGAAACGAACGTCCCCGCACCGGTCGTCACTGCCTCGCCATCGAATTTCGACGTCGCCGACCTCGTCGCGCTTGGCCAGTCCAAGACCATCAACGTCACGCTGGAAAACCACGGATTCATCGCTGCACAGCACAGTAGGTTCCGGTTCTCCGATCATCCGTTTTACGAATTCATCCCGCTGGTGACCAACATAGGGACCATTCCTGCGAAGAGTTCGCTGGTCGTCCCCGTGACCATCCGGCGCGTAGGCGTCTTCGATGACGACGGGAACATCGTCACCCTCCGCACTCGCGGTGCCAAACTCGGCCAACTCACCACCAAAGGCCCACGCGCCGGTTCCGTCCCCTGTGGTGCCGGTGCGGCGGTGGACTATGACTACCCTTGCGGCGAGTGGCTCATCGAAAAAGTCGTGGTCATGGCCGTCAGCGGCATCCAAGGAAACTGCGGCGGCAGCGGCGGCCCAAGCGGCGGTGGCGGTATCGGCGGTTACTACGGTTTCCTCGGTGGATTCTACGGTGGCCCGGGCGGTGGAACGACCGGCGCAAGCGGCAGTTCGTTGAGTTACACCTCGCCCGATCCCTGCCTGCCCGTTTGCATCGCCCGCGCCATCGCGGATTGCGCGATCGGCTTCACGCCCGTCGGCTGTTTTTATTCCGCAGCGCAGTGCTTCAATTCGCCAGGCTTCAACGACACTTGCGGCTGGGCACTCGCCGGTTGCGCGGGTGATCTTCTCGGCATCGGCCCCATCGTCAATGGCGCGAACTGCATTTACTCCTTCGCCAAATGCTACTCCGACTTCGGCGGCAGTGGTGGCGGCGGCGGTGGCAGTGGTGGCGGACCGCTCGGCAGCCGAGCGCTGCGCGTGGAGGGCAACCAATTTGTGCTCGACGACGATTTCCGCGACTTCGCTCCCGACGTGGCGGCGGCTTGGGAGAAGCTCGAACCCGCGCTCGAAATGTTTGAACTCTACTATGGCTCCAAGGCGCTCGTTCTCGCTCACGGCACTCCCGCAGGCAAGGCCGTCATGGACACTTATGGCGCAGCCACCCTCGCGGGTAGCCCCGGCGGAACTACGATCAATGCCGTAGAAGCGACCGACATCCTCGACTTGGCTTCCGGCGCAGAGTTGGACGCCGCGCTGGTCCAGCGCGCCATCGACCGCTGGAACCGCACCGTGGATTACTACTCCCGCAGTATCTATGAAATCGCAGACGTGCCTGCGGGCGATAGCCTCGACTTCGTGGACAACGCCGCTCGCAAGGCAATCGCCGCCCGGCTCGTGATCGGCTACGACGCCAGCCGCGCGAAGGGCTACATCGAGCCATTCCAGGAATTCCTCGCGGAATCCGCCAAGCTCCGCGAAACGCTCCTCGGCGAGCAAGGCGGCACTTGTGCCAAGGTGAAAATCCAGCTCAGCCAGGAAGTCATGATGACCCGCACCGCATTCCGGGCCACATTGGAGCTCGAAAATGAGCGGGAAACGGATGCCATCACCGGTGTCGGCTTCGACCTCGAAGTCCGCGACTCCACCGGCCAGCCTGCGAATGATTTGTTCAACATCCAAGTCACCAACCTCGTCGGCCTCGGCGCGATTGATGGCACCGGAGAAATCCCCGCTTCGGGGGTCGGCTCGGTCCAGTTCACCCTTATCCCGCGCGATACCGCCGCCCTCCAGACCAACACGGCTTACACCGTGGGCGGCGTGATCCACTACACCCAGGGCACCACTCAGTTCAACATCCCAGTGGAAAAAGTCCCAATCACGGTGCGTCCGGACGCTTCGCTGGATATCAAATATTTCCACCAGCGGGACGTCATCAGCGACGATCCCCACACCGACGCCATCGAGCCTGCCCAGCCCTACAAGCTTTGCGTCCTCGTGGAAAACAACGGCTACGGCCAAGCCCGCAACTTGAAGATTATTTCCGGCCAGCCGCAGATCGTTGACAACGAAAAGGGTCTCTTCATCGACTTCAAAATCATCGGCACCGAGGTGGATGGCCAGTCGCTCAGCCCATCGCTGACGGCAGATTTCGGAAATGTGGATCCCGGCGGCCGCAAGATCGCCACTTGGTTGATGACCTCCACCCTCCAAGGACTCTTCACCGACTACAAGGCGACTTTCGAACACGTCACCGGCCTCGGCGATTCGCGGATTTCTTTGCTCAAGAACGTCGAGATTCACGAAATGATCCGCACCGTCAAGGCGCAGGCTCCGGGCGAGGACAACGCGCCAGATTTCCTCGTGAACGACGTCAACGACGTGAACGACTTCCCGGACACCATCCATTACAGCGACGGTGGCACGGACCTCGTCACCCTGCGGCAGACCGGGGTTTTCTCAGGAGCGCCCACCTTGGCCAATCCGACGATCACGCTCAGCACTGGCGCATTCAGCGGCTGGTCCTACATCCGCTTGCCAGATCCCGCGAACGGCGCCTTCCGGCTCGTTTCGGTCACCCGTGCCGACGGGCGCGTGCTGCCGCTTGATCTCAATGCTTGGCAGAGCGACCGCACCTTCATCGGCGGTGGCCGCAGGCCGCGCAATGAAAGGATCATCCATCTAGCAGATCAGGACAGCACGGGAAATTATTCCCTGAACTACGCGCCGCTGGCTCCTGCGGATCTTGAGGCACCCGCCAGTATCGTGACGGCGTTGCCCGCCCAGAGCCAACCGGACATCCCGCTGTTCTGGTCCGGCACTGACAACCAAGGCATCGCCTCATTCGACATTTATGTCTCCGCGAATGGCGGTGCGTTCACCATCTGGAGGACCGGCACCACGGCCCTCGGCGGTCTCTATTCCGGCACTCCGGGTGAGACCTACGCCTTCTACAGCAGGGCGAGAGATTTCGCGGGGAACACCGAAATGAAATCCCCCATTATCGAGGCATCCACCACGGTGAGTCTCACCAACGTCTCGCCGGTCATTTCCCCGATTGCGGATCAAACGATCAAGGAAGGAGAAATTTTCTCCATCCAAGCTTCTGCGACCGATCCAGACGGCACCAGCGGTGACATCCGCTTCTCCCTAGGCTCAAATCTGCCCGGCGTATTCATCCATCCTGTCACCGGCATTATTAGTTGGAATTCGAGTGAGTTCGACGGCGGCACGGTCCTCTCGGTGGTGGTGGTGGCCACCGATGGCGGAGTGCCTCCTGCCGTCGCGAACGAGCCATTCACCATCACCATCGCGGATGAAAACTCCGTGCCAGTCATTTCCCAAGTCGGTCCGCAGTCGCTGCAATCGACAGGCTTGTTGATCGTGGATGTTGATGCCGTGGACGGTGACTCACCCACCCAACAAATCACCTTCGAGCTAACTGATGCGCCCGCCGGTGCCGGAATCAATCCGTCTAACGGCGTGGTGACATGGACGCCGGCACCCGCCCAAGCCGGAGCCAGCCACGTCTTCACCGTGAAGGCCAAGGATAGCGGGACGCCTCAAAAGGCGGCGCTCATGAGCTTCGCGGTCAACGTCGTGACGCCCGCCGACCGTGCGCCCGTCTTCACCGGCGTGCCCGTGGTGCTGTGGGTGAAAGGCACGACCTACTCGCTCAACGTCCATGCCTCAGATCCTGATGGCGACCCGATCACGCTTGCTACCAATCTAACCACCACCGCCGGGGCGACCTTCGCCGATCAAGGTGGCGGCACCGGCCAACTCGCTTGGAACACCACGGCGGCCAACGTCGGAACCTATCAGGTGCCGGTGGCTGCCACCGCGAACGGAGCCACCACCCATGCCACGGTCTCGATCCGGGTCGAGCAAGATGAACTCTACTGGAACTGGGCCAAGGAAAGCTTCGGCGTGCTGGCTAGCAGCTTCAATCTCGCGCTGCTCGATATGAATGCGGATCCCGATGGCGACGGTCGCGGGAACATTCATGAAATGACGTTTCTCACCAATCCAGTGGTCCAAGACACCGCGCCACTCTCGATGACCATGGAGCAAGAAGGTCCGTTCTCGATCCTCAACTTCAAGATGCACCGCCGCGTCGGCTCTGAGCGCTATGTGCAACTTGGCCTGGCCGGCAGCACGAACATGCTCGGTGCTTGGGAACCCATCCCGCCGACGGAATGGTTCGCAGCAGTGGACGTGGACGGTGACGACGACAGCCGCCCCGAAAGCGAGTCCGTGGAATTTCAACTCTACGAATATCACCCCGGAGGCTTGCCGAAGGGGCACTTCTACCGAGTGCAATCCAGTGTCTTGCCAGGCACCCCCTAAACTCATAACCACCCGACGATCATGAAAATAAAAACCACAGGGTTAGCCGGAATCGCCAGTCTGGCATTCACTCTAACTGCCCCCGCAGCCACCCTGATGGTGGACTGGCTCAAACTGCCGGGCGGCAGCTCGGCAGCGGGATTCCAGCTTCTGGATGACAGCAACTCGGTGCTCGGCGGTGGCAGCTTGATGGTTGCCCAAGGAGAGTCATTTTTCGGCCTCCCGGCACCGCGTACGCTCAACTCGTCGTTCTGGAACGGCACCACCGGATTTAGCGATAGCGTGACCGGCTTGGCAGATGTGAGCGCCATGGAATTCCGGGTGGCACCGAGCGCTGGCCAAGCCAACTACACCATCCAGTTGGCGGTCCCCGCCGGTCGGCAGTTGCTGTTAGTGGTCGGAGATTTGTTTCGGAATGCGACTGCATCGACCGCAGGAATTTCCATCGCCGCGCTCTCAGACTCGGGCAGCGTGCCGGTGACCTTGGCCGGCATGTATGGCTGGAACAATGGCGCATCCTCGCTGACCCAAGACCTCGCGTGGGACCAACCGACGGGCGCTCTAACCACCACCGCCGGGGCCAATGGGAATTCTAAGCTCGCATTTCTGCAAATCGGCCCGATCAGCGGACTCAATCCGCGGCTAGTTCTATCGGTGCCCCAAGGTTACGGCCTCGGCTCTGGCGATTCGGTGATCATCGGCGTGGGAGCAGTGGTGCCCGAGCCTGGCGTAATCACTCTAGCAGGCATCTGCGGTATGCTCGCGCTGGTCCTCCGCCGCAGGGCGTGAAGCGTGCGGCAGGGAGATGGTCCCTAAGGAATTGCTTTGAGGTCAGACGTTAGAGAGAGTGTCATTACGCACTCTAGGTGCCGCGTGTGGGGAAATAAATCGAAGGGCTGCACGTCGTCTAACTGGTAACCGCCATCCACCAGTTGCTTGAGATCCCGCACTTGGGTGGCGGGATCGCAGGAAACATAGACAACCCGCGCTGGGCCGAATTTCACGAGCTGCGCGATAAACTCCGGCGTGCAACCTTTGCGCGGTGGGTCGATGACCACGGCGGTTTCCGCAGCGGGGAAACTGATCTGATCGAAGATGGCTTCGGCCGAGGCGGTTAGAAATCGGGCGTTGGTGATCGAGTTCGCAGCGGCGTTCTTGCGCGCCCATTCGCACGAAGTTTCCGAGACTTCGACCCCGGCGACTTGCTCGAAGTTCCCAGCGAGTGTTAGAGAAAACAAGCCGGAGCCGCAGTAGGCATCCACCAAGAATTTCGCGCCACCGGCGGCGGCTTGCTTGGCGACGTAGCCAGTGAAGCCGGGCAGGATGAAGGGGTTATTTTGGAAGAAATCTCCGGCGAGGAATTGGAATGTTAGAGCGCCGACGTGTTCGGTGGCGACGGCCCGGAAGTCGGTCTCCACGCGGTCCTCGGTGGCGCGTAGTAGCACGGTGGCACCGCGCTTGAAGCTGCTAGCCCGCTGCCGCAGCCCCTCGCGGATTGAGGGGAGTTCGCGGTTGATGGTGTCCATGGCGATCGGGCAGTTAGGGACATCGATCAACTGCGAACGGCGCCCGAAGGCAAGAAATCCGATCGGGCCGAGGTCGCCGTCCTTAGCCTTTTCAAAGTGAGGCGTGATTTTAGAGCGGTAGTTCCAAGTTTGTGCGGACGAGAGGCAGTCGTTCACCGGGAAGGTGATGGCGGCCATGTGCTTCATCAGCTCGCCGACTTGGCGGGTTTTCCAAGCGAGCTGCTTATCGTAGGAAAGGTGCTGGTATTGGCAGCCGCCACACTCGCCGAAGAGCGGGCAACCCGGCTCGATACGGTCGGGCGAGGGTGTTAGAACTTCGACCAGATCGGCGTGAGAGCAGTTCTTGTCATTGCGGAAGACGCGGGCTTTGACGATTTCCCCCGGCAGGGAAAACGGGACGAAGACGACCCAGCCATCGATCCGGCCCACGCCTGCGCCGAGATTGGTTAGAGCATCGATGGCGATCTCGATTTCCTGATGGTATTCGAAGGGCGTCGGGACAAATTTTTTCGGCGGACGTGGAAACATAGCGGGCCGCGAGATTGGCCGTGAGAGCGCCGCCGGGCAATTGATTTCAGTGCGGCTGCCGCACCCTCACTGCGGCACTCGCAGTTTGGCGTTCTCAGACGCGGGTTCCAGCTTGTCGTTGAGCGTGGTGCCCTTGGGCAGATCGACGACTCTTTTGACGAGCACCGGCTTGTTAGCGAGTGCCACCCGGAAGCTGCCAGTGGTGGTTTGATCGAGCACGACCGTGCCGGACGCGTCTATCAGCGCGAAGAAATAGCCGAAATACTGATAGCCGCCTACGTTGCCGCTGCCTTTGTTGTCGCCGTCATAGGAGGTGGAAAATGCGTCCGCCTCCTTGATGAAGGTTCCGCCGGGTTTGATGGTGGCCTCGAAGCTCTGGCTGGAAAGCACGCTGAAAAGGCCGGGTGTCCGAGTGTTTTGGCCGATGAAGACAATCTTCCCGGTGACGGCGGGCAAGCTGGCGGTGGTGCTGCTGTTGGTGAGCTTGATGGTGGCGGTGATTTCCTGTTTGACCATATAGCTGCTCCCCACCGCATCTTGGCGGCGCTTGCCGATGATCACCTCGGGTTGGATTTTCGGCATCACCGCCGGGAGTTGCGCGGCCTGCTTGCGGATCGACTCTTGCGAGGCTTGGTCGAAATTGGCGACAGGCAGAGTGAATTCCTTGGGATCGCCTTGTCGGCGAAAGGTGACGGAGTTGTTAATAAGTGCGACAAGCTCGATGGCGATGGAGCGGCCCTTGAGATCGGTGACCGAGATGGAATCCGCGCAAAATGCGGTGGCCGCTAGGGCGCTCCAAGCGAGAATCACGGCAGGCAAGCGGGAAAACCCTTGGTGGAACATAGACGGCTTTCTAACGATTTCGAAAATCGAAGCAATCCAAAAAGCTAGCAAGTCAGGAACCGAATCTAACACGCAATCCCCACTCGTCTGGCGCTACTAGAAGCCTGCTTGGCGAAATAACAGATTCTTCCCGCTTGGCCTGAGCAAGAGTTGTGGCAAGTTGCTTTTATGGATGAAGACGACTCAACCCGCCTAGGCAAGCAATTGGTTTTCAAACAAACCGGACCTCCCGCCGAGGTGCTTGAAATGGAGACCGACAGTTTGATTTCCCAAGCACCCGATCCTGGCGAGGTGCTGGTCCGCATCCTCGCCGCGCCCATCAACCCGGCGGATCTCAACACCATCGAGGGCACTTACGGCGTGAACCCGCCACTGCCCGCCACCCCCGGTATCGAAGGCTGCGGGGTCGTGGAAATCACCAACTCCGCCGATTTCGAGGAAGGCGACCGGGTGATTTTCCTGCGACGATCCGCGACTTGGGCGTCGCACACCACCGTGCCGGGCGAGACGTTGTATAAATTGCCGTTAGGGATCGACCCGCTTCAAGCCGCGATGCTCAAGGTCAATCCCGCGACGGCGTGGCGCTTGCTTCACGGCTTCGGCCAGTTAGAGAAGGGCGGATGGATTGCGCAAAACGTCGGGAACTCTGCGGTCGGCCGCTGTGTCATCCAACTCGCCCGCGATCTAGGCATTCGCACGATCTCATTCGTCCGCCGACCCGAGCTGATCGACGAACTCCGCGCACAGGGAGGAGACCAAGTTCTCCTCGACGACGACGACGGCCTAACATCCGCCTTGGAAGTCCTCGGCGGTGCCAATGCCGCGCTCGCCTTCAACGCCGTCGGCGGCGACAGCGCTCTGCGGCTGATGAAACTCCTGCGCGAGAGCGGCAGCCACATCACCTACGGCGCGATGGGCCGCAAGCCGGTCACCATCCCTAACGGCCTGCTGATTTTCCGCGACATCCAGATCCGCGGACTGTGGGTCAGCCGCTGGATCGAGCACGCGCCGGTGGACCAAGTGCATGATGTTTATGCAAATCTCGCGGCGCGCGTCGCCGCCGGGCAACTCGTGCAGCCGGTGGATTCCACCTATCCGCTAGAGGGATTCCAAGAAGCGCTCGCCCGCCTCGCAGCACCTGAGCGCTCGGGGAAGGTTCTGTTTGTGCCGTGATCGAACGTTGCGGACCGAGCGCCGAAGGAAGAACACAGATACGACTGATTCTTCATTGAGTTCGTCTGCGTTCATCCTGTCCATCTGCGGTTGTCCCTGAATCGGTGGGATAATTGCTTTTTAGCTATAGAATGGCTGAGTGCCGGTGGGAGAATGTTTCTTGAAGTATAAGTAAAAATGTTTTCCCGCAGATTCAGGAACGGCCACAGATTTCTACATCTTCGGGAATACCAGTGACCAGCGACGGTGTGGCGGGTGGCAGCAAGGAGAACAGACATTTTTGTCCGCCTGGACGATGGGTAGTGAAAGAGATGTGCTTCGCGCTCCTTCTTTCGCCACGCATCGGCAAGTGGACAAAAATGTCCACTCCCGCTATTTTGCGAGAGCACGAAGAAAGATGGGAGCGATGGGGGGTCGTGAGTTCGAAGCAGCCACGCACGCGCCGCCGCCAGTTGTTAGCATTGGGAGCAGATCCCGAAAAGGTGCATATAGCGACGCGCAGCCGCAAAGGTTATTGGCGGATGAGCCAGAATGAGATGGTGCGATTCGCGCTGAACAATCGTTGGTTAGAGGAACAAGGAGTGCCGGACATGAAAGCCGTCTGGATCGTTCTTCACTACGGGGCAAAGACCCCAAGCTAATTGGAACCGCCCTTTTACGGAGCCGTACGCAGGGTGCTGTGGGACCCAGGAGCTAACTACTCCCGGGGGTCCGATTCTGCCTCTTCATGGTTCTGGTCTCCTTGGTGGTTCCGTGGATGCCTTGCCGTCCTCTGAAATAGCGAAGAAAGCGGTAGAAGTCCCGCCTCCATCACCCACTCCCAAATCAATCAAAACGCACTTCGCGTTGGCTGAGACACTGATGATGGTGTCCGCCATAGCAATCGTAAAGACTCCCGGGGTGCTGAGGTGGGGCAGAAACACATTGCATGTAAGAGCTGGCGGCACCTCCACCTTCTTGTCTCCAAAGTAAACTGCTATCCGACTTACTTGCGGCAATCCTTTAGGTGGCAAAGTCTGGTCGGTGCCAATGACCGTTCTGCCGTCAATCGTAGCTCCAACCCAATTGGGGTTTTCTTCCGTCCCCTGATTCTTGAGTTCAGTGGTTTTGTGCCTGCTCGGATCAAATGCCTGCTCCGAGACAACTACTTTGATAGACGTTTTAGAAACGACTGCCTCGTAGATCAGGACATCTTCGCGGATCTTCCACTCTTGTTCTGCCAATACGTTCGGAATGGCAACCAGCAAAAGGACAGGCATGAAGAGGGAGCGCATATTTTTTTGGCTAACGTCCGAGCGATGGCAACCCCAATAGCGGGAGCCAGCGTTGAACGCGGGGTTGAGGTTGTATAATTGGAAACATGGAGAACAAAGGGGCTAGTGGGGGGTGCCATCCGCGTCGTGTTCGCTGTTATGAAATTTAAGAAAGGCTCTTTCGATAGGTGACCTTATCCACACCCTCCGCATAGAACTCACGAATCCGAGCCTCTTTGGTGAATCCGCTGCTAGCGTAAAAACCTCGAACATATCCTAAATCGTCCGTGCCGGATGTCTCCACCAGCACAACACGCGCACCCCGGTCTCTAAGCTGCTGCTCAACGTCTGCAAGCATGTGGCGTCCAATGCCTGATCTCTGACACTCGGGAGATACGGCAATCAACTGGATGTTCCAAGTGCCGTCAGTCATTCGTTCTGGCTCGGAATAAGCAATAGCTTGAACTGTGACATGGTCACGAACTAGCCAAAAAGGCGAACTAGAACTGGAATCGGCTAGCGCTGACATCACCATCTGATGAACCAAAGTAAGCTGATCCTTAGTGAATAAGCCGCTGGCAGTCGCAACACGGGTGATAGCTGGGATGTCCGCTTCGGTGATGGTCCGGGTCATGTTGAATTGGCGAGTGGTTTTTTTTCTTTGGCTAACAGTGCTTATTAGACAAATGAGCATATTTGTCCGACACACCGCTGACTGGTTTCTGGGGGAGCGGAGCAGTCGAGGCATTGAGGGTCAAAGCAATTCACCGGAATAACTCGGCTATGGCGGGGAGGCATTTTTCTCAAGAGCTGCGGAAGCTCAGGATGTCCGTGACAATTTGTTACGACCGCTTTCGCGATCTGAAACTTTTGCTAGATGACAATGATCCGCTGGATCGAAGGAGTGAGGATTTACTCGCCTGAATTCGTTTTCTGATGATTGGATGGTCACGTGAACTCTTAAGATTCAACTGCACTCTGGAGGGCAGATTGCGCCCGTGGTGGGTTCGGCTCTGCTGGATTTGGGTGACGGAGCTGGCTTGGCGGAAGAGAAGAGGAAGAGCTTCGCGCCGCATGGAGCAGAGCTCCCATCTGCCGGGGCTGGAGCAGAGCTTCCAGCACTCTGGATTCGTGCGAAGGACCGAAATACCGATATGTTTCACGCCAGTCTCCCAAGAGCAATCTGAGAGTTTGCCCGCTCCCAATCCTCCGCCGTGTCCACGTCGATGGCGGCTTCGGGGGACTCAATCCACCGCAGCGAAGGCTCGTCTTGTAGGATGGATTTCGCGCCTTGATGCCCGTGCAAATCAAGCAGCCTGTGAAAGCGCTTCGAGGAGAATAAGGCGGGCGGACCTAGGATTTCCCCAGCTCGCGTGGCGACCACTTCGCAGCCGCTGCGGCGCCATACTACTTCGAGATCGCGGAGTGTCGTGGCGGTGACGAATGGCTGGTCGCAGAGCATGACGATGACGGCTTCTAATGATTTTGCTTGAAGCGCGCGAACGCCGACGGCGATGGAGCTGCCCATGCCGGACGGCCAATCTGAGTTGTGTGAAATTTCCAGGGGCAAGCCTTCCAACGCGGCGCGACAAGCGGCTTCGTTAGAGCCTAGCACCACTGTCACCGACCCAAGATCGGCTTCCAGAGCGGTCAGCGCGGCGTGGCGGAGGAGGGTGTATCCGGCCCATGGCAGAAGCTGCTTCGGCGCGCCGAGCCGGCGGGATTCTCCGGCGGCGATCAGGACGATGTTGGTCATGCTTCCTTCGCACAGACGGAGTGGATCCCGGTGACGCGGTTGCGGAGAAATCCCCCGCGACGGTCTGCTAGAACGGCTGCGGCTTCGGAAACAATGGCAAGCGCGATTTCCTCTGGAGCCTCGCTGCCGATGTCCAATCCGGCGGGTGAGAACAAATTATCGAGCCAGGCAGGCTCTAGCTCGCGGATTTCCTGGAGCCGCGCGATCAGGTCTAGATGGCGGCGTTTCGGCCCGAGTAGGCCGAGATAAGGCAGTTCTAACGGCAGTAGGCGATCGAGCGCGGCGAAGTCGCGGCCGAAGTTGTGGGTCATCACCACGGCAGCGGATTGACTGTCGGTTACGAAATCCGCAGGCAGTTCGCTGGGATGGCGGTAAGCGCTGACACACCAGCCAAGGCCCGCCGCGAAGAGGCGGATGGGGGCGATTTCGGGACCGTCGCCGAAAATCAGGAGACGCACCGGCAGCGGGAGAGTTTCCACGAAGCAATCCTCGCGCTCGATCACGAGGGCGTGGTCTGGCAGCAGTTCTGAGTGGCTTGGCTCCGGGCAGGATGCCCGGGCGACTGTGGCGCGGGCCTTCTGCCCGCAGCCATCAATCCGCACGCGACAGATTTCCCGGCGCTTGATCCGTGCGGCGACTGCGGTGAGGAAATTTCCGGTGTCGCCGGCTGGCTCGATCCGCTCGATGAAGATCGCCAGCTTGCCATCGCAGCCGTAGAGGCGCTGCGTGTCGAAAGGCACGAGCTTTGGAGATTTTTCCGCCATGACCTCGAGACCGATTCGCGCGATTTCCTCCTCCAGACAACCGCCGCTCAAAACCCCGGTCGTGGTGCCGTCCGGCGAGATGAGGAGGCGTGCGCCAGGTCTGCGGTAGGTGGAACCCACCGTCCTAACAAGTGTGGCCAACGCCCATGGATGATCCCGCTCGCGGCAGGCGGCGGTGAGGATGCGCTCCAGCGATTTCATCAGGCCTTGCGGGAAATAAGTTTGTCCGGCGTGATCGGTAGGTCCCGCACGCGGATGCCGGTGGCGTGATAGACCGCATTCGCAATGGCGGCCGGGATGCCGACGAGACCCAGCTCGCCCATGCCTTTCACACCGAGTGGGTTCACGATCTTGTCATCCTCCTCGACGAAGATCGTTTCGATGTGATGCACGTCCGCGTGGACGGGAACGTGATAACTTTCTAATGAGGCATTCATCATCCTGCCGTAGCGGTGATCGACTTCCGTGGCCTCTTGCAAGGCCATGCCGATGCCCCAGATGACGCCGCCGATTTCCTGACTGTGCGAGGTCTTCGGGTTCATGATTTTTCCACAGGCGGAAACCTCGATGACGCGGGTGACGCGGACGATGCCTAGGTCTGGATCGACCTTCACTTCCACGAACTGCGCGCCGTGGGCGGACATCGAATATTTCTCCCGCTCTGGCGAGGGTTCGGCTTCGTGAGTGACGCTGATTTCGGTGAGTCCGTTGGTTTCCATCAGGTCGCCGATGGCTAATTTTTCTCCGGACTCGAGAAGGAGAAAGCCATCCAACATCGAGACATCATCGGCCTTTGCATTGGCGAACGGGGAGTCCTTCACCTTCATGGCGAGTTCCAACAGCTTTGCCTTGATCTCCTGCGCGCCTCCGTGGATCGCGGTGCCGACGCTGGCGGTCGTCCAGGAGCCACCTTGCGCGGGTGCTTTGGGGAAACGGGAATCGCCCAGCTCGAACTTGACTTTTTCCGCCGCGATCCCGAGGTGTTCGGCAGCGATGATGGTCATGACGGTGTAGGTGCCCGGGCCGATATCGACGGTGGCGCTGGTCACACTGGCAGTGCCGTCGGCGCGTAAAGTCACCTGCGCGCTGGACTTCATTTGCATGGCTGGCCAGATCCCGGTGGCAGTGCCCCAGCCGACGAGCAAATTGCCGTCGCGCATCGAGCGCGGCTCTGGCTTGCGGTCCTTCCAGCCAAATTTTTCCGCACCGAGGCGGTAGCACTCGCGCAGCGCCTTGCTGGAAAACGGTTTGCCGCTCTCAGGATCCTTCTCCGAGTAGTTGATGAGCCGGAGTTCCAGCGGATCGATTTTCAAAGCGTAGGAAAGCTCGTCCATCGCACACTCAAGGCCGAACATCTGGGACACCGCTCCGGGCGCACGCATCGGTGCGGGTGTCGGCAGGTCGGTGGCCACGCTCTGGAACTTTGTCGTTAGATTCGGACAGGTGTAGATCATCCGCGCAACCAACAGGAAATCTTCAGAATAGTCCTTGTAGGAAGAAGTGTTCACCACCAAGTGTTGGGAAAGCGCGGTCAGCTTACCGTCTTTTTCCGCTGCCAATGAAATTTTCTGCCAGGTGTCCGGACGATAACCGTGACCGGTGAACGTCTGCCGACGCGTGTAGGATAGCCTAACCGGCCGTTTGACCTCCCTCGCGGCGAGCGCGACCAGTGGCGCATAGTAATGCACGGCGAGGCATGATCCGAACGCGCCGCCCACGAAGTGCGCGATCACCTCAACCATTTCAGGCTTCACCTTGAAAAGCTCCGCGAGCAGATCCCGGAGCTGATAGACGTTCTGCGTTTTATCGAAGATCGTGAGTTTGCCGTCTTTCCAAAACGCCGTCGCCCCGTGCAGCTCGATCGGATTGTGATGCTCGATGGGGATTCTATATTCCGCCTCGATTTTGACCGGCGCGGCGGCGAATCCTTCTTTGAAATTTCCCCGCTCCTTGGCCTCCTTTTGTTTTGCGGTGTCTTTCGCGGCATCCAAGTGGTCCGCCAAATCGCTGGCGCATTTCTCCTCCTGATACTCCACCTCGATCAGGTGCGAGGCAGATCGTGCCTGCTCGAAAGTCTCCGCCACCACCAGCGCGACCGGCTGCCCGTTGAAGAGAATCTTGGCATCTCGAAAGGCAAAGAAATCAGATATGTCCGGACTCCGGCTCTCCGGGGGCAGTGTCAGCAGCGCGGGGAAATTCAGGTGAGAAAATACCTTGAGCACTCCCGGTGCTTTTTCCGCTTTCGAGACGTCGAGCTTACGGATGGTTCCCTTGGCGATGGAGCCGAGATGGAGATAACTGTAGGCGATGTTAGGCAACTCATATTCGGTCGCGTATTTCGCGCGGCCGGTGACTTTGGCCAGGCCCTCGACCCGCCGCATTTCTTTTCCGATGTATCGCATGGTGATGAAGGGTTGGAAGTTTTAGCCAAGTTTGGCGGCTTGTTGCAGTGCCCTGACAATGGCCTGGCGTCCGAGTTCGACTTTGTAAGCGTTGTGTTCGAGCGGTTTTGCGGCGGCCATTTCCGCATCCGCGGCGGCTTCGAAATTCGCAGCAGTTGCGGGTTTCCCAGTGAGGAATTTTTCCGCCTTCGCGGCGCGCCATGGTTTGTGGGCCACCCCGCCCATGGCGATTCGCGCCTCCTTGACCGTGTCGCCTTCCAGCTCCAAACCGATGGCCACGGAAACGAGGGCAAAGGCATAACTCGCTCGGTCGCGGACTTTTAGATAGTAATGGTTAGAGGCGAAACCTTGTTTCGGCAGCTCGATGGCAACGATCAACTCACCGCTTTTGAGATTCATATCGCGCTCGGGTTCGTCGCCCGGCAGGCGGTGGAATTCCGCAAACGGAATGACACGCTCACCGCCCGAACCGCGCACGCGGACACTTGCGTCCAGCGCCGCAAGCGCGACCGCCATGTCGGACGGATGCACGGCCACGCATTTCTCGCTCCAGCCGAAGATCGCCTGCGTGCGGTTCAGCCCTTCGCGTGCGCCGCAGCCGGAGCCGGGGTCGCGCTTGTTGCAGGGCATCGCGGTGTCGTAGAAATACGGGCATCGCGTGCGCTGGAGGAGATTGCCGCCATTGGTTGCCATGTTGCGAATCTGGACGCTGGCGGCTGAGAGGATCGCCCGCGACAGCAGCGGATAGTTTTTACGGACGAGCGGGTGGTTCGCGGTGTCTGCGTTATTCACGAGCGCGCCGAGCGAAATTCCGTTCTCCGTTTCGCGAATTTCATTGAGGTCGAGACGGGTGAGATCGACCAAGTCGGTCGCACTCATGATCTCGTCCTTCATGAGGTCCAGCAGGTTGGTGCCGCCTGCTAGAAATCGTCCTTTAGGATGAGATTTCAAAAAACTCACCGCCTCCGCAGCGGTCTTGGCGCGGGTGTATTCAAATGATTTCATGGGCGAATTCCTTTCTAATCAGGGCCAGTTCCTCGTCGGTCGCGAAGCCCCAGGTGCGGGCGGACTTTTTGCTAGAATGCACGTCGCGAATGGCTGCTAGAATCTGCGGGTAAGCGGCGCAGCGACAAATATTGCCGCTCATTCGCTCGCGGATTTCATCGTCGGAAAGCTCGGCTAACGGTGCGTTCAGGTCGGGCGTGACGAAACTCAGCTCGCCGCGTTTCGCCTCCTCAAGCAGGGAAACCGCGGAGCAAAGTTGACCTGGCGTGCAGTAGCCGCATTGGAATCCGTCGTGCTCGATGAAGGCCTCCTGCATGGGGTGCAGTCCTTCATCCGACTCCAGTCCTTCCACGCTGGTGACCTTGGCACCATCGACCTGCGCGGCGAGCGTGAGGCAGGAAAGCACGCGCTTGCCATCGACGATCACCGTGCAGGCACCGCATTGACCGTGGTCGCAGCCTTTCTTGGTGCCGGTTAGAGCGAGCGATTCGCGGAGCGCGTCCAGCAAGGTCACCCGTGGATCGAGCTTCAGTGATTTCGCCACGCCATTGATCGTAAAACTAACGGGGATGCCAGTGGCCGGAGCGGCCGTGGCTGTTAGTGTGGCCGCTTCCGCGTAGGTCCGCTGCTCGGTTAGCATCTGCATCCCGAAGACACCCACGCCGGTGTTCGACACCAGCTTGAGAAATTCCCGGCGCGGAATACCACGGTCTGCTAGACTCGCGAGTAGGGCTTTTTCATCAGCCGAAAGCGAATCCGGCGCTTCCCCGCCACGAGCGGGAAAGTTAGAGGGATCATCATCGTTTTGCATAGTGGTGGGGAGTTGGACAGGAGTAAAAATATGCCAAAAGACCGCGATTCACTGAGGACCACAAGGCGGGAAATAGGGACGTTTCCCACATTGAAGAGCGTATAAACTAACTCAAATCCATCTGCTCGCTATGGGGCGAAATGCTACCTGTTCACGGCTACCGGTCTGGAACATGGGCGTCACTCACTGGAACTGGAACTCGCGCCACACGGAGCGTGATTTCCAGCTCCCGGCGCTAAAGCAGAGCGTCCGGCTCTCCCGCTAGATTCACTTTTCTAACTCTCTGACTCCGCAAGTCCGCTTCGCATCATCATCCTCACCTCCCCCGAACAGAACAGATGGGCGGGGTCAGTGGGCGGTATTAGTCCTCATGACTAAGTCGTTGTAGACTCGAGGACTCGAGAGAATGAACCCAAGGAATTGAAATTATACGGAAAGACTTACTCCATGCCATTATCCGACCCGGTGGGCGGATGCCGCTCGCATGGTAACATTTTCTAAAAAATAGCGACAAAATGTTACCATGCGAGGATTGCGGTAGGAACCGCCGTTACCGGCGGCCCCCCGCGCAGATCCGTACGTGAGGAATTACCTCATACGGCTCTTGCCTTG
>JAYTLO010000276.1:0-1026 GCA_043729385.1 Akkermansiaceae bacterium
CCGGCGACATACCTCCCCCCCACCAGCCTTTCACAATGCAGATGATCCTCGAGTCCGCCTTCACGCCATTGACGCAAACGAGCCCGGACGGAAGCACCCGAGAGATTTCCTCGGTCGAGGCAGTCCTTCAGGCGCTCAAAATTAAGGCGCTCAAAGGAAATTCTTACGCGCAGAATAAGTACCTAGACCTCGTTCGAAAGGTCGAGACCGAACGCGTTGAAGCAAGCACGACAGTCTATGGCGCCTTCGTCGAGTTAAAGATGGAGCGAGAAGTGGCCCTCGGAAAGTGGGTTCAATCGGGGCGCCGCGAAGAGGATTTTGCTCTTCATCCCGAGGACATTCACATCGACCCGGAAACGTTTCACGCGGAATGGCGGACGCCAGTCACCCTGGCGGACCACGAGAACCTGGAACGCGTCATAAACCTTCGGGACAAGATCGCCAACTTTCTCGACCCGGACACCGGGTTACCCGGTATGATGAAGGATTTTCCGGAACTTGCTGATCGGTTAGCCGACTTGAAAGACAAATACGACGAGGCAAACGCGATTCTGCCGCCGCGCTTTCGAAAAGTCAGACCGGGATGACCTCCGCGCCGCACGTGGCAAGGCCGGTGCACCTACCTTCAGTGGCGGGCCACCCCCTGTTTTATGTCGCGCGCACTAGCCCTCGAATTGAAGCGCTTTCGTGCGCGGATTGCGCTCGCGAATGTTTCCGCCTCAAACGCTGCAACGGGGGGGCGCTGAGAAGACCGCGGACACGACCTTGTCAATCCGAGCGATGCCGCCAAAGACCCCCAGGTGCCCGCAACCCCAACCGATCCACTCCAGCGAGCCGTGGAACTCGATCTCGAACTCGTCCCACTCCAGCCAGCCTCGCGGCTTCAGCAACTCGCCAAGGCTCGCGCGGGTGCCCTCGGAGAGTTCGAGCCAATATTCTCTCCCCGGCTCACTATCCGCAACAAATCTTTGCCCCTCGAACTCCAGGCTACATCTGCCTTTCAGCAGGCGGGCAGGGCCCCGTGAG
>JAYTLO010000277.1:0-11089 GCA_043729385.1 Akkermansiaceae bacterium
GGAACCTTGACTTGAGGTTTTGCGACGGGTTTTTTGGACGAATCTTTGGATGAAGACATGGAATAAATACGCTTGAGTCAAAAAATAGGATACACCCCACCTAGCCTAGGGGCGTCGCGAAAAATCGCGGGCGGGGCGGAATGAAGAGGTGAAGGGATGGCGCGTCAAGACCTTTCTCTGAATTGAATTTCACGGGATAAATCCCGAATCCAAACGTCTCTGCCACGCCGCCAAACGGTGGCAAGCGAGCTTCTTTCGATTTCCAGTTTCAAATCTCGGTGGATGACCCTAGGTTGCCGCCGCGCACATGATCACCATCACCCCTAAAGCCATCGAGGAACTTGGCAAGCTGTTGTCGAGTCGGTCGAAATCCGCTCAATCTGGCCTGCGTCTGGCAGTCCGCCGCGGCGGCTGTGCCGGCTGGCAGTATGAAATGAACGTGGCCGATCCCGAGCCGGGCGACGCGGTGGTGGAGTCCGGCACCGCTCGCGTGATCGTGGCGGCCGATAGCTTCGACCGCCTGCGTGGCTGCGAAATGGACTACTCAGACGATCTAACCGACGCGGGTTTCAAGATCCACAATCCCCAAGCTGCACGGTCCTGCGGCTGCGGCACCTCGTTCGAGACCACCGACGAAGCACCCGGC
Source organism: Akkermansiaceae bacterium (assembly GCA_043729385.1). Classification (GTDB taxonomy): domain Bacteria; phylum Verrucomicrobiota; class Verrucomicrobiia; order Verrucomicrobiales; family Akkermansiaceae; genus Luteolibacter. Next base: position 647 of record JAYTLO010000277.1, read on the forward strand.
ACTCACGCGGTAGCGGATGGCGAAGCTTGCGGCACACCTTGAGAATCACAGCCGTGCCCCGCACCGTCGAAGAGCCACCACCACGCCGGCCCGCCTATTTCTGGTGGTTGTTAGCCAATGCCTTGGCCTTGTGTTTCGCGGTCGTCAGTTGGGCGGTCTGCCTGGATATCTTCGGAAACCCGGAGGTGCCCAGGAACTATCAGATCCTCGGCAAGCTTGGGCGGCTGCCCGTTTTGAAAAAGTATCCACTAACGGATGTACCGGATGGTAATGCACTCGCGCCTAAGGAACTCTACAAGCGCTACTTCGGCTACACCGAGGAGCAGCGGCTGCGGGCGAACACTCTGCTGATGCGCAACTACCTCACCAACTTCGACCGCCCGCTGCTGCTGACGTATGTCGAGGGCGACTATCAGATCGAGACGGTGCGGAAAATGGGTCCCAAGGATTTCTTCGATCCCGGCATCGTCTTGCGGGCGCAAGCGCTGGTGAAGCCGGACGATTTCACCAAGCCGATGCCTTATCCGGTTTTTATCGAATATGTCTTTCCCACGCCGCAAGCCGAGGCGGCGGCTTTCTTCAAACCTGGCGATCTTCTGGTCGTCAAAAAAAGCCCGAACTGCGCCGCCGTGGTTCACATCGACAAGATCGTTCGCGACGACGAACCGGCGCTGCTGCTGACGGTGATCCCGATCGCCTACACGTCCTATCAGCTCGGTGATACCGGTTCTTTCCAAATCGAGCCACCCGCTAAACTGCGACCGAATGCGGGCTTCCCAGTGCTCAAGCGTTAGTTCGCCGGTGGTTTCTGGAAGACCATGAAATGCTGCCATGGCAGCTCCCGGCGGTTCGACACGAAGCGCAATCCCGCAGCCTCAAACTCCAATTTCGCCTGCGCCTCGGTCATCTTGTGAAGCGGCTTAATCGGCACCTCTGGATCCTCCCCACGGAACTCCAACAGGAAGATTCGCCCGCCCGGTTTCAGGGCGCTAACCAGCGACGCTAACATCTCCGCCGGCTGGGAAAACTCATGATACGCATCAACCAGCAACGCGGCATCGAGCGATGCGGCGGGCAGTTTCAAGTCGTCGATCGCTCCGAGGTGCGGAATCACATTGGTGATTTTTAACTCAGCAGCGCGCTGCTTGAGAAAAACTAACATCTCCGGCTGGATGTCGATGGCCATCACCTTGCCCTGCGGCACTTTGGCGGAAATCCGGAACGAGTAGTAACCCGAACCCGCGCCGATGTCTGCGATGACGGCGTCGGGCGCGAGCTTCAGCGCATTGATCGCCTTGCTCGGAGCTTCTTCTTTTTCGCGCTCGTCGCGTTCTAACCAACCAATCGCCGGATGCCCCATCACCTTGGCAATCTCACGGCCATGGAAAAATTTTCCGATGCCATCAGGCGACGCTTGCCCGGATTTATAAACCGCCTCGGCAGCAATCACTGGAGCAGCAGGCGGCTCGCCCCGCGCTTGAGTGAGCCAGCCGAAACTAACAAAAACGGTGAAGACCCTGGCGGCGTGAGATAAGTATTTCATGCGAGATATGGGAGTTAGAGTTATGGACGAGGGGGTGTTTCCTCATGGGCTGCCTCAATCATCCATCGATAAGAGTCAGCCCCAAAGGGGAGAAATTCATCAGCCTAGGTTCTAACGGGCGGGGTATTTCAACACTCCTTCCACCAGCGTGCCTTATCGTGGAACTAATTTAATTGGCACGATCACTTCGCGGAATGGCTTACGGACATTGCCCTTCGGCGTGAGGATGCCGGCATTCACAAAAATCGAGAGACTTTCCTCCTCGCTCATGTTGCGAATTCGTTTGGAGGCTTTTTTCCAAACCTCTCCGATATCCAAATTGGGGATAGCATTCATCTTCATGGCCATAGAGTTGGCTTGAAATAACCGAGGATGCAAGCCGGATCCCGGACCGCAACTTGGATGTGCGATTTTGCATGGATGCTGGAACCTGGAAAGGCTTCTCCGCCCTCTTGAAACATTCCTCTCACCGTCTGAAAACGCACAGAGTCATCGTGTCCGAGAGTTTCGAGTAACCAATTGATCATTGCACAATTCCGGTTCCGTTTCAGGCTGGACCGGAAGAATTTTCGGGCAAATCCATGCCTCTCTTGGCAAGTTTGAGCCGATACTCTTCAAACGCTGAGCCGAGAATCGCCGTGTTTCTCCGATCCAGCAGATCGAAGCAAGTGCCAAGCTGAATCATGGCGCCCACGACCGCAAGTTTCCGGTGATGCTCGGCCGCCCATTCCAAGGCTCACTCCGGGCCGAACTCCCAAAAATAGATCCCGCTTCCGAGCCAATCGTATTCGTTTTCACTCGGCTGCAAGAGTCCGCCAGTGTGGATGATATGATCCGCCACCGTGGCATCGCACCCGTGATAGCCGATGATCAGCCGTTGATAGGATTGAAGGTTCATCGCTCATGATGATGCTGGAATCACGCACCCTCCACCAGCTTGATCTCTTATTCCGTTAGTACATAAAATTTATGTAGAATGCGGTCGATTGTCTTTGGGCCTACAAACCCGAGTTTTAAGACATCCATCTAAACCGCTTGCAGCATTCCGACATTTTTAGATGGTGGTGAGGCATGAGTGAAAAAACCAAGGATGATGCAGGATCGGAGGAATTCGTGGCGGAGCTGACGAATCACCAGACGTCGATGCTTGCATACATCCGGTCGCTCGCACCGGGTGGCTCGGGCGCACGCGATCTGTTGCAGGAGGTAAACATCACGCTCTGGCAGAAACGGGAGTCATATCAGCTCGGCACGAATTTCAAGGCGTGGGCGTTTCAAACGATCCGCTACCACCTGCTCAATCACCGCCGCCGCTTGATTTCTCATGGCTGGTTGATTTTTGACGACGATCTAATCGAACGTTTGTCGCCGGAGTTAGAAGTGGAACCCGAGGGACTTGAGGAACGCCACTTGGCGCTGCGGAGCTGCTTGCTGCGGCTGCGGCCGAAGGACCGGGATCTGCTGCACCACCGCTATGCCACAAGTTCCTCGCTCCAAGAGTATGCCACCGCGACCAGCCGCAGCGCGGGGACTCTTAAAGCCATTCTCTTCAATCTCCGTGCGGCTCTCAAGCGCTGCATCGAACGCCAACTTCTCGCTACCTCACGCAACTCTGGATGAAACGCACCGACCATCAAATGATCCAGCAAGTGCTGGATGGCTCTATTTCCCAACCCGCTTTCGACGGCTTCCAGCAGCGAATGCGAGTGGAGCCGGAACTTGCAAAACTCTACGGCGAGTATGCCTTGCTCCATCACTCGCTGTGCGAGGAATTCGAAGATCAGCCGGTGAATAACAAGGTCGTTCCGGTCTCTCGCAGGACGTTTCCAGCCGGTCTCGCTTGGTGGGCCGCTGCGGCTGCGGTCGTGTTGTTAGCTGTGATGATTTATCGGAATAACGCTGGTGGCGCGGGGGCGGTGATTGCTGACGTCCAGTTCTCGCCCGACGCGGTCTGGCAGATCGAGGGCGCGTCACCTGTCGGCGGGAGTTCGGTGAATTTACACCAGGGTGCCACGCTTCAATTGCTACATGGACAGGCCCGCATTTCACCAAGTCTGGGGATTTTAGCATTCATCGAAGGGCCGTCCACTTTGACGTTTGTGTCGCGGGAATCCCTCCATCTAGCAGAGGGCCGCGGGCGCTTCCGGGTGGAAAAATCCGGCGCGAAATTGGAGGTCACGACTGCGGCGATGTCCGCAGTGGACCTAGGAACTGAATTCGGAATCGAGGCCCATCGCGATCGTCCTGATGAACTGCACGTCCTGGATGGTAAAGTTAAAATGCGGATCAATGGCCACCGCGAAGGTGAAATTCTATCCACGGGCGAGGCCGCACGAGTTTTGGGGACAGATGGGATCGAGCGCTTCCCAGCCGACGGCAATCGCTTCACGACGAGCTTGAGCCAGTTCGACTCCATCGTGAGTGGCCCGTTCGCGAAGGCCGAGTGGCGGTTGGATTATGGCAATCCTTCGATCTCACAGGATCGCATGGAAGGCCTGAATTTCTCGGTATTTCGGCGGCTTCAGTCACCGCAGCCGGACGCAAGTAAGCCGGTGCTCCTCGCAACTCTCGAAGTGGAATTACCATCCAACGGGGAGTTCCACACCGACGGTTGGGCAGGCATCAGCTTCTTTAGCAAAGGCACCGAACTGCTATTTTTCGGCGACTCCTTCGGCCCAGAGCGCACCTGGTCGCTGGATGTGAAACAGCGGATTCCGGTGATCCTGCCTGGCAATCCCGTGCTCGGTGCCGGCAAGGTGACGCTGCGCTATGACTGCAAGACCGGCGATGTTAGTTTGCATAAGGGAAGCATCCCGCTGGGGCCAGCCTTTTGCACCGGCAAGCTGCCCACGCACTTGTCCTTTGATGAAATCCGGATTGGTGCGTCTTCAAGTGCCGCATTGAACGTTAGATCGCTGGAGATCCTCAGCGGCGGCGGCTAGCACCGGCACCGCTTGCAGATCGAACCACGCCGATGGCTCGTGTTGGCACGCGCAATGGAGTTCGACATGGCCGTGGCCAAGTTCCGTTAGGCACTCGCGCAGACTTGCGAGGATGATGTCCGGCGAGTTGCAGTCCGAGCTTAAATGGCCCAGCACCACTCGCCCGAGTGCCGGGTGGGCGATGTCCCGGATCAACCCAGCGACTTGGCTGTTCGACAAATGCCCATGCCGCGAGCTGATCCGTTGTTTGATCGACCACGGGCGCTTGGTATCGGCTTCTAGCAGACCTTCGTCGTAGTTGGCCTCCACGAATATGCCGTCCAGCCCGCGCAAGCGCTCGGTCATGCTGCGGGTCACGAAGCCAGCGTCTGATAGAAACCCCAGCCGCCGCGTGTCATGGCCGACCACGAAGCCCACCGGGTCCACCGCATCGTGCTGGATCGCGAAGGTCTCCACCGCGATTCCGCCGATGGCAAACACTTGGCCTGCTTCGAAAAATTTCCACGTCCCGCCGTCGATCCCAGCCTCCCGCACCACCCGCGCGGTGGCGGCGGTGGTGAATACCGGCACCGGGTTCTGTTTGAGAAAAATTTTGAGTCCGCGGACGTGGTCGCCGTGCTCGTGGGTGAGTAAAATTCCGTCCAGCGAGGCAGGATCGATCCCGACTTGTTGGAGGCGAAGTGTCAGTTGTTTCGCGCTCAATCCCGCGTCGATCATCAGTCGCAGCCCGCCGCACTCGACGACTGCCGCATTTCCCGCACTCCCACTTCCTAACACCGCAAATCGCATCACGCGCCGACGATGCGGCGTCTGTGAAAATCACGCAATCACGATTCAGGAAAACAACCGCTGATCAAAAAACACGGCGTCCGTCTTGAAAAACCCCAGTGGTTTCACCCGCCTCGCCCCTTCGTTGGAAGGGGGAAAAAGAAAACCGCTGTGCCGTCCTTGGCGCTGTGAGCCACGTTCCGTAAACTCTGTAAGTGGGGTCGTCCGGCGCTTTTCCGTCTTCCTAAAAAGGCATGACATCGTTCGCCGGGTGATGACCCCGGTTCAATCATATCGGTTCGGGCCAGCTACCAAAATAGTCGTACACAGCAGTCGTCAGGAGATTAGCCACGACCCGCTTGCTCGCAATCCAAAACATAAAAAAGAATGTGCTTCACAAATCCATTTTCGTTGAGTCCACATCGCGATTTTTCTCTATCACCCGGCGGCGCAAATGTTAGCCATTCCGCCATGAAATTCGTTTGCCTGCTGTGCGGCATCAGCACCCTCGCCATCGCCTCTCCGCCCGATCCAGATGAGGCGGCCTATCCGGCGATTGAGCGCTTCGTCGAAGTCTTGGAAACCGTCCGCAAGCGCCACCCGGATGTGGATCGCCTGGCCTATGATCGGTTAGTCAATCACGCGCTCGAAGGGATGCTCGCCAGCCTCGATCCGCACTCGTCATTTATCCATCCTGAGATGGCCACCCAGCTGCGCGACCACAAGGATCTCAACCCGGACTCTCCATCGCTCGGATTCACTCTCGGCTTGCGCGATGATGGGCCTTACGTCGCAGCGGTCTCGCCGTTAGGTGCGGCAGCCGTCGCCGGCGTGCTGCCGGGATCGAGTGTGTTAGAAATCGATGGCCGGAAAACGCAAGGCGTGGACTTCGCCGATTTGGCCGGGCCCCTGCGCCGCGCGGCAGGTGAGACCACGCGGCTGCTAATCAAGTCGCCCGCCGCGCCGCGCCCGTTAGAGGTGGCGCTGGTTCATCGCGTGGTGGAGCAACGCTCGGTGGCCGAGGCGAAGATCTGGGCCAAAGAATCCGGCATCGGCTACGTCCGCCTCGCGACTTTCGGGAGCGGCTGCGCTCGTGAAATGGAAGCCGCGCTCGACGAACTCGAAGACAGCGGCATGAAGTCCCTCATCTTCGACCTTCGCGAAAACGGCGGTGGCGACTTAGGAGAAACCGTCAAAATCCTCGGTCTGTTCCTACCGCCTAACACCGCCGTCGTCACCACCCGCGGGCGGGAAGGGGAGTCCGCCGAACCGCTGAAAACACCCGACCGGCAGCGCCGACGGCGAGACTATCCGCTGGTGATCTTGCTCGACCGGATGTCTGCCTCCGCGTCCGAACTCACCGCCGGTGCGCTCCAAGATCTCAAGCGGGCCACCGTCGTCGGCGAGGTGAGTTATGGCAAAGGGTCCGTGCAGAACATCATCCCATTGGGTGGCGACACCGCATTGCGTCTAACCATCGCCACCTACCACACGCCCTCGGGAAATACGCCGCACCGCAAGGGGATCACGCCGGGCGTGGCGGTGGTGATCGACGATACGAGTCGTGCTCATTTCGCGAAGCGCTGCCAGATCCAGTCGCTATCACCTGAAGAGCGCAAGGTCATCGAAGCATGGGCCGATCCCGTGATGGCTGCGGCGATTGCCTCGCTCGCGAAATAGCGGGTTCTGGTATTAGAAGGGAAAATGGCGGGACATAGGCTGCGGGCAGAATGCCCGCGCCACTGTGCTTGCGACCGTGAAACGCTCTTCAACTTTCCCCAGCAAGCGGCAGCTTGAGTGAGAAGCTGGCTCCTCCCCAATGGCTTTTTTCGTAGCTGACGCTGCCTTCCATGGCGCTGATGAGTTCTTGGACGATGTGCAATCCCAGCCCGGTCGATGCCTCGCCGCCGGTGGGCCGGGCGCTGAGGCGGGTGAATTTTTGGAACATCGAGTTAATTTCATCTGCGTGAAATCCCGGGCCTTGGTCGTCGATCCGGAATTCCCCGTGGCTTTCTGCGGGACTGACTTGGATGCGCACGCTCGCGCCTTTCGGGGAAAATTTGATGGCGTTAGAAATTAGGTTTTCGAGGCAGCAGCGGAGTGAGTTGTCCTCGCCGAGGACGATTACGCTTTGCTCCGGCATGCGCAGGTCGAGCTGGATCTCCTTGCTGCGGATGTGTTGCTCGAAAATTTTGAGCGCCTTGAGGGCGTTTTCCTTCAGACAGATTGGCTCCTTGCGGATGCTGGATTTCGCGTGCTCCAGACCCGGTGTGGCTAGCAGTTTGGCGATGATTTCGAAGGCCCGACTGGCGGAGTCCTTGATGCTCTCGACAAGGACGTCCTGACGAGAATCTGCGCCGGTGGATTTCTCCGCAAGCATCATGGCGGCGAACTGGATGCCGTTGAGTGGGTTCTTCAAATCATGGGCGACGATTTCTAACAACCGGTTTTTCTCCGCGATCATCTCGGCGAGTCGGCGGCGGACTTTCTGGTGATTCGAGTGGTGGTCCACACGGGCGAGCAGCTCGGGGCCGTGGAAGGGCTTGGTGATGTAGTCCACACCGCCGTTCTGAAGGGCGGCGATGACGAAGCTTTTGTCCGCAGCGGCGGAGAGGAAAATGATTGGGATTTCGCGCGTTTCCGGGTTGGCCTGGAGGATGCGGCAAAGCTCGAAGCCGGTCATCCCAGGCATCATCACGTCTAGCAGGATGATGTCGGGTTTGACGGATTCTAATTTCGCGAGGGCGTGCGGTCCACTGTCTGCGGCGATGACTTCATGGCCGTGCTTGATGAGCAATGCGCCGACGACTTGGATGTTCTTCGGCTCGTCATCCACGACGAGGATCAGCGACGGAGCATCGGTGTGTGGCAGGCGGTCAAACATGGGAGGAGCGGAGGGAGGCGATGATTCGCGGAAATGATTCTAACAAACTGCTAGCTTGGGGGAAGTCCATCAGCTCGGCCGATAGCAGAAGTTGACTGGCATAGTCGGCAAGCGGCGAGCAGGAATGTGCGGCAGCGAGTTCTGCGAGATTTTTGGCAAACTGCATGGTCGCTTGGACCGGGACGAGTTTCGCGAGATTTGGCCAAACTGTGTCTTGAAGTGCCGTGAGAGTCACACATAGTTCCGTCCAATCGTGCGGGGAACCATCAGGCGCGGTGGCGAGCGGTGGGGCATTCTCAATAATCCGTGGAAGTGGCTCGGCGAGCGGAATGAACTTCGCCAGCTCAGCAAATAACTTGCTGCGGCTGAGTGGCTTATCGGCATAGCCGTCGAAGAGTGACTTGAGTTCCACTTGGCTATTGAGCAGCGAGGAAGCAGTCACGGCGATGACCGGAATCTGGCGGGTTTCCTCACGCGCTCGGAGTTGAGCCAGCGCTTCGCGACCGTTTAGGGTGGGCATCCGGATGTCCATCAGCACGATGTCCGGCTGGTGCTTGAGGCAAAGTTGCACCGCTTGCTCGCCGTCTTCTGCCTCGATGACTTGGTGCCCGGTGCCGGCGAGGTAACTCTTAATCAGGTCGCGGTTGAGTGGCACATCGTCGGCGACCAAGATTTTCGACGGCTTCAGCAGGTTGAAATCAACCGGTCCGGCGTGTTGCTCCACGGCAAACTTTTCCGCACGGCTGCTGACGCGCGTCGGCAGCGCGACCCGGAAAACCGATCCTTTCCCTAACACACTTTCCACCGCAAGGGTGCCATCCATCGCCTCGACGAGGCGACGGCTGATGCTCAGGCCGAGGCCGGTGCCTTGGAAATGCCGGCTCTGCTTCGAGTCGATTTGATAGAACGGCCGGAAAATTTCCGCTGCCTGATCCTCGGGAATGCCGATGCCAGTATCGGCCACTTCAAGGTGCAGCATGACCGTATCGTCCGCGGCGGTTGGCTCTGCGCTTAGGCGAACCGTGACGGAACCCTCGCGGGTGAACTTGATGGCGTTGCCCACCAGATTGACGAGCACTTGCCGCAGTCGCAGGGCGTCGAAGGATAACTGCGGCGGTAATTTCGGGTCGATCACGATCGAGTAATCCAAGCCTTTTTCCGCCGCGCGGAAGGAGAACAAGGTCTGGAGATTATGCGCGAACTGCTCCATCAGGATGGTCTCGGGATGGAAATCGAGCTTGCCGGCTTCGATCTTGGAGAGGTCGAGAATGTCGTTGATGAGTGAGAGCAGGGAGTTCCCACTGGATAAGATGGCCGCCGAGAAATGCTTCTGCTGCGGCGTCTGGACCATGTCGTGGAGTAGCTCGCCGAAGCCGAGGATCGCGTTCATCGGCGTGCGGATTTCGTGACTCATCATCGCGAGGAAATCGCTCTTCGCACGGTCCGCGTCCTCGGCTTTTTCCTTCTGGAGGCGTTGCTCTTTTTCCCGCCTGCTGGCGGTTAGGAAGAGTAGGATCAACAGCACGCCGGTCACCCCGGAGGCGATTGCCACCACCCCGGCGATGGTGACGGTGAGGTTCGTCTGCCGCACATTGTCCGCGAGTTTCTGCAAGCTGCGGTCGATCAGGGCAACCTCATCGTCGCGCATCTCGTCGATGTGATGGCGGATGCGATCCATCTGTTCCTTGCCGCCGCTCTGTTGCACATCGGCCACGGCTGCGTCGAGTCCCTCATTTCGCCTAACATTGATGGCGTAGGCCATCGACTTCTTCCGCTGGCTGACGACCTCCTGGATCACGCCGATCTTGAGTTGCTGCATCGGATTCCCGCGGGTCAGCAAGGCGAGCGCGGAGAAGGGCGAATCCAATTTCTCCAAGGCGAATTCGTAGTGCTTCAGATAGGCCTCATCGCCGGTGATGATGAATCCGCGCTGGCCAGTCTCGAGATCGAGCATGTAGCCAAGTGTTTCCTGAAGGGCGACGAGGACTTTGCGGCTATGAGCGACATCAGCGGAATCGCGCAGGTTGTCGCGAGTGTTTACTGACGAGGCGATCACCCCGTAAATGATCATCGCCAGAGCAACAATGGCGGGAATCAGATAGAGGATTTTTAGATTGCGCACCATTCACCGTTGAATCTTTCGATCACGCTCGCAGCAGATTCAGCTTGGTCCGGCTTGGCAAGGTAATTACCGGTGGATGTGGGCGGACGGGTGCAGGACAAAAAAGTTCAAGGAGCGGCGAAACGTGTTCGCCGTGAGGATGAGATGACGATGACAAGACCCTTTGGACCACGAATCGGCTCAT
>JAYTLO010000278.1:0-1313 GCA_043729385.1 Akkermansiaceae bacterium
ATTTCGTAAGATCCATCTTCATGATCGCGGCGGGGGCGAGAGTAGGCGGAGTAAGCTTGATCGGGTAGCAGGGCGTAGCGGTAGATGGGTTGATATGACATTTCGGTTTATCCGATTTGACTTTACCCTATAGATACAAGCTCCCCGGCGGCTTTCTTGCGGCAGTCGATGGCGCTGGCGAACCGGTGCCGCGAGTTTGCGCATCAGTTACATTTGACGCTGCGGATGGAGGCGGCGAATAAAGGGTCGATTGTATTTCCGAATGGCTCCCATCATTGATCGGGAATTCGACCGCGGCCGGCGCATCGCGACCGCGTGCGTGGGTTTACGGCCGATTTTCTGATCATGGACGAAGCGGCGGCTATCTCGGACGAAGTCTATTCGGCGGCGACGCCGATGTTGGCAGCAACGAATGGAGCGCTGTGGTTACAGTCGACGCCGCAGGGGCCGAGGGGCTTCTTCTATGACGAGTGGGTGGCGAAGCAATCGTCGACGCGGACCTGGCTGAAGATTTCGGCGTCCGCCGAGAGCAGTGGGCGGGTGACAGAGAGCTTTCTGAATGGCGAGCGGAAGCGCAAGACGGCGGAGCAGTTTACGAACGAGTTCGAGTGCGCCTTTGCCTCGCCGCACCGGAATGTGTTTGAAGAAGAGTGGCTGGAGCGGAGTTTCTCAGCGGAGGTTCCGATGTTCGATGAGTGCAGCCGGGCGGACTTACGCTATGCGCCGCATCGCCCCATGTGTTATCTGGCCGTGGATTTAGCGAAGGTCCGCGACCATGCGGCGTTGGTGTTACTGGAGTACTGAGTGATTCCGACAGGCAAGCGCGATGCAGCCACTTACTCGCATCTCGATTCGTCGCGAGTTACGGGTGGTGCTAGTAGAACGATTTCGTATGGGCACCGACTATCATGACTTAGTAGCACGGCTGAGCCGCTTGTGCCATCATCCGCACTTGGTGGGACATATTCAATTGATTATCGAAAAAAATGGGCCAGGCCAAGTGGTAGACGAGATGATTAAGCGGGCGAAGCTGCCGGTGAGTTATCTGCCGGTGACGACGACGGGCGGGAATCAGGTGAGCGTGCGGGGATCGGATCGATTTGTGCCGAAGGAGAAGCTGATTGGGACTTTGGAGTATCTATTCCAACAGAAGTTACTAAAGGTGTCGAGCCAGGTGCCGCAATCGGACTTACTGCGGGAGGAGGCGGGCCCGGACGGGGTTCATTTCGACGTAACGGAGGGCGGTGGCCCAATGGTCGTCGTCGAGGACGCAGGAGAAGAAACGACCCTGCCAGAGATGACCGCGAAGTTTT
>JAYTLO010000279.1:0-1396 GCA_043729385.1 Akkermansiaceae bacterium
CATCGTTTTTGGCGCGGTCTTTCTCATGCTCTTCGGTTATTTCCGCAGCGCCTCCCTCGCCTTGCAGGTGTTGGTGAATATCCCGCTCGCCCTCATGGGTGGCCTTGTCTTCACCTACTTCAAACTGAATAACATCAGTATCGCCACCCTCGTCGGCTTCATCGCCGTAGGCGGCGTTGCGGCCCGGAACGGCATCATGATGATTTCGCACTATCTGCATCTCATGCAACACGAGGGCGAAGGCTTCACCAAAGCCATGATCATCCGCGGCACCAAGGAACGCCTCGTTCCCGTCATGATGACGGCTCTCTCTGCCGGCATCGGTCTCATCCCGCTGGTCCTCGCCGCCGATCAGCCCGGCAAGGAAATCCTGCACCCTGTCGCCGTCGTCATCGTCGGCGGACTCATCTCCTCCACCCTCCTCGATATGGCCATTACCCCCGCCATGTTCTGGCTCCTCGGCCGCAAGGCTGCCGCCAAATCCATCGAATCCGAATCCGCCGCTTCACATTAATTGAATTTCCGCAGCAACGGAGAGGTCAAAGCCTCCGCCAACGCGGCATCGCAAAACAACCCGAACCAACCCCACAAACCAAACCACCATGAAACTGAAATCACTCCTCACCATCGCCGCCATCGCCCTCGGCTTCGCCTGCACCGCCGGGGCTGCCGAAGACAAACACGATCACGATAAAGTCAAAGCCGGTCCCACCGGTGGCAAGCTCATCACCGCCGTCGAACCCCACGTCGAGTTCTTCGTCAACAAGGACAAGAAGGTCGAAATCCGCTTCGTCGATGACGATAACAAAGTCGTCGCTCCCGGCGAGCAGGTCATCACGGCCACCCTTGGCGACCGCGCCAAGCCTACCAAACTCGTCTTCAGCAAAGACGGCAACAAGCTGATCTCCGACCAGGCCGTCCCCGCCGGCAACGACTACCCAACCGTCGTCCAGATCAAAGCCAACGCCAAAGCCAAGGCAGTGAACGCCAAGTTCAACCTCAACATGACCAAGTGCCCGAAATGCCCTAACGCGGAATACGCCTGCACCTGCGACCATGGCGATGACCACGACCACAAGGAAGGCGACGGCCACGATCACAGCAAGGACGCCAAGAAGAAATAATCACTTCTCCCGTTAAGCCGGATCCTTCCTTCGCGTTGCCCCGTTCATCAGGGCAGCGCGGAGGTTTTTCATGTGGCTGCCGGAAAGCCACCTGCGGACGACACCGCCATCGTCGATTCAAACGCGAACCGGAGGGCCGCGATCTGATCACTGACAGAAATCACCACAACCGTCACGGCTCCATCCTCCTGCCTCCCGCCACCTCAACAATTACCCTGTTCCCAAACGCTTTGATTCCCGGACATGAAAAAGCCCGCCGGCGTTTCCCCGGC
>JAYTLO010000280.1:0-1066 GCA_043729385.1 Akkermansiaceae bacterium
ACGGCAAAGAATCCGCTACAGGCGAGAAGAGTGAAAGGGATGGGTTTCATGATTAGGTTTTTCAGTTTGTAGTTAGCAAATTAGAGTGGGCTGGCTTGTGCTGATATGGGATGCGGGCGCTGACACATCGATCAAGGATTGCTCCCTGATCGCTTGATCGTTCTGATTCCGAACAATCCTCCGGCCATTTTGCCGGGGTGGGCCTGAAAGCGGATGGTCACCTTGTTTTTTCCCTTCGTGAGATTTTGAGGTATTTCATTGATGACGTCGAAGAACTCGCCGGGTCTGTCCTGATGGAGCTCGCGGGTGGCGATGACGATTTCATCCACCAGGATGTCAAACTCACGGTCTCCAGACTCGCCGCCCCAGTAAGTGCAGTGGAGTTCGTTCGGCTCATTTGGAGCGATGGCCATCTCGAAAGAAAACCATCCGCCATCCACCGCATCCCGCTGCTTCCGGCCATTACTTTCACCCGTGCGGGATTTCCCTCCTTGCAGGTTGTGATCCTTCTCCGGTTGCTGCTCACCGATGCGCAGCAGATCGACGGTGCGTGCGGTGAGCTCTATCTCACGTTTGCGCGCGGCGAGGATTTCCGCCTCGCGGTTAGCCCACTCGGTGGTGCCGAAGACATCGAAGAACACCGTCTGGCGGCGGTCGTGGATCGCGAAGAACGGTCGCAGATCGACATCGCGAGGTTTGCCAACTCCGATGGTCTTGAATTTCAGATCCGCGAGCGAGACCGGTTTCACCCAATCGGCAAGCGGGCGGCCATCGGTGACCAGGGACGGCACGTAGTCCGGACTTGATGCGTCCGGATCGTCCCATGGTCCGAGGTCGCCCGCGAGTAGGGTGGGGCCGTAGAATACGCCGATGCGCTTCGGATTGTCCGGCATGGATTCGCTGCGCAGCTTCATGGGATATTCGAGCACGAGCCGATCCCCGGAGTTCCACGTGCGGGTGATTTCGAAATAACCCGACGGCTTACTGTTAGCCGCCAACTCTTCGCCGTTGATGCGGACGCGGATTCCGTCGAGCGCCCAGTGCGGGTGGCGAAGGCGCAGGGTGA
>JAYTLO010000281.1:0-28336 GCA_043729385.1 Akkermansiaceae bacterium
TTTTCGGGTTGGTGGTTTTCCCAACTAGCGGCTGTCTATCAGGTCCGTGCCGGACAGGCAATCCGTAAGTCCCCGACATTCGCAAGACCTTTGGTGAACTGGGTTTGAAGGTTTACCACCTGAAATCGAATGGCACTCGAAACCGCAGGGGTGGAAGGAGGTATTTTTCGTAACTAACTGATAAATCAATATAATTCCAACCGGCGACCCATGTGGACAGCACCCGAAACCAATGTGGACAGCACCGGAGACCGATGTGGATAGGCCCGGTGATTGATGTAGATAGGCCCGGCGACATCATTCCAGCAGCGGAGTGCAATGTGAGCCGAACCGGAATGAGATTTGCACGCCACCGGAGCCAATTGTGACCAGCGCTGGCGACCCATGTGGACGGTGCCGGCGGCTTTGTGACGGCACCGGATAGGGATGTTTTGACCGCCGGAGGTCGATCTTGCTGGGGACAATAAGCAAGATCGATAGACCGAATACTTGCAGGCATCCACCTTGAGCGGGGCCGCAGCTAGGGAGCTGACCGCTTATCGGATTTGATCCGCGTCCGCAGGTGGAGCTTCGGGTTTGTCGCGAGGTGGTCGCGGAGAAAAATCCTCCGGCGAAATCTTGAGATCGCCGTTCCGGTCGATGAGTTCGAAACGTTCCTCCTGCTGGTCTTCGGTTAAGCTTTTGACGGCGGAACCTTTGCGAAATTCTTCGAAGGACAAGGCACCGTCGCCATCGAGATCGAGCTTGCGGTTGATTTGGCCGGGTTGGTCAGCTTCGTCCGGGCAGTCGTCCTCGCCGTGCTTGGAGTGAGGTTTGCCGCCTGGGTTTTTGAAGGGAGGCGTCGGCTTGTCTTTGGGGGTGATCCGCCCGTCACCATCGGTGTCGAGCCGGCGAAAAACCCCTTGCTGCTTTTCCGCAGAAAGCTTTTTGAAAAGTTGGCCGCCTTTGAATTCCTCGAAACTGATGCCGCCGCTTTTGTCGGAATCGAGTTCCCAGAGGCGCTTGAGTGGCTGGTCGTGGCCATCGCGTTGTTTGCCTAATCGGCCGAGTTCGTCGCGGCTCAGCTTGGCGTCGGCATCCTTGTCGAGGCGCTTGAAAAGGTTCACCCGTTTTTCCTCGGGCAAGTTCATGATCCGGGGCATGGCGTCGAACTCTGCCTTGGAAATAAAACCGTCGCGGTCGGTGTCCGCGAGTTTCCAAGTTTCCATGACTGGCTGTGGCGAACCCTTTTCTTCGGCAGGCGGCATCGCGGGCTGAGCCAGGCAGACTGCTGGCAGCAGCATTCCCGCAATAAGGAAGGAAACAGGGATTGTTTTCATGGGCAATTGACGCTTTTTTAGCCTCGTTCCGCGAGCTGACTTGCAGACAAACTCCTATCGCTTTGAAAAGTTTCGGTTCGCGGACTGGAAACCTGTCACTCCCCATCACCCATTTGCCATGCACATCCGAGACATTCTCAACGACTCAAAACCCTCGCTGTCCTTCGAGTTTTTTCCACCCCGCACGGCGGCGTCGTGGGAAGATCTTTATCAAGCGATCCGCGAGTTGGAGCCGCTCCAGCCGACGTTTGTTTCCGTGACTTACGGTGCCGGCGGCGGCACTCGCGAACTCACCCACGATCTGGTGGTACGGATCAAACAAACAACTTCGATCCCGCCAGTGCCGCATCTCACTTGCGTGGGCCATTCTGAGCGCGAGGTGATGGACATTCTCGAACGCTACGCCGCAGCTGGCGTGAGCAACATCCTCGCCCTGCGCGGCGATCCGCCCAAGGACCAGCCCGGTTACGATTGGTCGGAGAGCGGCTTCCGCCACGCCGCCGATCTGGTGCGGTTCATCCGCAATTTCAACGATTCCGGCAGCCACCCGGACCCGCGCGGGTTCGGCATCGGCGTGGCGGGGTTTCCCGAAGGCCATCCCACCACGCCGAACCGGGTGGATGAACTCGATTTCCTCAAAGCCAAGGTGGACGCCGGGGCTGACTACATTTGCACCCAGCTGTTCTTCGACAACCACGACTTCCTCGATTTCCGCGACCGCTGTGTGCTCGCTGGCGTCCACGTCCCGATCATCGCCGGTGTGATGCCGGTGACCTCTCTATCCGGCATGAAACGGATGGCGGAACTCGCCGCCGGGGCGAGGTACCCGGCGAAGCTGGTGCGGGCGCTGGAGCGAGCGAAATCCAGCCCCGAAGCGGTCGAGCGGGTGGGCATCCACTACGCCGCCGAGCAGTGCGCCGGACTCCTCAACGCCGGGGTGGATGGCATTCATTTCTATACCCTGAATAAAAGCCACGCGACTCGGGAAATCTACAACAGCCTCGGACTGGCCGCCGCGAGCGTGTGATTTCTAGCGGCGACCTTGCTGGTAGAGGTCTTCCGCTTGTTTCAGCGTGAGTTCGTAGAGGGTGCCTTCCAGCGGCACCATCATCGGGATCCGGTTCAGCTTGGGATCCACTGGCAATTGCAGCTTCAGGCGAGGCGCGCGCTCGAAGGCATCCGCAGGGATGGTGATTTTGAACTCACCGCTGTAGCGGAGGGTTCTGGACGCGCGTTCGGAAGCTTGGGCTTCGAGGTGCCGCGTTTCTACGTTCATGGCCAAGCGGCTCGACAATGAGGGAGTTGCTTCCGTTTGGAATCCCTCCTTGGTGCGCTTGGCGGCCTTGGCTGCCTTGCTCAGAGTGAAATCCGTCTCATCCGTCTTGGCTGCCAATTCGTCAGGTTCCTCATCCTCGCCGTTGAAAAGCGGTGAGCCACCCGCCAGCGAGCTTTTGTTAGCCGCAGCCTTGGTCTCCTCCGGTGTGGGCAGTCTCACCTGCATTTTTCCTTCCAGCGTGAACAGATCGCTCGCCTTCAGATTTACTTTAGACACCTCCATCCCTCCGCCACTGGTTTTCAGGTGAAGCGAACCCTCGCGGAAATCCACCCGGTGGTATCCCCGCACGAAGTCCACGGTGGACAGCGCTTTGAGCAAATGAATGCGCTCCCGCACCGAGATCGAATCCTCGCCATCCAGCGTGACTTGCCCTTCGAAGCCGATCCCATCGGTGGAATTGGTGGAACCCGAGACGCGGAAGTCTCCCGAGATCGAGCCTTCGATGAAACTCCGCATCGCCATCGGCACGATGTCCTCAAGCGAGAGCTTGCGAATCTTCGCGGTGCCCTCGATCACCGGGCGCTCGCCGCCCAAGATCTTCATGCCCGCCAAATCCACAGTGCCCAGCCCTTGGTGAAATTCGGCCTTTTCAAAGGTCGCGCCATCCGGGTCACAGGCGATGACGAGACTCACGATCTCCAGTTTCCGCAGCCAGTTTTGTGAAAATGTCCCGCCTTTGAAAACGAGCTTCATCCCGTTGTCCGAGCGCTGGACCTTAAGCACGCTGTTCTCGATGGCACCCCGCGTCCGGTCGGAATAGCCCCAGCGCAAGGTGGCATCGGCGACCTCCAGCGTGTTGATCCGGACTTTCGGGGATTTTTCAAAAAGGGCTTTAGAAAAACTCTGCGCCGACTCTGGATCATCGGCACCAGCGCGTAGTTCCATATCCAGCACTGAGATCGAAACAGTCCCGGTGTTCCAAATCCCGGAAAGTCCGTCTAGCAGACCCATCTTGCAGCGGATGTTCTTGGCCTCCAGCGAGGAGAAAAATGTCTGATTGCCGCCTTGCAAGGTGAGCCGGTTGATCCCAAGCAATCCGCGAGCCCGGGAAAACCCACTCAGCTCGACCTCTGAAGCGGAAAACCCTTGTTGAAGGGACGTCTTGAAGCCTTCGTTGAACTTTTTCGTACCGGTCAATTTGAACAAATACACCCAGCCTCCAGCAGCCACCAACATCAGGAAAATCAACAACCGCGATACCAGCTTCAACAGGTGAAACATCACCGTCCCCTTGGTCCCGCTGGCAGACATGGAATACCGGATTTGGAACCAAAAACCTTGGTTCGCCACCCACTGGCTCAGGCGTTCATTAAAATTTTGCGATTGCTCGGATTCCATAATTCAACTCGCCTTGCAGCCCCGCAAGTAAATCGGTCCGCCGCCGTGGAGGCGAGGGAAATTTACCCTCGCACAGACCACCGCCATCCCCTACCACCCGCCCATGGAAGCCACTGACTACAAAGTCCGCCTCGAGATTTTCGAGGGCCCGCTCGATCTCTTGCTCTACCTCATCAAGAAAGACGAGGTCGACATTCACGCGATTTCCATTGAGCGCATCACGCGCCAATATCTCGACTACATCAACACCTTCAAACTGCTCAACATCGACCTCGCATCCGAGTTCATCGTGATGGCCGCGAACCTGATGTATTTGAAAAGCCGCACCCTCTTGCCGCGCGTGGATCAGCCGCCCGAGGAAGATGCCGAGGACGACGACCCGCGCTGGGAACTCATCCGCCAGCTCATTGAGTACAAGAAATTCAAGGATGCCGCCGGGTTTCTCTGCCTGCGGGAAATGGAACAAGAAGGACGTTTCGCCCATCAGCCGGACGCTGCGGAAAAGCCACCGGAAGAACCCGCCACGCTCGCAGAGGTCTCCATTTTCGACCTCATCCGCGCGTTTCAGAACGTCCTAAAGCGCTTCGAGGAATCCCACGATTTCGGCGATATCATCGACGACCGCTACACCGTCTCAGATAAAATCGACCTGCTGCTAGGCCACTTCAAGCCCGGCGAATCCCGCCGCTTTGAGGAGCTTTTCCAATCGGCCACCACCAAGGCCGAGGTGATCGTCACCTTCCTCGCGCTGCTAGAACTGATGAAGCTCAACCAGTTCGTTGTCCGCCAGAGCGACCTGCTGGGCGACATCGTCATCGAACGCCGCGACAACTCAGCCGTCGCCGCACTCGAAGCCGCCGAAGTCGGGGCCGACTACCAATAAGCGAAAGCCAAAACCACTGAGGCGGCAAAGACCCTTCATTTTCTCCCCTTCGACGTTCTAGGTTTGGCGTTCGATGTTCGAGGTTCAAAAGCGGTCTATCCCGGCGCTTTCACTGGACCTCATCGTTTTGTTGAAATGCGTAACCCAACCCCATCGCCCGGCGAATCTTCTCGCCTCAGCGGACGATTCCCGCGATCTTGCCCGGAACGAAGAACTATGTCCTGTGAAGGGATTGAAGACCTATGACCGACACTGCTAGAGCCTTGTTCCCTCTGATGCCCGTCGAGGTCTTCGATGAGTGGCTCGGTGGATTGATCGCCTTGCAGGGATGGCCGTTCACCCATGTGGATGATCCTATCCGCGTCGACGATTGGTCCCGGATCTTCCTCGAACGACCGCTTGCAGAGTGGACATCCTTCACTTGGACCAGTGAAGCCTATGACCATATCGATGAGCGCCTGTCTCGTGGCAGTCGTGCTGACATTGTGGAGCTCATGATGCACGGATTGCCACAGGGTTCGGGCGCGTCCGATATCATACGGGATAGCGAGAACCGATACCGAAAGGCTATTGCTACCATGATCGAGATCAAGGGGTTTCCTGGTTTCGTCACTGCCTACGAAGACTCTAGCGGCAAGCTCTGCGTTGTTAACAGGCATCACAGACTTGCCGCCTTGTCCAGCTTCAGAGGCTACAAGTCCATCAAGGTGCCGTTTTGGATCGCCCGCACCCCCACCTGAAGAAAATGAAGACACAGTAAAATTCGCGGATCCCTATGCGCATAAGCTTTCCTGTTTCACCTCAAACCCAGTTTCACGCGCGCCCACGGTGCGCATGACGTTAGGCGTCGCTCACCGCTACTAATTATGAATGCCAAATTCCCCCTCCGCCTTCCTCTGGCTGTGATTGTTCTATTGGTCACCACAGAATACGCCTACGCCCAGCTCATTGCATACGAGTCATTCGCCATGCCTGTCGGCGGCGGTCTCGCGGGTTCTGGTTCCACCGCTACTGGCTGGATTGATGCAGGTTGGACCGACGGTAGCGATACGCATTACCGGATCATTGACCCTCTTCCCGACCTCACCTTTCAGGTTTCCGGCGGTGCGCTATTCGACGGTTCCAATCGCGCTGTCCAATTGACGACAAACCCAGAACCTGTTCCGAATGGCTTGATCGCATCCAGAGCATTCCCCGCCCAGAATACAACAATCTATTTTAGCTTTCTCGTTCGACCTGTCGCTGTAGGGACTGGTTCTGATACATTGAGCCTTCGACTAAGTAATGGCACAAGTTCACTTGCGCTCGTGACGCTACAACCAGATCTGAGCCAACAGTATTTCAATCTGAAGCTGCTTTTGGATGGAGGTGGAGGTGGCACCGGTTCTGTTGGGTCGCAAGCGCTATACCCATCGACAACTTATCTCATTGTCGGGCGAATTACTTGGACGAATTCAACTTCGCTCAAAGTCGAAACATGGATAAATCCCCCTGCTGCGTATCCGGGCAATGGAAGCGGGAATTTAACCAAAACCGTCTCTGGCTCCAGTGTGTTCAGCTTGATCGGATTTGGAATTTCCTCCAGCGATACCGCAGGCCCAATTTCTACCGCCATCTTTGACGAGATTCGTATCGGATACACATGGGCAGATGTGGTAATTCCCTCCGCACCTCCGGCTTTGGTGCCCGACGTTAAAATTGCGTCGTCCATCAAACTGAGCTGGCAGAGTCAATACGGTAAGACATATCAGTCGCAATACTCTTACAACCTCACCACTTGGATCGATTTAGGTGCAGTAATCTCCGGCAACGGACAAATCAAAGAGCTTTTTGATTCTACTAAATCTGACGCGAAGAAGTTTTACCGCATCCAAGTGCAATGACCGCAACGACTAATCATGGATCGTTATGGAAAACTCTTATGCGGGTTAGGCCCAGAATTCGCGCAAGCGGGCCACGGATTCGCTTCAGGGGACCCGTTGATAAATCCGTATGAGAGAAGTGCAGGCCTCTAGTAATGATTACGGAGGAAAACGGTCGAGATTCCTATTAGGCACGCAATCTCGTCCGATAATTCTTGCCCCCCGAACGATGGAAGCGCCGGGGATTTACTAGGCCGGACACGGCAGTCTGACATTGCACATGCAGGCCATCTATGATAGACAACGAGCTGGCGAATTAAATCGCCAAGTCGGCCCAAGCTAGAATGACAACCGTTAGCCTTCAAACTCTGCTCGAAACTTACATTCCTCGCGACCGTGCGCTGGAAATGGCGGAAGCCATCGTGAATGAGATGGACTTGATCGGCTTTCCTGTCGAAGAGGCTCATTTCACTCCCCCCGGATTATGGCAAGAAATTGGAGCATTGCCACAAGCTGAATATGTGCTGCCTCCAAACCTTTTCGACATTAACTCTGCTAAAGGACACGATGCGCTAGATGGCAGTTTCCTTACAACCGGCAATTTGTTAAGACTCGGACAGTGCGTAATGCTTGCTCGACGTTATATTCCCAGCCTTTGGCCGGGTGATTTTGCGCCCCTAATTCGAGGCCATAAGCATCTCGATGCACTTAACGAAATCTGGTGGCTAAAGTTTTGGCGGGGTATCGAGGTCGTTAATGCAGGGCCGAAAGAATCGGAGAATGATCCTGATTTCGAGTGGCAGATCAGAATTAGGGACGGACTTGCAACCGGGGTAATCAACCTCGAAGTAAAAAGGCGCACCAGCAATATTAACCAGTTCTTCAAGAAGGGAAAGCCCACCGCGTCGATCCTGAATATTTCAAAGAAGTTCAAAGCGGTCGAAGACGGTTGCGCCAACATTGCCGCTCTGACCATCTACCATCCCGTATCAAGTGAAATTGATCGACGGCTCCGTTTGTGGCTGGAAAAGCAGAAGCATCTCCACGGTCTATTGATTTGGACGGAAGGGAACCTAAATACCATTCCGCTCAAGAAGTTCTTCAAGGAGAGTCACCGATGGGCGGAGTTCTTAATCCTCGATCCGGAACCCGAAGATTTGAAGGTAGCCGGACATTCCAGGGGCACACTTTGCGAAGCGGAAGATGCACCGCGATTTCTCACGGAATTGGTAAACAGAATTCGGAATCAATGACAGGTGGAGAGACTGGAGCTAATTGCAAATCACGACTACGTGACCACGACTACGAAACATAAATGGGGTCGTCGTAAATGGGATCGGGTTACGCATTTCAACAAATGCGAGTGAGCCGAAAAGCTCCCGAAGCGTCTCTTTTGCTACTGAAATAAGTGCGTACGGTTTCCCGTCTTGCCCATGCCCAAACCGCAGTCGTTTCAGGAAAGCCGGAACACGATCCGCGCCTTCGTCAGGTCATACGGGGACATCTCCATCTTGACCTTGTCACCCACCACTAGGCGGATGAAACGCTTACGCATCTTGCCGGAAATGTGGGCTAATACCTCGTGGCCGCTCTCCAGCTTCACTCGAAACATCGTCCCTGCCAGCACCGACGAAATTTCGCCATCCACTTCCACAGCCTTTTCTTCGTCGTCCTTGGTGGAACGCTTTGGTGGGCCATAACGATTGCGATTGGAACGGCGGCCGGTGTTCTTTGGGCGAGGAGGCATATAGGAGTGAGATAAAACAAACGGCGGGAAGAAAATTTCCGCCGTGCGGCCCGTCGGTAGCCGATCCTCACCCCGCCATCAATCCCAAAAAACGCCCGATTCCTTCATTCCTTCGCTTTTCTGCATCACCCATGCTTGCCAAGCTCTCGCTCACCCTTCACTTTTCGTCCCCCCGCCCGCCCACCGTGGCATTTCCAAAAACCGCACCAACTCCATCGTCATGCCCGAGATCACCGAAAAAGAACTCCCGCCGAACCTCAAGCCGCTTTGGCTCAAAGCGCTCAGCGCCGTTCAAACCACCAATCTTGCTTACGGCATCAGCCTCCTCCAAGCCGTGCTCAAAGACAGCCCCGGCTTCTTGGAAGGCCGTAAAATGCTCCGCAAATGCGAACTCCAGCTCGCCGGCGGTGCCAAGAAAAAAGCCGGCCTCTTCGGCATGCAAGGCGGCGGCATGGGCATCATGAAACTTGCCAGCCAAGCCAAAAAAGATCCCACCGGCACCCTCCCGCTGATCGAGAAGGAACTCGAAAAAGACCCTTTCAACGATCAGGCAAACGACCTCCTCTTCGACACCTGCCTCAAGCTCGAACTTTTCGAAACCGCCGCCTTCGCCCTCGAAACCGTCCGCAAAGGCAGCCCGGAAAACGCCAAACTCCTCCACAAACTCGCCGAGTTCTACATCACCCGTGAGCAGCCGATGCTCGCCTCGGAAGTTTATAACGACATCATCAAGCACCACCCGACCGACGGCCCTGCCATTAAAGGCTCCAAGGACGCCTCCGCCCGCGCCTCCATGCAGAAGCAGAAGTGGGATGAAAACGCCGACATGCGCTCCCTCATGCGCAACTCTGCGGAAAACGAAGAGCTCGAAAAAGCTGCCCGCACCGGCCTCACCAAGGAGCAGCTCGAAGACCGCCGCGACAAAGTCATCGAGAAATACAACCTCGATCCTAACCACCTCGCCACCGTCAAGGATCTCGCCGGCCTCTACGAGCAACTCGAAGACTGGCACAACTCCCACACCTTCTACAATTGGGCACACTCGCTCAGCAATGGCGACGTCGCCCTCGCCACCAAGGCCGGCGCCATGAAAGACCGCGCCCTCGAGACTGACCTGAAATCGCTCGAAGCCGGAGTCGCCGCCGATCCTAACAACGCCGAACTCAAAGCTGCGCTCGACGCCCGCCGCGCAGACCGCATCGCCGAGCAAGTCGAGGAAGCCCAAAAACGCGTCGAACAAAACCCGACCGATCCTCAACTCCGCTTCGAACTCGGCACCGCCCTCTATAACTCGGGCGATCACAGCGCCGCCATTCCCCACCTCCAACAAGCGACGCGCAACCCACACATCCGCACCAAGGTGCTGCTATTGTTAGGCCGCACCTTCCGCGCCAAAGGCATGTTCGACATTTCCATCAAACAACTCTCAGACGCCCTCGCCGACCTCGTCGCCATGGACAACACTAAGAAGGAAATCCTCTACGAAAAAGGCCTCATCCACACCGAGATGGGAGACAAAGTCGCCGCCCTCGATTGCTTCAAACAAATCTACGAGGTTGATTACGGCTACCGCGACGTCGCCACCCGCGTGGAGTCGTCCTACACCTGATCATTCGCTAACATTACTTCCTAACACGCCGCCCCATCGCAAGATCGGGCGGCGTTTTGCAACCTGCTGCGTAAAGGCATCTGATTAGGCGAACAGTAAGCGCAAAAAATCATGAACTGGATGGGCAATCCATACCGTCATACAGCCACCGGAGCTGAAGACTTGTCGTATCCACCCTCAGGTGGGATGGGCAAGTTGATTTTACTCGGCGTGATTCTGCCGCTGGTGATTGGCTACTTCGCGGGCAAGGCATGGATCACTGAGGAAGCCGTATGGTTCGGCAAAGGCAGCTCGGATCTAACGGTCCATGGTCAAGCGGCGAAGGGCTTGGCAGTTACTTACCTCAGCGTTGGACTGTTCTGCCATTTTCGCTGGTGCTGGGGATTGATTCCCGTTTACCGGGTATTTGAAATTGGGACGGTTCTGTCGCTGCTAGGGATTCTCGGAGGTCTCGCTTATGGAGCCTATCAGCTCTTCGTTTGATCCAAGCGACCTCTACTCAACGGAGATTCTAGACAAATCCCAAGGCCAGTTAGAGTCACCTCGTCATCAAGTTGAAAGCCAGCGTGCGAAGGTGATCGCCAGTGCGGCCAAGAATTACATACTCGCCGCGCCATGAAAAAACCGGAACACGTCATCATTTCCCCTGAAGCCATCGCCCCCTTGGTTCATTGGCTGCGCCATGAAAAGATCATGCTCGATTCCGATCTCGCGGAGCTTTACGGAGTGACTACCGGCCGTTTGAACGAAGCGGTGAAGCGCAATCTCGACCGCTTTCCCGCCGATTTCATGTTCCAACCTACTGAGGATGAAATGGAAATCTTGATATCGCAAATTGCGATATCAAGTTCCGCGCCGTCTGCTTTGAAATTCCAATCTGGAAGATCAACAGCACACGGAGGTCGCCGACACCTCCCCTACGCCTTCACCGAGCAAGGCGTCGCCATGCTTTCCAGCGTGCTCCGCTCCCAGCGCGCCGTGGAGGTGAACATCGCCATCATGCGGACCTTCGTCCAGCTCCGCCGACTCATGGATTCCAACCGCGACCTCGCCCAAAAAATCGAGGAAATGGAGGACAAATACGACGGCCAATTCCGCATCGTCTTCGATGCCATCCGCCAGCTCATCAGTCCACCCGCCCAGCCTGCCCGTGAACTCGGATTTCACACCATCGCGCCCGCGAAAAAAGCCACCCGCTCTCACCCGAAACCCTGAGCGCGGGTCACTGCTCGCCTACGGAACTCCCAAAAAATTCCTGATCAGCCGAAGGCCGGCTTCTTGGCTTTTTTCCGGGTGAAACTGGCAGGCGAAAAGGTTACCCTGCTCCACGGCACCGGCGAAGGATTGGGTGCCGTGGGTGGTGGTCGCTAGAATGGTTGCGGGATCTAACGGCTCAGGAAAATACGAGTGGATGTAGTAGAAATAGGGATCTGCCCCGAGACCCTGCCAGACGCGAGTCTCGCCGCGAGCGGCGGTGGCGGAGTTCCAGCCCATGTGCGGGATTTTTAAGCCAGGCTCATCCTGGAATCGGCGGACGCTGCCGGGGATGATGCCGAGGCCGGCGGAATCCGGCGCTTCTTCGCTGGAGTCGAATAGAATCTGATAGCCGACGCAGATGCCGAAGTACGGCTTGTCTGCAGCGATCCAGTGCTTGAGGAAAGGTGCTAGGCCGCGTTTTTCCAAGCGCGTCATTGTATCTCCGAACTCGCCTTGGCCGGGCAATAACAAGTGGGTGGTGTCGCCCGCTTGCTCGGGACTCGCGATAATCGTGGGTTCTTCGCCAAGCGAGCGCAGGGCGTTGGCAACACTGCGGAGATTGCCGCCGCCGTAGTCGATGATCCCTACTTTCACAACGCGTCCTTGGTGCTTGGAATGCCGATCACTCGGGGATCGCGCTCGCACGCGTCGCGCAGCGCACGGGCGAGTCCTTTGAATATCGCCTCGGCGATGTGGTGGCCATCCCGGCCGTATAACAGCTCGACGTGGATGTTTGCCCGCAAGTTAGAGGCGACGGCGCGGCAGAATTCCTCGACCAGCGTGAACGGCATGTTAGGCGCGGATGGCGTGCCGGCCGGCGCGCGGAATTCAAGGTGCGGGCGGTTGCTTAGATCGACAACGACGCGGGCCAGCGTTTCATCCATCGGCAAATAACAGCAGCCATAGCGGCGAATGCCTTCCTTGGTGCCTAACGCTTCGCGCAAACAATCGCCGATGACAATGCCGGTATCCTCGATGGTGTGATGATAGTCCACGCCGATGTCACCGACGGTTTTCACGTTGAGATCAAATAAGCCGTGCTTGGAAAACAGCGTGAGCATGTGATCGAAAAACGGCACGCCGGTATCAATGTTAGAAATGCCGGAGCCGTCGAGATTGATCGATAGTTCGATGGCGGTCTCGGCGGTCTTGCGGCTGCGGCTGGCGGTGCGAGGTAAGGACATGGAAACTTGGAAAAGGTTCGGAGCAGGATGCTCCAGCCACCCGATTATTTGCGGCCCTTGGCTTCCGCTTCAAGCGGTGCCAAATAGCGCGCTGGGACGAGAGCGGTTTTTGCGGCCGTTAGAGCCACCGTGACTACGGCGGCACTGCTGCCGTTGCGAACTGCGTTGTAGAGGTCGCGGTAGCACTTCCCGCCATCCACACCGAGGGTCGTTTTTACGGCGGCGAGGCGTGCTTGCTCCAGCTCGCCGAAGGTGACGATGGCTTCGAGCGATGCCTTGTTGTAAGGACTGGTAGTGACCCAATTTTGCTTCGCGTCCTTCTCCGCCTTGAAGCGCGCGGCGATCTGATCGCTCTCTTCTTTGATCGCGCTTTCGGTGACCTTGCGGTCCTCGGAATTCATCTGTTGGAGCCCCACGTCGCGCGCCTTGACGCGGGCATCGTAGGTGAGCAAGGACTGCTTGGCTTCCGCCACTTCGTTTTGGATGACCTGCCGGATCAGCGGGGCCACGGCACCATAAGAAAGCGTGGTGCGGTAGTCGCGGTCGAACTCAGCAAACGCCCGCAGCGCCGGGAGAAATTGGCTATCATTCACCAAGCGGCGGATCTTCGCTTCCTCGACGCGGGCGTCCAAGTCATAGGCATTCGCTTTGTATTCTGCGGGCGTGACGATCTTACCGTTAAATTTGAGTGCGCCATCGGCAATCTGAGTCGCCTCAGCCTTGAGCACTTCGAGCATCGCCTTGGCCTCCTTCCCCTTGTTGCTGCCGCGGTGGTCTTTCAGGAATTTTTCCACAGCGGCGATCTGCATCGGATAGTCGTCAGCCGCCAACAAATCTGCGGTGGGGACTAATTTCGCGATCGCTTCGAAAGCTTTCAGATCGGGTTGCTCGGCGGTTCTCTTTACGACGTCCGCTTTCGCGACCCGCCGCTCGTCTTTGATGCTTTTGGTGACTTGGACCTCGAGCACATAGGTGTCTCCCACTTCGCTGAGGACCTTGGCTTCAAGCGTCGTGCCGTCTTTCAGGGTGAAGGTCTCAGCGTGACATGGCAGCGCGATCGACAACAGGCAGAGGGCGGCAAGAAAAGAATTCGTTTTCATCAAGGGTTATGAGGTGGGCTTACGTCGGCAGCGTTTATGATTTTTTGGGCAAGGGCAAGACCGCTTCTTGTAACGCTTCAGGGGTAGTGACGCTACGGGATTGGCCATTTGAAAAAATCACCTTCACCGATCCTGCGGGCACTTCTTCCTTCGAGTTCGCCGCCCGCCGCTGGAACATCCTTAGCAACAACCGCTCGGTGGCTAACTTCAGCTCCGGGGAAATTCCCTCTCCGGCGACGATGGTCACCTTAAACTCGCGGGCCAGCGTCGCCTGCAACAAATCCGTGTGAAGGATCGGCCGCTCCACCGCGTAGATCGGCAGCGGAGTGGCCAGCTGACTGAACGTCGGCACCAGCGGTCGCTCACGTTCGGCGAGACGGACCTCTGCGAAGGAAATCAAGCCGGCCGTGGAATCGTCGAACAGCATCACCAAATCCGTGATGGGTAAATCGAGGATACGCGCATCGTCCGGGGATTCCTTGAGGAACTCGGCACTCGTGAACAACTCCGCAGCGGTGGTCGCCAAGTCTTCGGCCCAAACGAGCCATTTCTCATCAGGGCTGATCGTCGCCACATCGAGCGCCGCCTGCATCGCCAAGCCGTAGAGAAACGCCCGGCCTGCGCCCACCGATTTCGGGGCGTCTTTCGAAAACATCCGCAACTTGGGACCTTCGGCGAAGGCCGCGCGAGCCTTGTCTAACAACGCAACCGCCTTGTCCCGGAATTTCGGATCACCGGTGACGCCAAACGCCGCCGCATAAGCCGACACCATCCGGAATGTCGCGCCGGCGTGCGAACAATCGTCACGAGCGACTTTCCCGAGCCGGGCGTTGCGGACCTCGAGAAGTTTCTTGCGGCTGGCTTCGAAGCGCAGGCTGAAGCTCTCTAACGACTGCCCCTCCTCCGCCGCATACGTCGCCAGCGTCTTGCCAAGTGCTAGGCTATTACTCCGGAAAAACTCGCGGCGAGGATCCACCTCGGACGGTAAATTCCCAAGCCCTTTCATGCCCGCCGCCTTGATCCACCACGCGGCGTCTTCGGGCGACAAGGCTTTCTCAATTTCTTCGACGCTCCACAGCCAAGCCGCCACTTCCGACTCGCTCGCCAAGCCCGCCGCAAACAGCCCTTCTGATGTAGTGAACGCCTTTTCCGCGTAGGCGATCAGCCCCAGCGCTTTGTCCAAAACCAGCGCATCGCCGCTTGCCCGGTGAACGTGCAACAAGGCAACCGCCGCCCGCACTTGCGACACACAGTCCCGATTGAAGGACGGCAGCGTCCAAGAATTCCCGCGCCGCGCCGAGAAAACCCCGCCATCAAGCGGGTCGAACATCGCGCTCGGCAGCAAGTCGATCATCAGCTCGCGGGTCGTTTCTAACGAGCGCGAACGAATTTCCTCAGGCAATCCCGGCTGCATCGCCGCCGTCGCTAGTAGGTCGATGGCGCCTGCCGGGAACAGCCCACCAGCCTCATCAAACGTGCGGGAACTAGGGTCATAAAACGAATTGAGCTGGCGCAGGCTGCGGACCATATCCTCGGCAGGCTGCGTGCTCATGACCTTGGAATTTTTGCGCCGGGAAATCCGATCACGGCGCGCGGCGTTGTCCGCAGCGCTGTTATCCATCACATAAGTTTTATGGTTCTCCGCGTCGTCAGCCCGCATCTGGGAGACCATCGAGTGAGACTGTTTGAACAAATCCGCCACCTTTCCCCCAGAGGATTTGGGAACTGGAATCCAGGCCACCGGATCCCCCTTATAAGTCATCCAGACAAACAACGGCAGCTGCAAGCCTCGTTTGATTTCGCTGCACAGATCACCCGTTAGAAGCCCCACTTCTCGTGAGGCATCGCCGTCGATGAGGACCGGGACATAGTGATCATTGATGGTGGAAACCAACGCCGGATTTTGCGCGAGCGCCGCCAGCACGCCCTGAAATCCCGGCTGCTGGGGAATCGCGATCACCCCGAAAACGAGGCGATTCGCCTCCTTCGCCCGCGCCAGCGTTTCCGGCGTCCACGGCTGCCAATGGATCGGCGAAGCCGCTTGGCTCTGATAGATCGCGCCCGGCAGGTCGCCGAGTCCGTTAGTCGCCAGCTCGGCAGCCAGAGTCACCACCGGGGCGCTCTCCTCCGCGACTTCCGCATTCCGCTTCCGGCACCCCCCACTGCCTAACATCAAACTGCATACAATCGCGGCAAGCGCTGCTGGGCTCAGGGAAATATGCGGGTTCATAAATAAAGGATGGGGGTCTCCAAAAGGGACTCAACTCACCCTTGGCCCCGCCATCTTGAAGAAAAGACTTCCGCTGTGGCAAGCCGAAGCTAGCCTCGCGCAACAATTCCCTGCTTCGTGTGATTAGTATTGCCGTTTCCAGCCAAAAAGGAGGGGTGGGTAAAACCACCGTCTCAATCAATCTAGCCCATTCGTTTGCCCGCGCTGGAGTCAAGACCTTGCTCGTCGATGCCGATCCCCAAGGCTCCGTCGGACTTTCCCTCACCCGCCAGTCCCGCCTGCTTGCTGGGTTTTACGACTACCTAGCAGATCCCGGCACCCCGCTGGATCGCCTCATCGTCCCCACCCGGCTGGAAACATTTTCCCTCGTCGCCTGCGGCCAAGCCAGCGACTACGAAGCTGGCGGCGGCGGCATGGGTGCCCATCTATCCCGCGTCCGCGGCTTCCTCCGCAGCATCGCCGCCCGTGGCTTCGACCTCTGCCTCATCGACACCGCCGCCGGCTTATTCGGCGTGACTGGCGATGTCATTTCCTCCAGCGACGCCATCCTCATTCCCCAACAGGCCGAGCCGTTAGGAATCCGCTCCGTGCCGAAACTTCTCGAAGGCCTCAACCGCCTACGCGTGATGAATCCCCGGCTCACCGTCCTCGGCGTTTGTCTAACGATGGTCCAGAACGACCTCGCCGAAAGCACCGAGGCCGCCGCTGCCCTCCGCCAACTGCTGCCTCCGGAAATGGTTTTCCAAACCCAGATCCCGCGCGACGGACTATTCGTTAGAGCCAGCGCCCGCGGTCTCCCCGTCGGCGTGCTCGAAGACGGAGCCGGTGCTCAGCTTGTCTTCGATTCGCTGCGCGCAGAGATCGAAGCCAAGCTAGAACCTAACAGCGGCCACCCTGCCGCGCGTGGCTGATGGACCCGATCAATCCATGGCTTGACCCTGCCGAGGTCCGCCGCCTTGCCGAGCGGCTCATGAAGCCGAACCGCGAACCCGCCGTCCCCGCGCCGGACGCTGGCTTCGACGATGCCTTCGTCGGCTACGCAAGCGATCCGCTTCCTCCGCCGCTACCACCACCCGTCCGCGAAATCCCGCCCACCCCGGTCGCCCCGCCACCCCAAGCGTTCCCGGAGACCCAAACCTCCGCGCGCGGCCCGTTCCTCGACCGCATCACCCGCTTTCGCGATTGGCTGCACCACAGTTTCTCCGCCACCGGCATCTTCATCCTCGACCGAGAAGGCGCGGTGATCTTCGACGAAAGCAGCCACGGACGCCTGCATTTCCTCGCCCGCAGCCTCGCCCTCGCCTCCCGGCGTCCCGGTGCTCTAGCAGGCAATGTCCATGTAAAAATCGGAGCCGGAGCAACCCTCGAAGTCATCCCCGTGGATACCACCTACGGCTGCCTCGTCCTCGGCGCAGTCGTCCCTGAAGCCCTCGATCCACCCGCCGTCCTCGCAGTCATGGAAGCACTCTCCCAAGTCGCCGCCCCGGAGCCACGACCCTCCTAACGAGTGTCCCTCGTAGGTGGATTTCCAGCTTGTCCAGGCCGTGGCGGGTGTTCATTCATCACGTGCGATCATGACAAACGATACCCCACCGCGCCCTTCCAGTGAAACAATGCCGATTTCATTCCGCCCGCGACTGGCGTGGCCGATGCTGGCGGGCATGTTGTTCTTATCATTATCAATCGTGACCCACGCCGGATGGTTTGATCCGGCTCCAGATTTTTCGAACCATGATGTTCCGCTCTATCAGCAGGTGACCCAACACATCAAATCTAAGATCTCAGCGCGGTTGGGCGAGCAGAGGAACACGCGCGACCGTTATTTTATCATTCCCTTCGCTTATGAAAATGAAGGGAACGAGCCGGGGTATTCGCATTCGTTCATGTCGGTCATCCGAGTGCTTCCTGACACGAAGCAAGCCAAGCCAACCCAAGGGATAGTGAAGCGGAGTTATAAGAACCGAGAGTTCCAAGCGTTTACCATCAGTTGGCTGCCGCATGATTTCTCGACCACTTCCAATCTATGTGTGTTCAAGGGTTTCGGCAGCCGCATCATTCCCTCGTGGAACCTGTGCGCACCCACGGACGGGAGAGATTTCACCCTTGAGGAAACGCTTAAGCTAGCAGTGAACGTCGGCAATGCGGTGTGCATGTGGGGACCGTATGAGATTAGTAAACCGGGATTTGACCTAGGCGTGAAGCGGCTACGGCTGCTCGATGGTGGGACGATTAAATATCTAGCCGATGACCGGATCTCACGAAAAGATAGAACTGCAATCAATTGCTTCCATGCCATGGCGGGCTTGCATGAACTCTATCCCAATGGTGGAATTTTAGGCACCGGATTCAAGATGTGGGGAATCAATGGCACAGCCAGAGTCCTGCTGGAATACACCGACAAGGCGAGTTATAACAAACTTTTACTAGAACCGGTGGATGAGAAAAATGACCGCTATGGATTTGTTTATGCACCCACTCAAACTGGGCATTATTACAATCCATTTAAACACTCCTCGGCCTATCGGAGGTAAGGAGCCGCCCCACCCATCTCGCGGGCCAAGGGGATGAGAAAGGGAAGACGGCGGAGACTTCCACCTTGCGGAGGTCTTGGCACTGGGACATGGTGGAGCTGCATCTTAACTTATGAAAACCATGGAAAAGCTAATTGTAATTGCCAATCTCGGACGGGTCAGGCCCGTGAAATTTCGCGAAGCCGGAGACGATCCACGCGAAAAAGCGCATTTGGTCGAAATCGCCGGAAGCTTGGTGGAAATGAGGCCAGAAACCATCAGCGACGTGGTCACCGACCAAGCGGGCCGCACCAGCCAAAGCGGCGCGGTGGATCGCAGAGGCGGAATGAGCTACGGCGAGGAACACAACTTAAAGTCCGAGCTTGAGAAGCAAGCGCTTGAGCGGATCGCCGCAAAAATCGGTGAAATCGTAGCCGCAGAACGCAATCCGGCGTGGAAACTGGTGGCCCCGCAGACGATCCTAACAAGCCTGACGGAAGCGCTGCCCGCCGCCGCACGCAAGTCCTTGGCCGACACGGTGGCCGGCGATTTGACCAGCTTACCACTGCCGGACCTTGAGAAACGTTTCCTCAAGGGCGCTTAAGCAATGGCGGCAGGCGCGGCAAAGTTCACTCCGGTGCGGACTGCAATGCGTGGTGGACTTTGATCGCGGCGTAGGCGTCGTTCGCGGCATAGATCAGTTGGCCGTCCGACAACTCCTTGGCCGCCCAGTTAGATGTGGTGATCGACTTGGATTTCTGGAGCTTGCGATTGAAGAGCATGGCGATGGCCGACTTGGCGCCGACGGCATTGCGATAACCTAACTGCTTAAACGAACGGTCGAGATCAACAATGGCACCCGGACGGATGCCGAAGCGTTGCGAAATCTGATGAAGGTCGCCGCCGAGGCCGAAGCCAATCTTGACGACAATTTCCGACTTCAGCAGCTCCATGATCGCCGGATGGCTTTCGACAACATGCGATTGGAAAATGAAGGCCTTCTCGGTGGTGGCGAATTGCAGGACATGCGGCCCCTCAGACTTTTGACCTTTGTGAAAGGTCGGTTTTGATTCGGTGTCGAAGCCGACTTCACGCGCCAAGATCAGTTCCGCCAAGGCGAGAGAAGCCTGACGTTCGTCGGTCACCACGAAGATCTGCGCTAGGGAGAGGCCGTCGAAGGGATCGAGTTCCGCGATGTCTGCCTTGAGAGGAGGGTTCATAGAGTGGGGCATTGCAAGTTAGGTCTAACGAGTGGGGGAGCCTCGGACTGGAAGATGTTTCGTGCAATAAACGCCGGGAGCAAGCTTATGTTAGGCTAGAAGCTCATTTCACCAAAGGCAGACGGGCGGCACACGCATCACAGGGTTTGCCGGATTCGCCGTCCACCGTCGCGATTTTTCCGCCCGCGTCCTGCATGAGACAGCCCACGGCTGGGCAATGATCTAAGCCGAAAGTGTGGCCAAGTTCGTGGTTCACCAATTTCATCAAGCGGGCTTGAAAGACTGGATCACTCGGCTTGCCCGCACGCAGGCGGAAGGTGGAAACGACGCAGGACCGGCCACCCAATCTGCCGAGTCCGAAGACGCCCCAGTCATCAATGTCGTCCTTGGAGGTGGATATATCTCGGGTGGTTAGGCCGATGACTTTGGCGAAACGTTTATCAACTACGAGGTCGAGCGAATCGAGAAGCTTGTCCGCTTTGTAACGTTCGCGCGGCGGATAATAGGCCGTTTTCGGCAGCGGCATTTCCGGCAGCACCTCGACATCGACTGCATAAAGGCTGCGTATTCCGGCCTCCACATGGGCGAGGTCTTTCGGATTCACTCGCCCTAACGGCTGGACTGCAACTACCGGCAAGGCGTCCGCCATGGATATCAATAACCCGAAGATTTGCAGGGCAATGAATTTCATTTCCGCCATGCTAATGAACGGATCAGCGTAAGGCGAGGGAAGATCCCCCGAATGGGTTCTTGATTGATGGATGCGGATGGAGCCCGAGACATCGTGGCCGATTTCACAGATGAATCCTGTGACTGCTAGAAGCGAGGATTTGGCTTCCCGACGGCAGAGGGATCCTGCAACCTCCGGCGCAATGACAGAGAGACCAAAACTTGTCCAAGACGATCCGTGGCTTGAACCGCACCAAGGGGCCATTGAGAGGCGGATGCAACAGTTCACTGACACTCTAGCGGGAATCGAGCAGGGTTCGAAAACGCTCGCTGCCTACGCCACCGGCCACAAATTTGTGGGGATTCATTTCCACCCGAGCACCAATCAATGGACGATCCGCGAGTGGGCACCAGCGGCCCAAGCGGTGTCGCTCATCGGCGATTTCAATAACTGGGACCGCAATGCGCATCCGTTAGTATCATCTGACAGTGGTGTCTGGTCACTCGCCTTACCGGGCGACGCGCTGGTCCACGGACAGAAGGTAAAACTTCACATCGTGGGCGCAGACGGCTCGCGGCGGGACCGGATTCCGGCGTGCATTCGGCGGGCAGTGCAAGATCCCACGACGCATGATTTCTGTGGGCAAATCTGGAATACCCCGCAGCAGTATGTGTGGAAAAATGAGTTCGATCCAGCGACGATCACTGCGCCGTTGATTTATGAATCCCATGTCGGCATGGGCGGCGAGGCACCGCGGGTGCACACTTACCGGGAGTTTGCAGATCATGTTTTACCCCGCGTGGCCAAGGCGGGTTATAATACTTTGCAGATGATGGCGGTGCAAGAGCATCCGTATTATGGATCGTTCGGCTACCATGTCTCGTCGTTCTTCGCGCCGTGCTCGCGCTTCGGCACGCCTGAGGATTTGAAGTATCTAATCGACACTGCCCACGGCCTCGGAATCGCCGTACTGCTGGATGTGGTGCATTCTCATGCCGTGAAAAACATGGCGGAGGGACTTAATAACTTCGACGGCTCCGGGCACCAGTATTTCCACGACGGCCCGCTCGGGGATCATCCGGGCTGGGACTCGAAATGCTTCGACTACGGTCGCCCGGAAGTGCGGCAGTTCTTATTGTCTAACATTCGATACTGGATTGAGGAGTTCCACTTCGACGGCTTCCGCTTCGATGGCGTGACCTCGATGTTATATTATTCCCGCGGCAATAAATCCTTCGGCAGTTATGACGACTACTTCGGTGCCGACGCGGATGATATGGCTATTCTCTATTTGAAACTTGCCTCAAAGCTCATCCAAGATCTCAAGCCGGGAGCCATCGCCATCGCGGAAGATATGTCTGGAATGCCTGGCCTCTGCCGCCCAATCGTGGATGGTGGACTTGGGTTTTCCTACCGCCTCGCGATGGGCATCCCGGATTACTGGATCAAGCTGCTAAAGCATAGTCGCGATGAGGAATGGAACATGGGCGAGCTGTGGGGCGTCCTCGCTAACAGACGCCACGGAGAGGCAACCATTGCCTACGCGGAGAGCCACGACCAAGCACTCGTCGGTGATAAGACTCTGGCGTTTTGGCTGATGGATAAGGAAATGTATTGGCACATGGCCAAGAATGATCCGAACCCGGTCATTGAGCGCGGCATGGCATTGCATAAGCTGATCCGGCTGGTGACGCTGGTGTTAGGCGGTGAAGGTTGGCTCACTTTCATGGGCAACGAATTCGGCCACCCCGAGTGGTTGGATTTCCCCCGCGAAGGCAATGGCTGGTCCCATCACTACTGCCGCCGCCAATGGTCGCTGGTGGATAATCCAGAGTTGAAATACAGCTGGCTCGCCGAGTTCGATAAGCAGCTCATGGAATTCGCGAAGACAACGAACCTCCTCGCAGCTCCGCCCGCGCAGAATCTTTACATCGACGAAGGCCAAAAAATCATCATCGCAGAACGGGCGAATATGATTTTTGTGTTCAATTTCTCCACCTCTAACTCCGTCTTCGGCTATCCCGTGCATGTTCCCGGCCTGGAAACCCGAGAGCTAGTGTTAGACTCCGATCAAACGGACACCGGCGGCCATGGTCGGATCGATCACGCATTCGACTATCCCGTTTCAGAACAGGGCGTGATGCAGATCTACACCCCGTCACGCACGGGATTGGTATATGCGAAGAAGTGAATTCTGGTGCTAAAAAACTCGTGCGGTCACCCCGGCTCCATGCATCCTCACCGGCGTGTCATACTTGGAAATAAAAAACCTCCACACTCATTTCACCAAGCGCGGCGGTTCGATTTTCGCGCCGAACAGGCAGGTGGTCCGAGCGGTGGACGGCGTGAGCTTCAGTCTCGAAAAGGGTCAAATCCTCGGTCTTGTCGGCGAGTCCGGCTGCGGAAAATCGACGTTATCGCGGACTCTCATGCAGCTCATCCCCTCGACGTCTGGCTCGGTGGTTCTCGATGGCGAGGATCTATCAGCACTTACACCGGCGGAAGTTCGCAAGCGGCGGCTTGATTTTCAAATGGTTTTCCAAGATCCCTACGCCTCGCTAAATCCAAGGATGACGATCTTCTCGACGCTTGCCGAAGCCGTCCGCCAACGCCACCCCAAGCTGAGAGGTGACGCGCTATTCAGCCGGGTGGAAACCCTCATGGCCACCGTCGGGCTGGATGCTCGGGTTATGCGGAAGTACCCGCACGAGTTCTCTGGTGGCCAACGCCAGCGGATCGCCATCGCCCGCGCACTGGCCCCCGAGCCGAAGCTGATCATCGCCGATGAGCCGGTCTCCGCGCTCGATGTTTCCATCCAGTCGCAGATCCTCAATCTCATTTCCTCGCTCCAGAAAGACCTCGGTCTAACGATGATTTTCATTTCTCACGATCTCGGCGTCGTCCACTACATCGCGGACCGGATCGCGGTGATGTATCAGGGAAAAATCGTCGAGTCCGGGCCGGCGGGTCAGGTTTTCAACGAGCCGCAGGCGGACTACACCAAGCGACTGTTGGCCTCGATTCCGAAGATGCTGGCTCACAGTTAGAGAGTGGTGGTGTGTTTGATTCGCGGTTAATTCCCAACCTTTCACCGTGGCAAGGGCAACAGTAACTCAAGCCGAAGCACGAACTGCCCGTCGCCGCGCTGAATAGACGGTCGCGGTGGCGGCTGACTTCAACGATTTCTTGAAGTTGTGCCTGCGGAATTTTAGGCGCCGACTTTCGTCTGAGTCCTGCGAGCTGCCATCCCGGATTCTTCAAGCTTCTCGCGCAAGGCACGCAGGATGGCCACGGCGGTGACTCCGTCGCCATGGACGCAGAGGGTTTCCACGTTTCTGCTAGAGGCGATTTCCAGTGCCTGCGCCACCGCAGAATCGACGTCTTTGATCACCGCTCCGGGTTCGCCGCGCGGCATCAGCGAGCCGTCTAACCGGTAACGGCGATCCGCGAAACCTTCTGCACTCACGGTGAGTCCCGCCGCGCGGCCCGCTTCGGAGAGCGCGCTGGCGGGCAGCGCGTAGAGGACCAAGTCGGGTGAAACGCGCGTGATTCCAGCGACCACGGCAGCGGCTATCAAGGGGTCGCGGCACGACTGATTGTAGAGTG
Source organism: Akkermansiaceae bacterium (assembly GCA_043729385.1). GTDB lineage: Bacteria > Verrucomicrobiota > Verrucomicrobiia > Verrucomicrobiales > Akkermansiaceae > Luteolibacter. The sequence continues at coordinate 23,872 of JAYTLO010000281.1, forward strand.
CGCCGTGGGGTTTCACATGATGAAGCCGGGCACCGGCATGGTCTGCTAGAGCGGCGAGTGCTTCCACCTGGCGGCGCACGAGATTGGTGATTTTTTCCAAGGGAAGCACCATTGCCAAGCGGCCGAAATGTTCGCGGTCCTCATAGCCCGGATGCGCACCGATGGCCACGCCGGACGCGAGTGCCCATTCGATAGAGCGCCGCATCGTTTCCTCATCGCCGGCATGTCCGCCGCAGGCGATGTTAGCCGAGGTCACCAGTTCTAGCAGCGCCGCGTCATGTGAGCCGCCTTCGCCGAGATCGGCATTCAAATCGATGAATCGCATGGCCGTCATTTTAACAGCTTCAGTCCGGTCTGCAACCACTTGAAATCCTGCTCTTCCTGCCGCCGCAGTTGTTGGGCTTCCTCCCAGCTAACCTCCCGGAACTTCACCAGCGTGCCCGGCCACGCGCGGACCAGTTTCGGCAGATCCACCGAGATCACATGCCCGATCTGCGGGTAGCCGCCGATGGTTTGGCGCTCGGCCAGCAGGACAATCGGCTGCCCGTCCGGTGGGACTTGCACCGAGCCGCACGCCACCGGTTGCGAGCTCATTTCACGGGACTCGGCAAGATGCAGTTCTGCGCCTGATAGACGCGCCCCCATCCGGTCCGAGTTGGGTGTTAGTTGATAGATTTCGTCCCGGAACCGCCGCCGAGCTTCAGGAGAAAACCACGACTGTTGGACTCCTGGTAGGAATCGCAGTTCGATCATAGAAACCCTTTCCGCCCGCCCGACATGCCAGTCGCCGCAGCGAGGCGCTTGCCTTGGCTCGCCGGTCAGCAGCCAGTCACCGGCTTGCAAGGCGCGGCCCCTGAATCCACCGAATCCCGCGCGCAAATCCGTGGCTGCGCTGCCTAACACCTCTGGCACGAGCAGCCCACCGGCCACCGCCAAGTAGGCGCGGACGCCAGTTGTTAGCTGTGAGAAATCGACCGTTTCGCCCGCCGCCACGGGTCGGGATTTCCCGCTCAGCGCCACCACCGTCGCCTCGTGAAACTTGAGCACCGGCCCCCTCACGCAGATTTCCAATGCTGCCGCGCCCTCGTCATTTCCGACTAACAAATTCGCCACCCGCAGCGCCTGCCGGTCCACCGCCCCGCCGGGAGAAACGCCGCAGGACTCATAGCCCGGTCGGCCGAGATCTTGCACCGTCGTCACGGCGCCGGGCCGGATCACCTCAATGGTTCCCGTTGATTCCGAGACCGGGGAAATGAGTTTCTCCGGCGGCAGCCATTTCTCGACAGGCACGAATCTCACCCGGTCCCCAGCCCGCAACCATGCCGGTCGCGCGGCATGGGGATCAAATAAAGTCACTGCCGTCCGACCCACGACATGCCACCCGCCGGGCGACGCGAACGGATAGATTCCCGCTTGCCCGCCGGCCACCGCCACCGCACCCGCCGGCACCGCCAGCCGCGGGGTCCGCCGCCTCGGCAGCCACAGACGTTCCGGCAGTCCTAACAAATACGGAAACCCCGGCGAAAATCCCACCGCCGCCACCGTGTAAATTGCCCCGCAGTGCAGCGCGATCACTTCATCCGTGGACAACCCGGTTTGCTCCGCCAGCTCAGCGAGGTCCGGCCCGCATTCTCCGCCGTAACAAACTGCGATCTCTCGTTCCTCACCTGCGGGCAGTCGATCAGCGACGGTTGCGGTCTCTATCCATTCGCGAATTTCCATCCCATTTTCCCCCGCGAAATGCACCGCCACTGAATCAAACGCAGACACCACATCCCACACCTCTGCGGGCCGATCGTGCTCTAACGCATCCACCAACCCCATCACCCGCGCCAATGCCTCCTCGCCGGATTTCTCGGGAAATTCCACCAACCATGCGGAATCGCCGAGCGCCTTCAACGTCATGCGCGGAGCGTGGCACGGTTTGAACTTCTTGCCAATCCCGGCGGAGAATTCACCCTTCGCAGGGACGAGACGTCCATGCCCCCTATCAGATTTGCCGTGAAACCACTCCTCATCATTTCCCTCCTCACCCTAGGACCCCTTGCCTCCTGCGAGAAAAAGGAAGAGTCCGCGCCTGTCATGATTGATTACACCATCCCGCCCGGCGCACCGCGGGCCGCCGCCGCAGCCGCCAATGTCCGCCCCGCCTTGCAGCGCGATCTAACCGCATTGGGTTTAAAATTCGGCGATCCCGTTTTCATCCGTGCGTTCAAGGAAGAGGCACAACTCGAATTGTTAGTCCGCAACCGCGCCACTGGGAAGTTCGAGCACTTCCGCACCTACCCCATCGCCGCCGCGTCCGGCACCCTCGGCCCAAAGCTCCTGGAAGGTGACGGCCAAGTGCCGGAGGGCTGCTACTCCGTCCCACCCGCCGCGATGAAGCCGGACAGCCAATTCCATCTATCATTCAACATTGGCTTCCCTAACGAATTTGACCGCGCCCATCAGCGCACCGGCACCGCCATCATGATCCATGGCAACCAAGTGTCCATCGGCTGCCTCGCGATGACTGATGAGAAAATCGAGGAAATCTACACTCTCTGCGCCGCCGCTCTTGGTGGCGGGCAGCCATCCTTCCGCGTCCATATCTTCCCGTTCCGCATGACCGCCGAGCGGATGCATAAAGCCACAGGAAATTCTAACGAGGCGTTTTGGAAAAACCTCAAACAGGGTTATGACCTGTTCGAGAAAAACCATATCCCGCCTGAGGTAGCGGTGGGAGGTAAACTCTATCAATTCTAATGCGCCTGCTTGTCAGATTCATGCACAGCGGACTGATTGGCAGTCCGTTGTCACATTTTCCTGCAAACGGAAGGTGGCACCGGTAATGGACTTGATAAGGCTGGAATAGTTCACGCGGCGACGAATCTTGTCCGTTCAAGGGGATCGATTTTTTCCTGACGGGCTTGTTGCTCCGGCCTCATGCCAAGAGGCAGGGTTGCAGTTCATCGCAACCCTTTCCGAGGGGCAGACCACCATCCATTGTGCCAAACAACAAACCAGCGTGTCTGCTCTCAAGTGGGCACCTTGTCCAAGCCGAAGGCGTCATGCACCGCTCGCGCGGCGTCTTCGATGCGGGGCTCGTCCACGGTCACGGCGATTTTGATTTCTGAGGTGGAAATCATGCCGATGTTGATGCCCGCGTCGCCAAGGGCTTTGAACATGGTGGCGGCGACGCCGGAGTGGGATCTCATGCCGATGCCGACGGCGGAGAGTTTGGCGATGCCGGATTCGGTTTCGATTTTCGAGTTCGGCATGGTGGAAAGCAGCGGCTTGAGCGCGGCTTGGGCTTTGCCGAGGTCGCTGGAATGCATGGTGAACGAGTGGCGGGCGAAGCCGTCGTGGGCGATGTTAGAAACGATCATGTCCAGGTTGATCTCCGCCTCGCCGATGGCGCCGAGGATCATGCCGGACATGCCGGGGGCGTCGGGGATGCCGGTGATGGTGACACGCGCTTGCGAGCGTTCGATCGAGACGCCGCGGATGACGACGTTTTCCATATTGGGATGTTCTTCTAACACGAGGGTTCCTGGATTGTCGTTGAGTGATGAGCGGACTTCGAAAATGACACCGAATTTCTTGGCAAACTCGACCGAGCGGGATTGCATGACCTTGGAGCCTGACGAGGCCATTTCGAGCATTTCGTCATAGGAAATCTCCGGCAACTTGCGGGCGTTTTTGACGACGCGTGGGTCGCACGTGTAAACACCATCCACGTCGGTGAGGATCTGGCACACATCCGCCTTGAGCGCGGCAGCGACTGCGATGGCCGTTAGATCCGAGCCGCCGCGACCGAGGGTGTGGATCATGCCGTCCGGGGTCACGCCTTGGAAGCCGGCGACGACCAGCGATTTCCCTGCGTCGAGGAAACTCTGCATCAGCGACGGGTCCATGTTGAGGATGCGGCCGCGGGTGTGAGAGCCGGTGGTGTGGATGCCGGCTTGGCCACCGGTCACTGAGCAAGCGTCCACGCCGAGTTCGTGCAGGGCGATGGTGAGGAGGGCGATGGATTGTTGTTCGCCGGTGGCGAGCAGCACGTCGAGTTCGCGTTCGCTGGGGTTCTCCGCGAGTTCCTTGGCCATTTTGATCAGGCTATCGGTCATTCCCGACATGGCGGAGACCACTGCGACGACTTGATTTCCTTGGTCGCGGGTGCGCTGCATCCGCGAGGCGACGTTGCGGATTCGGTCGAGCGAGCCGACGGACGTGCCGCCGTATTTTTGTACAATGAGGGCCATGGGTGATTCAATCCGCGCCCCCCAAGTAGGGGGCGACCGGCGCGGAGTGAAGGGGAACTTCGCAAACTTGGCAAGAAATTGAAGCTGCGTGCTGCAAGGGAGATTTCATCGTGAGAAGACCAACCGTGAGGTGCAACTGATTTTTGGACCAAATTCTTGTTAATTGTTAGGTTGGTTTTTGACCTCGAATTGGGCCGGGGTTTGGTAGCCGAGGGCTGAGTGTT
>JAYTLO010000282.1:0-30752 GCA_043729385.1 Akkermansiaceae bacterium
GCTTGGGCCTTGAACTCGGGAGTGTATTGCTTCTTTGGTTTGCTTGAATTCATGGGTGGATTCTGGTGTTTGTTGGTCCAGAAATCTAGCGCACCTCAGATTGACGGCTCCCGATAAGGGCAAAGATGATTATTTTGGCTCAGCGGTCGCGATTTCGGGCGGTACCATCGTAGTCGGAGCCTCGGGAGAAGATAGTGATGCTACGGGTGTCAACGGGGACCAATCTAACAATCGGACAAATGACTCAGGAGCAGCCTATGTATTCACACGCGCTGGCGGTGGGTGGGCACAACAGGCTTATCTCAAGGGCTCGACTCCGTCAAATCATGGCTCGTCCTTCGGCGGTGCGATTGCAATTTCAGGCGATACCGTGGTGATCGGTGCATACCAAGAAGGCGAATGGGCGAGAGGTGTGAATGGCGACATCACTGCGGACGCCACTGATACTGACTATTGGCGAGGTTCCTCTTCTGGAGCGGCTTTTCTGTTTCAGCGCAATGGCGTATCATGGGTTCAGACCGCCTATCTTAAGCCTTCAAACACAAGGGAGGAATTTTACTTTGGCAATTCGGTGGCCTTGTCAGGAAATCTCGTGGTGATAGGGGCTTATTCCGAAAGCGGGGGCTCCAGAGGCGTGAACGGCAACCAGTCCGATCAGTCGTTAGAAAAATCCGGTGCTTCCTATATTTTTACCTTGGACGCCCCACTCAAGCCGGAAATTGTCGTTCAACAGCCCTTGGGCAGTAATGTGTTGGATAACGGCCTTGGGAGGATCTTCGGCACCGCAAAAATCAAAGGGAAGGGAAAATCCCGGACCTTTACTATCCAAAACACCGGGACTGAAACGCTTGCAGGCCTTACAATTACAAAGGACGGCAGCCACAACCAGGACTTCATCATCAGTGCCCCGGTAATGACCTCTTTAGCTCCGGGAGCTTCCACCACATTCAAGGTTACGTTCAAACCCAAGGCTAAGGGAAACCGTACGGCAGCCGTCCATATCACGAGCAACGATGCGAATGAGAACCGCTTCGACATTAAACTTAAAGGTTTGGGTGCGGCGCGCTGAATCGTCTTACCGGCACGGTCACTTCCAAGCTCCCTGTAGCCTATTCACTACCTTGCACCCACCGCCGTCGGCCTGTTAGTAGCTAACAGAATCTATTGCCCATTTGTGTCAACTTAGAAAGTAGAATCCATTTCCGTTTTGCATGAGAGTGTTTCGAAACCGTATCCTTTCCCTGCACGGCAATGGAAAGATATACGTCATACCCTTTTCCAGCCTTCTCTCCATTCCCCCAGCTTTAAACGGCTCTCACCCGAAAAGGAAATTCCTAATATATATAATTATTCACCCTAAACACTCGCTCCAGAAATTTAAAACAATGAACTATATAACTACCATCCTGTTCGCAGGTCTCACCCTCGTCAGCCTCGCAGCCGGGCAAACCATCCCCAACTACACCGCTGCGAATCTCGTACTCGGCCATACGAGTTTCACAAGCTACACCAGCGCGCTCACCGCTACAGGGCTAAATAACCCTGCCGCAGTTGTCGTCGATCCCGTTACCCGAAAGGTCTTCGTCTCTGATGCGGGCAACAACCGCGTTTTGCGATATGGCAATGCTGATGCACTCGCTAATGGTGCGCCAGCGGAGACCGTTCTGGGTCAAGTCGATTTCACGACCTCGGATACCTATTCCCCTCTCACTGCTAAAAGTATGCACGGACCTGCTGGGTTATTCCTCGATCACTCAGGCCGCTTGTGGGTAGCGGATACAGGAAACCATCGCGTTCTGATGTTTATATCCCCAACAACCATCGGCAACACCTCCGATGCTGACCGCGTCTATGGTCAGCCAAATTTCACCACACAAGACCCGGCGACGACTGCCGCCGGAATGCGAAGCCCCTGCGGAGTATGGGTGGATGCGAGTGACCGATTATGGGTGGCGGATACAAACAACAACCGCGTGCTGCGCTTTGATGACATTAGTAATAAACCGAATGGAGCTGCTGCGGATGGAGTGCTTGGTCATACGGATTTTATTAGTAGCACCATCAGTGACAGGGCTACGGGGCGAACGTATGCACCCTTCAGCCTCGCGGTCTCGCAAAGTGGTGCGCTGTTCGTGGCACTTGAAAATATCAATTGCGTATTACGCTTCAATAATGCTGCCACTTTAGGAAATGGTCCGGATGCCAGTGCGGTGTTCGGTCAACCAGATTTTAGCAGCTCCGGATTCGGCTGCAGTGAAGTTAGGATGAATGAGCCCCGTGGCCTCACCGTGACTGTTGATGACTCGCTGTGGGTCTGTGATTCTGGCAACGCCCGAGTGATCCGCTTCGACCAAGCATCGAGTAAACCAAGCGGCTCTGCAGCCACGGGTGTGATTGGCCAGCCGAATCTACTCACGGGAGGATACAGATACCGTGCCACCACAGCTCAAGGGCTAAGTTTCCCGTCGATAAGTCCCTTCGTAGATTCGACCGGCAGCCTGTGGGTAACAGATTATTTGGATTCCCGCGTCCTGCGCTATCCGGCATCTCCGATCATTATCGATCCGCCGGTAGTTGATAAAACCTCTCCTCTGCTCACAGTGTCTGGAAAAGTCCCCGTGAGCACCGCGAAAAAATCTATCACTCTGAATGGCAAGGCCAGTGATGCCAGCGGCATCAAGTCCGTCCAATACAGCCTTGGCACGGGCAAACTGAAAACCGCCACCGGCACCACGAAGTGGCAACTGAAAGTGAATCTGATGAAGGGCAAGAACACTCTGACGATCATCGCCACCGACATGGTAGGGAATGTCAGTGGGAGGAAAGTCTTCAAGATCACTCGTAAGTAATTACACACTGGGAGACTAATGGAGGAATAGTCCACCTAGTCCCAGAAGTGTTCGGGCATGCTTGCTGCTTGTTGAAACGAAGATATAAATGTGACGGATTTGCAACTCGTGCCAAGTTTCCTGAGCATTTAGGTGAGGTCATGTTTGGACCCTTTGATACGAAACGCAAATGAAGGCCAATCCCCAAATGAAAATTTTAGTATCACAACTTTGCTTCATCATTTCGTTGATGTTGCTCGGTCCCGTTCATGCGACTCGCGATCTTCTGGTGTCGGATCCCTCGACCCAGAGCGTGCGCCGCTTCGACGGACAAACGGGCGCCGCTAAGGGGAATTTTGTGGCTACTTCGGCGGGAGGGCTTCAAACCCCGCGCGGGCTGGTGGTCGGGCCGAGCGGGGACTTGTATGTTGCGGCCGCTTCGAACAGCCGCGTGAAGCGCTACAGCATGTTGGATGGCAGTTTTCTTGGCGACTTCACTCCGGCGGATCTCTCGGTGCCCACGAGCCTTAGATTCGGAAGCGACGGGCATCTCTATGTGATCGGTGCAAACTCCCCACGGCAGATCCGTAAATACGAAGGCAATTCGGGACTCTATCTCTTGACGGCGGTCTCGGCGACAAATGTGCAGATGGGCGGGGCCCGAGATTTTGAAATCATGAACAACGGGGATTATCTCAGCGTCGGCACCACCAACCGTGGCTCGCGTTTTGCGGCGTCGGGAGGGGGTTTTCTATCCTATTTTATCAACTCCCTAGGAGACTTGACCGCCATGAAGGGCCCTCGAGCGATCATCAAGGGGCCCGACGGAAACTTCTGGGTCGCCAACTACGACCTCAACCGCATCACCCGCTACAGCGCCAGCACCGGCGCCAAGCTCAGCGACATCGCAAGCCTTGCGCCGCTTAACGGCCCCTCAGGACTCGTTATTGACGGGGATAGGCTCTTCGTGGCGAACGCCACTTCCAACGACATTGTGGTTTACGATATTCTCGATACCAGCACCGGTGCTCTGAATGCCGGCCAAGTCTTTGTGCCGGCGAGCGCGGGCCTGCAAAACCCGCAGCACATGACCGTTGGTTTCATCAACGACCCTCCAAGCGCAAGGCCTAGCGCGAATTTCTCCCTGCCCGGCGCTGAGTCGTTCACTCTCGACGCTTCTGCGAGCAGCGATCCCGAGAATCTCCCGCTCGCCTTCACTTGGACCCAGCTTTCCGGGCTGGCGATAATTTCCGCTCCGCCCGCCACCACTGCCATCGTGCCGCTAGCCGCGCCCTTCGCTCCCGGCACCGCAGTCTTCCACCTGCTCGTCACCGATTCCGGCGGCAGGACCGACAGTGCGACCGTCACGCTCACCATCACCGCCCCACTCGACCTCGATGGCAACGGCCTGCCTGATCGTTGGGAAGACGGCCACCATGCCCTCACTGGCGGCTCAGACGATGACGATGACCTTGACGGCGCCAGCAACTACTTCGAGTTCCAAGCCGGCACCGACCCCGCCGATCCCACCAGCGTCTTCAAGCTCGTCGATACCATCCTCGCTCCCAACCAAGCAACCCTGCGCTTTTCCAGCGGCATCCGGAACTACCAACTCCAACACTCCCCCGACCTCCAGATCTGGTCCCCCGTCCCCGGCCACGAAACCGTCCGTGGTACCGGTGGGGTGATTGAGATCAGTTCCCTCACTGCGAGTGGCTTCTACCGCGTGGCGGCGAAGGCGGATTTCTGACTGTCACTGTGATTATAGAGGGAAAGGCCTTTATGCTTCCGCGCATCAAGATTTGTGAAAACGTAGCTGGAGCGTTTCGCTCCAGACCGTTGTCCGGGCGACCCGCCCAATACTGGCGGGATAGGTTATAGATTAAGAGAACTCAACCGCAGATGGACAGGATTCACGCAGATAAATTGGATGAAAATGTAGTCTCTATCTGTGTTCTTCATCTGCGTGCATCTGTGTTCATCTGCGGTTAAAATTCTTAACCTGACAGAATTGGGCGTCTCGCCCGGACAAGAGATGCGAGAGGCGGGACGCCTCTTGCAACGGTCTGGAGCGGGACGCTCCAGCCACTATGCTGCCTGAGCATTTCCACAAATCCTCATGCGCGGCAGTGTATCTCACGCGAAGACTCTCACCCGGAAGACCGCCGCAGGTGCGCCGTGGGTGGCGAGCACTCGCAGGGTGAGGCGTTTAGTGAGAAGCGGCGTTTCTGGCCGCCACTCAAGGATCGCGCTGTGGTGATCGCGGACGGAGTGGACGATTTTTCCGCCGTCATCCAGCAGATCGAAATCCTTCACCATGAACGCTACCACTTCTTCCGGATGCGTCATTAGCACCGATTCCATCGGATGATCCCAGTCGGGATCGAACTCGATCCGCACGCGACCAATTTCTAGCGGCGCGTCCCAATCGAGGTGAAGTTCGGGCTGCGGGTCGGCGGGATCGGCGACCCAGGCGTTCGGTGAATCCACCGGACGGGACGGGCCGCTGATGACGTTTGCGGGGCCGAAATGATCGAGGGGCGGCTCGAAGGTCATCGCGAGGTTGTGGCCATCCGGGCGACGCTTGGGTAGCCAGAACTCGAAACGGTCGATGCCGATGTCCGCCGGTGGTTCCTGCACGCTGGAGCTGGCGACCGCCTTGTTGAAGGCTGTGGTCACGGCCAGCACACCGGTGAGGCGCGTGTCGCTGACGCGGACTCGCAGCGAAGGGTCTTCGCAGAGTTTGATGAAATGATAGCCGTCCTTCGCGATCGGAGTGGCGAAGCGGGCGGTGACCTGCGACTGACCTTCGCTGAATGGAACGTTGATCGCTTCGCCAGCTCTTCCGGTGTGAAATTGCCGGACTTCTCGGAACGCCGCAGCTCGACCCGCAAGGCGCCACTCTGCTCGGCGGAAACCTCGAATGAAACCACAGGCCGCGTGCCAGCGGTCAGCGGGACTAGCATCGCCCACGAACTATCGAGACGGACCCACGCGTGATTCGGCGCAAGCTCGGAGAGGATCAAGCGCGAGCTGGCGCTGGCGGTCGCTCGTGAGGCGAGATCGGTGGGATCTGCTAGGAGTTTTCCCGGGAGAAATTGACCGTCGCGCTGGAGCCGGAGTTGCAGCTCGTGCAAACGCTCGCCGGATGATAGATCGGCTGGCTGGCAATTCTGCTCAAGGCAAAGTGCGGCTGCGGTGCCAACAGCCTGCCCGCCCGCGGCGCAGGTGGCCATCACTCGGGTGGACCCGAAGGCGACGTGAGTCGCGCTGATAATCCGGCCAGCGAGGAAGAGATTTTTGATATTACGACTGTAGTAGCAGCGCCACGGGATGCCATAGACGCCCTTCGCATGCCACTGGGTGCAGCCGTTTTTCTCGGAGTAAATGCCATCTGCGGGATGCAGGTCCACCGCCCAGCCGCCGTGGGCGACCACGTCGTCAAACGGGCGTTGCTCGACCAAATCCTGCTGGCGGATCAGGTAGTCGCCCTCGAAGCGGCGGCTCTCGCGCTTGCCGGGGACGTGGCCGACCCACTCGAGCGTCATGGTTTCCGCTTCGGGAAACTTCCCGGAGTTCTTGATGTAGTCCCACACGCCATAGACCACTTTCCACAGCTCCCACTTGATTTCCTCGGTCTGATGGATGGTGTCGAGGCGGCCGCCGTATTCGATCCACCAGAAGTTGCAGCCTTGCATGTTCGTGTTGAACTGCCGGTAGCGCGGAATTTTCGTGATGTCCTTCAGCGCCCAACTCGGCGCGGTGAACTTCACTGGCACGCCGACGTCCTTGGTGGAGAAATAACATCGAGTGCCCTAACAATTGTCCGTATTCCGCGTCTGGCGCGAAGCCCTCGCCGAACTCCTCGCGCGACTCTGCGCCCATCCGGAATGCCGCGCCAGCCATGAAGCCGACCAGCCCGTCGCCGGAAGCGTCGCAAAACAACGGCGCTCGCAGCACGTAGCGGGTGGAATTCTGCGGGCAAAAGGCATGCACCGCCGAGAGCGTGTCGGGATCGCTCTTCTCAACGTCGTAGGCGGCGGTGTTGAGGAGCAGCGTGAGGTTTTTTTCCTCAATGCATTTTTCTAGCAAGATGGTGTCGAAGATGAGCGCGTTGCCGAGGCGATTGCGGTAGAGATTTTCCTCGAGAATCTCGTTGAGAATCCCGCCTTCACGCGACCAGCGGTTGTTTTTGCCCATGTGCGAGGTGGCGCCCAGCACCCACAGGCGGACTTCGCTGGAGGCATTGCCACCGAGGACCGGTCGGTCTTGGACGAGCACGGTCTTCACCCCGTGGCGGGCGGCGGCGATGGCGGCACAGACTCCAGATAGACCGCCGCCGATGACGATAAGGCCAGCGTCGATCTCGACGAGATTCAGGGAGCGCTTGTGGGCAGGTGATTCGACTAACATAAAAAAATTAGGCTGGTTTTTGAGTTGAACGATTGATGCCGCCCATCCAAAGGAAGAGCAGTGCGAGGGGATGAAAAAAGGCCATGGCCAGAAACCACGGACTATAGCCTTTGCCGGAAACCATATCTAGCAGCGGCCCCATGAGTTTCTGAAAGCCGATGTCGAGAAACCCTGCGGCCTTGGTGGATGGACCGGAGACCATGGCGGCGACGACCATGTTCATAATGATGCCGCCTACGGTGCTTCCTGCGGCGACGACGCTGAAGATCGTGCCAAGCGAGTGCTTCGGGGAAAGGTCCACGACGAGTGCGCTGATGTTGATCAACCAAGAAAGCGCGGCAAACACGGCCACAGCCGTGAATACCATCGCCATCGGAAGTCCGCTTGCACTTGCGATCAAAGGCGATACCGGAGTGAGGCACGCGCAGCCGAACATTACGCTGAGGCGGGCTTTAACCGGTGACATCCCACGCTTGATAAGAAGGCCGGAAAACCACCCACCGGCCAGCGAGCCGACACCGGCAGCGGCGTAAACAATCCAAGTGATGGTTAGGTCGGATTAAGCGATACCGCGTCCCGTGTTCAGGTACTTCGCAAACCAGAACTGATAGAAATACCAAACGGGGTCAGTGAGCAAACGGGCAATTAGTAGCAACCAAAGCGGCTTGAAGCTCAGCACTTGTCCCCAGGACCATGACTTTTCATCAGCCGCCGCGTCATCCTTCCAGCCGTCTTCGATCAGCGCAAGTTCCTCCGCTGACAAGAACCGGCTTTCACGAGGCTGGCGGTAAAGCAACAGCCACGGGATGACCCAGAAAAAACCCGCAATGCCCGTTAGAAGAAACGCCATGCGCCAGCCGGTTCCGTGGCCAAACAGTGCATCCACCCATGGCAATTTGTTTACATAATCATACTCTGCGATGGGAATGACTATATAAGGAGCCAAGGTCGCTCCAATCGTGGCTCCCATGGTATAGAATCCAATCGCGAGAGCCCGCTCACGCGAGGGAAACCACTCACTGACAATTTTAGAGGCGGCAGGCCAGATCCCGGCTTCACCAAGACCTAACGAAAAGCGCATCGTGCTCATCGACTTCATTCCTTGTGCCCAAGCAGTGACGACGTTAGAGAGAGACCACCAGAGGACAAAGAGAAGGGTGCTATTGCGAGTGCCCATGCGATCAACCAGCTTACCCGAGACTAAGTAAGCGATGGTATAGGCGATTAGGAAAATATTAACAATGTTTGCATAGTCTCTGTCATCCATCCCCAGATCCGCTTGGATGGTCGGAGCGAGCGCAGACAATGTTTGGCGGTCCACATAGTTTAGTACTGCCGCTAGGAAAACTAGGACCACAATCCACCAGCGCATTCCTTTAATTTTCATAACCTAGGGAACTTTCTTGGCATGGCGGTCGAATTCAAAGTAGGCGAGGCTGAGGCACCAGGCGGCTCCGTAGTTCACCCAACCTTCGGCGTGGCGATAGGCTCCCTCAGGATTGAAGGGAAACATCTCGCTGCCGGGAGCGGAGGAAATCGAACCGCGGCAGCGTTCTAACCGGGCACAGACGTTATCTTTGTAACTCTTCGGCCAGCCGCGTTCGATGCCGGTGAATCCGGTCTCCGGCTTATTAGGCGCAGCGGCGAGGCGCGGGTTGCGACCGAAGACCGCATCGGCATGGGAGACGGCGATTTCCCTCATGCGCGACTTCAACGCGGGATCATCGACTACCCACGAAGCTGCCAAGGCGATGCCCGGCGTGGCGGCCCAGTTACCGACGTCGTTGAGCTTCGGGACGGTCCAGTGATCGCCATCATCAAAGTGCCGGATGTCCCACATGTTGGCGGAGCGCTTGGCTGCGACCTCGGCCCAAGCGGTGATCTTTTCCTTCAGTCCAAGCGGTGCTTGATTGGGATAATTTTGCAACAGCCAGACCAAGCTCGGTATGGTGCGGTGCTCGCTCATCCGGTGGCCCTTGGTAGTGCGTGGGTCGTTCCAATCGAGGTTTTTCACAATCCATTCCGCCTGTTTCACGGCGGCAATTAGATAAAGATTTGGATCGGCTAGACCATCGCGTTTGGCGATCTCATGCATGAGGAGATTTGGTATAATTGAGTGTCCCGGCGCGTGACGACCTTTGTAGGGATGGAGCAGACCTCCCATCGGGTTGTCACCGGTTATTTGCTCGACCGTTAGATAAGTGGACGGCTCCCACCATTTCCCGACCTCAAGGGAAGGTGCCCAGTTCTGAACGCAGAAGTCGCGGCATTTTTCATAGAACGAACGCGGCAGCCATTTCTGTAATTCCGGCCATGCCCACACGACGTAGGCTACTTGCTCAACCGTCTGCGAGTGGATCTGCCGCGGATCAGGATCTTTGCTCGGGTCTTTCGTCGCAGGATTGACGAGATAGAAACCCGCGCCCCAGTGGATGAGCTTCACCACGTCCGGTGCGTCTTCGGCGGGTGGCTCTAGATCATAGTAGGCCCGCACGGCAGTCATAAAGCCCTTAGCACCGGGGTCCTTGTCGTCGAACTTGAAATCGGGAGCTGTCACCCGTTTCTTATCCCCTGCCCAGTCGATCTGTTTTGGCATGGCCGCCACCCGCGCAGGATTGGCCCTCTGAAACATGACCAGCGCGGGCAGGATCGCGTCGTAGTAGGTGCCGTCTCGCCATGGGCAACCGCCGTAAGCACTCGGATGAGTGCCGATCGCTGACCGCGAATCGATCAGGAAATCCACCGCAGGCTGCCAGAAGTGGTCTTGCCACAGATCAGGCTGGATCAGGAAAGGATCGCTAACACCCGGCTTGAGCGACCCGCCGCGCACTTCGATCACGTATTCACCGGCTGCCGCGTCCCACGCCGAAAAATCGCCAATGTTCCCGCGAACCACCGAACGAAACAAAGCATCGCCGCCCTTCGCGGCACGCACGATGAATTTAACTCCATCGTCTGATAGAGGCGCTGTAAACCGCTTTGGCCGACCTGCCTCGTAGCCAACTTGGTTCACCGCGATCAGATGGGCATCCCGCGCCGTCGTCGGCTGCGGCGGCTCGGCGGCCGCCATCGCAAGACCGCCACACACCACCAGCCAGCACAGACAGCCACAGCGAATGCCTGATTTGAGGTGACCTGCGATGAGTTCAAACATTTCAATGAGGTTCGAACGGATCATCCTTTCTGTCAGTCATTACCACTTGCTCCGTTTGCACAAATTTTTATACATTTTGCGCTTTGGGGGTTGGAGCGATCAGTGTCGGAAAAACATCCTCAGTGGGTTGCGTCACCACTAACGATGGCCCCGGACGAGGGGTCCGTTCTTGTTATTTCAGCAGCTCGGCCAGGCGATTTTCCAGCAGTTCGGTCAATGGGATGGCACCGCCCTTCGCGGGGAGTTCACCGCGAGCTAACAGGTCACTCACTGCGATCGGTTCGCCGGCGATGACGCGGGCGATGCGGGCGATGGGATAGGTGGGAAACCCGAGCAGATCTTCCTCCAGTTTGAGAAGAGTCTCCGCACGACGGTCGAGCGTGGGATCGGCTAACAAATAGTCGCCGATGTAACTGTGAGCCTGCAACGCGGTGAACACCCGGTCGAGGTCATCGAGCAAAATTTCCTTACAAGCAGGCGTGGGCGGCTTCTCCACGTCTAGCAGCCGGCGGCGGATGCGATAGCGCAGTGCCCTGACGCGCTCAGGCGGAGTGACGGCCTTCGCATCACGAGGATAGCGGCCCTCCACGATGGCGAGCAGGGACTCGCAGAGATGAAGCAGGCGCTCGTGGACGCTGCCGGACCCGGAGTAGCCGAGATATTCCGTTTCCTTGAGCGCGAGGATGCCGGTGCCCAAGCGGAGGATGCGTTCGTCCACCGGCATTAGCGGTTTCGGCGTCCAGCCGATCCGATCTTCCAGCCGAGAGAGTCGGTCGCGGAAGGTGGCTTCCACGGCGGGATCGTGGAAAAAGCGAAGTCCCACTGGCACGAGGAACGCGCTCTTCCCCGCAGGCAAGCGGGCGGCGACTTTAAGCAATATCGACGCCACGCCCTCGTTGAGCGGATCCAGCCGACGGTGGTGGTGATAGATTTCTCCCTCGGGAAAAATGACCAACAGATCGGCACCCGTTTCTAGCAGCGTAATTGCCGTCTTGATGGCGGAGAGATCCGGGCCATCGCGATCCACCGAGAAAACCCCCATGCTTTGCAACGCCCAGGAAGCCGTCGGACTCACTTCGAAAATCTCGCGGGCCGCCATAAAGATCGCCCGCATCCCGTGGCGGGCGGCGATTTCCATCACCACATGCGGGTCCGAGTGGTCGGAATGATTGGGCGCTAACAGCACCGCGTGGCCAGCCTCGTTCAACTCTCTAACACGTTGGAACCCCTCAGCCTCAATGTGCCCGATCCGGTATTTCCGCGAAAGATGCACCGCGCGGTTCAAGGCAAGTCCGAGTGGTCGCAGCCACGCCTGAATCTTCGGTGGGCGGAAAGTGTAGGGCAAATCATTGCGGAGGCGGCGCATGATTTTTCCTAGCCGATGGGCAGGGAAAGGAAAGATTCAATCCGCGCTGAGGAATTTGAAATCGCGGAAGTTCAATGACTGTACTCTACCATCCGGATCGTCATAAAGCACAACAACGTAATTGCCCACACCGCCAATGGGTATCGGCTTGATGACATTTCCGTTCACTTTGGCAGGTGCATAGCCTTGAGAGTAGTTGAGCGGGGTTTCAGCCACCGTCAGCCGCTTGACAAAGAGGGTAGCTGATTTGCCGTTTTCATCCTCCAGTTCGACTTTGATTTCCGGGTTAGCTGAAACCGAAACAAAGGTGGCCGTGCGACTGGAATTCGTCTCCTTCTGCTTAAGCCGCAGAATCTGAATTTTAAAGTGGCTGGGCACTTGATCGGTGGCGGGAACCTTCTCCGCGAACGGGATCAATGTCACGGTTTGATCTTTTTCCAAAACAACGGTGGTGGTCCCTTCTTTAGTACCTTCTCGCTTGAAAGAAATCTTGTGACTTGCGGCTGGCAGCCCAATTCCGCCGGTGGCATCCCCGAGGTTGTAGCCATCCGGTTGCATATCTTCTCCATCAATGATCAATTTGACCGTCCCGGTTCCTTGGGCAATCCCGTTAACGATTCGGACAAATCCAGTCGGGGGAGCTGCTGGGTCTTTGTCAGCCAGCAACGGGCAGAGCGTTCCTGAAAGAAAAAGGAGTGTTTTAAAAATCGTTCTCATTGATTACTTTGGTGTGGAATTTAGCAGGATCTATAGTGCCGTCGGATTTTCTAACGCCCGGATCGGCAAAGACCGAGAAGACCCTGCGTGACTCGGAGAGCACTTCCGGCGACAGGTTGGTAATCTGCGTGGGTGCGATGGACTGACCGATGACCCAAACGCGGAAGTTACGCGATCTAACGGTCGATGATTCGTAAATCCGGCCGAACAGCTCCTCGGCAGCGGCGTCAGACCACTGGATCTTGTTGCCGTCTGGCAGGAGATCGCGATTGCCTAATAGTAATTTCCCGTCCGGGTTGAGGACCGAAGCAATCTCCGATGGGGAGGCGAACGGCCTGGCCCGGATGATCGACTGCGCTAGTGTATCCGCCTGCTTGGTTTGTGTCGGCGTGGACACTTCCAGCGGCGAGACGGGAGGAGCGAACGTGGAAGCGGAATGAATCTCCGATGTCCTCTTCACCAATCTCGGGTCCGTCACCAGCAAGCCGCCGGCCATTGCGCGGATGGCGTCTTCGGTGGCGGTATTGACATTGATATGACCCTCGATCCGCACCACCGGACTATCGCGATCCGATTGAGTTCCCGAGCGTGACTTGCCGACATGGAATAGATCTAGCAGACGGGCCGCGTGAGTGCCAGGCGTGTCCAGTGGAGTATGCTTCGCGGGTTTGTCGAAATTTGGGTGCTCAGGGCGGCCGATGCGCAGCGTGTTGCCGCCCCCATAGTAAATGTCCGGGGTGCTGTTCACATCGACGGACGGCCACGAGACGCGGCCTGTCGGGATATTACCGGTTAAAATAGTGCCGGTGTCGGGACTGGTATCGTATTTAGGGATGAACATGATCGGATCGAAAATCCTTCCGAGTTCGGTGGCGCTGTAAAAGCGACCGCGGTTTGAGATGAATGTGGGAGATTCACTTTCATTCGGGCTGATGAAGTCAGGAAACTTCGACAAATCCGTGGGGTCATAATTATCGTCCGGGGGGTAAACATTGGGGGCTGGAAGCCCGGCCACTGCGGCATCATGCCCACCATCGGGCCATTCGGAGGGCATCACTCGACCGTAAGCTCTGTCTTGGTATTTTCCATTTTGATAGATCGAGACGTTACGAATGTTGCGTCTGTTGGGGCTCACGTTGCCCGGGTAGGAATTGTCGGATAGCGGGTAGGTAGCTCCACGAAGATAGAGTGCCTGCCTCGAGTCGCCCATATTATTCCTATAGTCGGGAAAGGGCTTTTTGTTGTTGTAAGGCCCGTAACTGTGTCCGGGAATATTGGCCTTCCCGGACTGCTCTGGAGTTTTTGTTGTGTATTCGTTCTGTGGATCCGCCGGGCTAGAATTGCCTCTTACGAGTTTATCACTGCGGTCGATTTCGCGATCGTTCCACTTCATGCTGATGCCGGAAGATCCCAGATCCTCATCGACAAAAAACTTGCTTTGGAGAGATGTTGAAGAAGGTCCCATATCCATTTTGTAGTCAATCGTCGCGGCTTTATAGAATTTGTATTGGTTCGGCTGCAAGATAACATCGAAAGGAGCAGACCAGTATAGGTTGCCAATTTTCTCCACTTTCGGGACGGACGTGACTTGGGTCGAGTCCATCAGCGCAGAACTATCAAAACGCCCGCCAGCGATTCCAACCCCGATCCCGGGTTTGATCATACCATTTTCATAGGAGACACGTGCCTTTCCTTCAGCCATGAAATTGGTATGGTTCCATAGTTCCACAAACAGAATCATCTGCCATTGTAGAACCGTCCGTCCTTTCACTGTGGAGTTTCCGTTATATTTGATGTGGAGAATCACCTCGCTCATGAGCGGATAGGCATCGAGTCCGCGATAGGCATTCACCCCTGCAGTGGTACCGGCGCTGACGGTGCCATCTCGGTCAGTATCCGCGTAGTCGATGGCATTGGCGGCTAAGGTTTTGAGGTAGTTGTCTGGAAACCCGCCCTTTCGCGACTCGAAGTTGGGGAGTCCGTTGTTGATCCATGCGGCCATTTCATCCACTGCGTCGGCGGGGGGCTTTGCGAGGAGGGAGTTGAGGTTGAGTTTGGGTTTACCGACGGCTGAGGCGTCGATGCCTTTGGCGAATGGCACGAGTGGTTGTTCATCATAGGGCTGCACGGATGCAGTCAGATTTTCTTCGACGGCGCGGGCTTTGGGATCGACTAGGTGACCATCTTCCCGGGTGAGTGGAGGCACGATCCCCGCGACGGCGAGGACTGCGTCTGGTGAGATCAGCGCCTTGCGACCGTCGATGATGGTCTTATCTAAATCAGAACTATCTTTGGCACCGGCGGCGGGATAGATCGTATATAACGCAATTTGATCTAACGGCGGCTCGGTATCGCGGCCATTGCTGCCGGGTTTGGATTCCTCTGCGTTTAATCCAGGGGCTGGAAAGCGTGCGGACTTCGACGTATCTCCGGCTTTCCAGCCATAGCGTTTATGCACTCCCGCATCTTTGGTATTTCCAGCGGTGGCGGCGTCCACGCGACTCTGCAGGTCTTCCACCCAATAGGCGTAGCGGGAGACGATCTTGCCAGAGGCATCGGGAATGTTAACCCATGCAAGCTTGGCAGGATCGCACCATGGCAAGGTGCTGAGTTCTTCTGGATCACTCCCTATCAGATCCTTGGGTTTGGGGACTTCGAGATTACTTCCAGCGGTGGGAGCTGGAGGTATTGTCGCGGTGCTGAATAATGGCAAGTAGCGATACTTGAGAGTTGTTCCGGCACCTGATCCACGGGCTAAGTAAAGATATGGAATTGGGTCTTTCTTGGAATTGGTGACAGGGTCCGTGCCTTGCAGAATCAGGAAATCATCGTTGGAGGCTTCTCTCACCAGAATTCCCTTCACGTCTTCCAGTCCGGCGCGGGCGGCGAGATCGGCGCGCTGGCGGTCCACAAACGAGCGGGCGGTGTTGCGCTCGATGCCAACCACTAAAAGAATCCCGACAGCGAGGATCAAAAGCGCACCGACGACGACGAGGATGGCGGGCAGGGTGAAGCCTGACGCCGAATTGCGGTTAGACGATGATTTAGAGGGTTGCATGATTTCCAAATCGTAGGGTGGTTCCGTAAACTTCGAGGTCTTTGTTGCGGTCTGCCTTGGAGGGTTCACCTAGCAGTTTTGCGGCGCTGCCGGCACCCTCCCAGTCGCTGGATAGTTTGAGTTTGCCAGAGAGATCGCGGCGGGCGAGGACCAGCTTGAGATCAAATGCTTCCGGGCCGGTGTCGTCGTTCTCGATCCAGTCGATCCATTGCCCGGCGCTGTCCCGCGAGCGTGGCCGGGCCTCGAAGGAAATGACGCCGAAGGCAATGAGTTCATCGCCGTCGTCATCGGACTTTTGCTCGAATAACGCTGCGACTTTGTCTTCACGCAGCGCCTTGAAGGTCTCATTGCTTTCGCGAAATCCGCGCATCAGGCAGCGGACCTCTTTCCCGCCTATCGTTTGATCACTGACGTAGTAATTCACCGCGCAGAGGTCGCCGATGCGACCGGCTTCGGATTGAGCTTGGGCCGGTTGGAGGCTGAGAAATCCGAGTTTGTCCACCGCCCATGCAGCGGTGGATTTCTGGATCAATCCGTCCTTGTGAAAGCGAGCCGTGGATAGATCCGCAGCGAGTTGGGTGATCGCGGCGCGGGCCTCGCGCTCGCTCGCGACGTTTCCACCGATCCGCTCATAGCCGTCTCCCGAGCTGCCTAACATGGTCGCGGCGACGACGAGAAGAACCGAGCCGATGACCATCGAGAACAGCAGCTCGATGAGCGTAAACCCGCGCGGGTGGCGATGGGTGAGCGTCATGGGATGCGGGTGTAAAATTCCAGTTTCTGGCGTTTTGCCGCAGGCGAGGATGCTGGGTATTCCATGGAAATGAGGAGGTTCAGCATGGGCGTGGCCCCGGTCTGAGTGGTCGGTGCCATGGAGCTTAGAGAAGCGATGAAGCGCACAGGCTTGCCGCCGCTTTCGCGAGTGCCTTTGTCGTAAACAGCCTTGCTTAGCTTGCCGACAGGCTTGCCGTCTGGAGAAAATGCGAGTGCCCAGACATCGCCCGCCGGAGGGAAGATCTGGCCCACGGTGGTGCTGGTAAAAAACTGCGGGCGACCCTCGCGCGATGCTTGGATTTCCTCCATACAGGCCGGGACCATCCAGCTGCTGCGCGTTTCCGCCTCGGCGGACATGCCGGTTTTCCCCGACTCCGCCAAGGCTCCGAAGACTAACGGAATGGCCACCGCCAGCACGCCCACAGCAATCACGGCCTCGATCAATGACGAGCCACATGTGCCCGAGGTGCTAGGTGGTGAAATTTTCATCAGTCGATCCGGTAGGGACGGGCGGTGACGCGGCCGATTTTCAGACGGTTTTCGGTAATTTTCTCATCCGGGCCACGCTTGTTAGGAGTCGCCACGCGCGGCGAGCCGCGGTAGCTGCCTTCTGCGATGCGGAGCGTGATCGGCGTGGAACCCGCCGGATAATGCAGGCCACCGCGGGAGTTGAAAGCGATGGCGTGGACCTTGACGGTGAGGTTCTTGGTGCCGCCGTAAACGAGGGTGACTTCCTTCGAAGTCAAGGCGTCCGGGATGAGAATGATGCCGGTGTTCAAGGTTTGCCAACGGCTCAGCAGCGTGGCCTTGAGAGGACTCGGAGTTTGCGAAGCGTCCGCCCACTTTTCATCCACCTTGAATAATCCGATCCGGCAACGCTCGTCTCCCGAGGGTAAATCTCCTGGCTCGGCGATGGCCAGAACGACGAAGGAACGCGACGTTATCGCAGTGGTCCGCGCCTGTTCGATCAAGCCACTGAGCATGTCAGTCCCGGCCTTGCGCGACTGCGTGCCGGTGCCGTTTAGGAGACTCACACCGGCGGTCATCAAGGCGACAAGGATCGCGATGACGGCCACCATTTCGATGAGCGAAAAAGCGGCTTTGGCGCTTGGCAGCTTGGATGGCGGTGGGGCAATCACGATGAGGAATGTCGATGCAGACAAGCAGGTTGGGTGAATTATGCCACCACGAAGTAAACAAACAAATGAAGTGCTGCCAACCTACCCGCTCAATCTACGGTGAGTGACAGAACCGTCATCAAGGATCAATCAGAGCGCACGTCGTACCAAAATTGATCGGCAGTTTTGCGATCGTTTCCTCGGAAGACTTTGCGCACGAAGCTGGGATTCCGGAACAAACACCAATCGCCGAATTGGTCGAACTTGCGGCACGAGGTGACCAGCGGCGTCCGCCACAATGTGCCCCACGAGCGGGCGGACTTGCGGCCGTGGGCTTTGAGGCGCTGGGCGAAATCCACATCCTCCACCGAGACGAAACGCGCGTCGAAGCCACCGATTTCGTCGAAATCCCGCTTCAGGCACCAGAACAGGCCGAAGCTCACGCCGGTGAATGCGAGGTAAGGCAAAATCGCGAAACCACTGGCCACGATGCCAAGCGACCAACGCTCCGGCAAGACCATCGCGCCGCCGCCGACGACGCGTCCTGAGTCGAGCCGCCGGAGGATTTCCTGGAAACTCGCGGGATGCATCCGGCTGTCCGCATCGCAAGTGACGATGATCTCACCGGCAGCCACGGCCACCCCGGCGTTGCGGATCATGGAAAGGTTCTTCGCGTCCTCCCGAACCACTCGGCAGCCGTGACGAGTCGCGATTTCCTCGGTGCCGTCGGTGCAGCGGTTGAGCACCACGATGATCTCGACTCCGCACTCGAGGCCACTCGCCGCCAGCCTGGCTGCTTCTAAGCAATCCGGCAAAAAATCCGCCTCGTTGTGGGCCGGGATGACGAGGGAAATCCGTGGTTTCATTGTGCCTCCTTGGCAGGTTCTAACGGTGCTCCGCCGCCGAGCAGGCTATCGAGGATGCCGCTCACTTCGCGCACCGTCTTGCTGCTTTTCTCGATGAGCTTCACGCCTTTCTCAATCGTCTTGGAAGACGGCTCGCCGAGCAGCGAGTGAGTGAACTTGATCACCTTTTCCCCGGTCTCTGGAATCTGGTCGAACATGCGTATTCCCGCCGCCGCGATCAGCCGGTCAGTTAGATCTTCCTTTGGGTCGTCGAGAGTGCCGGTGATCCGCAGGGTCGTCCATAACAGCCCGCGCTCGCCGAGGGCGAAGACATCGGTCTCCGCGCCGGGAATCGTGGCCAGCGTGCCGGGCGCTAGACCGAGGCGGAATAGGCCATCGATTGCCCGGCCGCGAATGGTAATGCCGCCCTCTAACCGGACCAGCCCCTCGCTTGCGAGCACCAGATTCGTTAGAGAAACTTCGCCCTTTTTCCACCGCCAGCCGGTGTGCGCCTCACTGAGCGTGAGCACGCGGAATCGGCGGGTATCGGCGTAAGCGGCGAGCGCATCGAGCATCGGCAAGGCCGTGAGCACACCGTTTTGAATCGTCAGCTTGCCGCTCGCTTGGGGGAACCCTGGGCGGTTGTCCGCCGTGAAATCAGAAGTCACGTCGCCGGTCAGCCGCTTCGCCCAATCGGCGTTTAAGACGTCCTCGCATTTAAGCCCACTGGCATCGCCTTCGAGTGAAAATTTGCGCGATTCCAGCTCCCACTCGCCGCTGCCGTGGATGCGCCCACCTGCCCATGCGGCGAGCGTTGCGTCAGTTAGAAATGCCCGCCCATCCTGATAGCGGAGGCGCGCCCGGTCCACCCGCAGTTCCGGCACCATGCTGAATGGTAAGCGCACTTTCCCGCCTTCGATCTCCGCCCGGTAGGCACCTTTCGCCCCCGCCTGCTCGGCGTGGATGCTCATGCCACTGGCGATTGCGAGGCCTTCATCAAGGATCGCCTTCACCGCGAATTCACGCACTTCGATGCCATCCAACTCCGCCTCGCTCGGGAACCACGAGGGTCGTTTGGCCTTTTTCCCCGTCTTGTGGGAAAATTCTGGGATCGTGTTTTCGGCCCCCTGCTTCCTCGCATCCACGGACACTTCCAAGCGCCGCAAACTGGTGCCACGGATTTCCCACACCCCGCGCCGCACGCCGCCTAGGCCGACCTCCGTGTGCAGGCCATCCGCCCGCAGCCCGGTAACCAGCCCCTCCCCTTTCGCCTCAAACGAATCGGTGTCCACGGCCAGCCCTTCCCAATGAAATGGCCCGAACTCTCCCGTCACGCCACCCATATCACTGGCCTCGACTGATAGAAATTTGCGGAACGCGTCGCTGTGCAAATAACTTCGCAGCATCCCATAGCCCACCCCCAATCCGACGATCCCTAACACCAACGCCGCCACCACGATCTTGCCCAGCCAACGGCTTCCACCAGCATCCCTGCGTTTTCGTGATCGGCGGCTCATTTCCCGAATCCTAGCGTCGCCGGGAGTCTCCGCAAGCCTGTGGAAAATCGCGGAGCCACGACACTCTGTCGTGGACGCGAATGGGAGGTCATTGAGGAAGCGCTTCGCGCATTTTCCGATGACCTCCCATTCTCCGCCACCACAGGAGTGTGGTGGCTCCGTCGCCTCATTTAGGAAGTTCTAACGGCGGGAGCTCCAGGGGGAATTCCTGCGGCGCAGAGGATTCGGGCGGGATGGCGGTGTCGCCTTTGCGGCTGAAGATGGCGTCCATGCGGTCGAGGTATTTCGACAAATCATCGGTGCGGCGGTGAGGGTTGGCTTTGAGACGATCCTTGAGCCGCATGTAGTCGTCGAAGGCGCCGCTGGTCTCGCGGGCGCGGGTGATTTCAAACCAGTTGAGGTAATCGTGGGCCTGTTGGGACTTGGCGGTCATGGTGGCGCGGCGGTCAGTTAGATCAACGAGCCGGGCTGGCAGTTCCTTGGTTTTGTTTTTGGCGATGGCGGTTAGAGCGAGCTGATATTCGGCTAGAATCGGGCGGTAAGATGGGAAACAACGGTAGCTGAGGCGGACGAGCGCGTCTTGCGCAAGCTGCACAGACTTCACGCGCTCCGGCTCCGGGAGCGCGGCGATCTCGGGCCAGGCGGCGAGTTCCTTTTGCTGGATGATCCCTTCCGCCGTGCGGAAATTCAGCCGCAGCGCCTCACCGAGCGCGGTCTCTGTCTCGGCGATGGTTAGAATGTCGGTCGCGAGATTCTGGCCACCGATGCTGGCAAGCTGGAGCGTCCACCATTTCGCCAAGCTGGTTTCCGATAGATTGAGTTCGGGGAAATGCTTGCGCAGCAGCGACGGCATTTCTCCTTCGAAGGCGGCGACTTCGGTTAGGAATTTACGAAAGCTTGCCTTGCCTTGCGGTTGCTGGAGCAGGGCCATCACCAGCGATCCCGAAGAGACGCGGAAGGCGGCGCGAGTGGCGGCGTCCATGTCGTCGAAGCCACGCTCGTCGAGGGCGAAGAGGTCGTCGCTCTTGAACAAACCACCGGTCTTGAACAGCGCCTGATAGAGTCGCCGGTCGCTTTGATTGAGCCGCCAAGCGGTGGCCTCGCGCAGGCCATCGACGAGCCACGGCGGGACGAGAAGCGGGTTGTCCGACTCTTGGGTGGAGCGACCGCGGAGGGCGCGCTCATAGATCAGTGCGGAGGTGACTGCGGCTTTGAACCGCTCTTGCTCGATGCCACGGCTGAGGTGGACATCGAGCCGCAGATCGTAGCCGGCCTCGCTGACGAGCAGTTTCATGGCCACGGTGCGCAACGGCATTGGGTCTCCAGATTTCCCGTGAAGCGTGATGGTGACGGGGATTTTCCAGTCGATCCAGTCGTCCTTTTCATCGGTGAGGCGGAGCAGCTCATCCTTCGCTTCCTCGGCGAGTGCGGCGACGGTGCCGCGGTCTCGCGCCTCGCCACCGGAGACCCGGAACTCGCCGGTGCGACTCGTCACGCGGTCAGGGTCGCCCACTTTAAGCGACGCGGGCGGCTCGGCGATTTGCAAGGCACGCGGCACTTCCTGCGCGAGGGCGAGCGCGGTGTGCAGCAATCCGAGGAGCAACGGGCGGGCGATCATTTTCGATCAAAAAGTCTGTGGCATGCCCTCCTGCCCGAGCGGCTCGCGGGGGTCCAGAACGAGGTTGCCTTTTTCAATTTTGACCCGCGCCATGTTGGTGAATGCGAGCTCAACCTCCTCTGGAAACAAGCCGCCGAGTTTCTGATAGGCCGGCAACACCAGATGGAGGAAGCCCATCGGCACCACCAGTTTGCCGAAGCGGCCACCTTTCGGCGGATGAGGGAAATCCTTGAGGTAAGGTCCGCCGTTCGGTTGGAAGTCGGTGACTTTTCCTTTGATGTCTTCCAGCTTCTCGACCTTCAGATACATAGAGACGGTGAAAGGCTTGCCCATGAAACGGCGCTCCATGATCACCTCCGCCCGCTCCTCCTCGAGCCGGACCCAGACCCGGTCGAAGGTGACTTTTCCTTCGAGAAATCCCGCTTGCTTGGTGACCAGCGTGCGGCCCAGCCATTGGTTGATTTCCGCCTCAGACAAGGTCACGGCATACCCACGCTCGGCGGCGTTTCTTAAGACCACTTTGAGATCGCGGGCGGGCAACGGCTTGGCGGTCGTTAGATCGGTGAGGTCTTGAGGCTGGATGGCATAAAAGATCGCTGCGCCGAGGCCGCCGGCTGCCGCGAGCAGGATGAGCAAGAGCAGCTTGGACAAGCATCCGCCACCGGATTTGTGATTTGAGGGATCGGCCATGGGTTGCCTGAGTAGCACGCGCTCGCCCGCTTGCAAAGCCTCGCTTCAGAATGCGTCACTCGCCAGACTTCGCCGCCGGAGCGGGTGCGGCCGCAGGTGCCGCCGCCGGTGGGGCGCTCGCAGCGGTTTCCGCTTTGGCCCCGGCTTGATAAGACGACGAGCGGTAGTCGGTTTGGTAAAAGCCCGCTCCTTTAAAAATAATCCCGCCGCCCGTTCCTAGCAGGCGTTTCACCTGTCCTTCGCACAGCGATTGCGGGCAGTCGGTGAGCTTCGCGTCATTCATGCTTTGAAACACCTCGAAGCGTTTCCCGCATTTTCCACATTCGTAATCGTAGTTTGGCATGGTTGTTGGGCGGGCTTGTAACACGTTCCCCCTGCCGTGCAACCCCGGTGTGGGATTTCGCGTGCCGTGCCCGGTCGGATCTGGTTGAGTCCCCGCCATGCCTCCACGCGTCAAAACCGTCGCCTCGATCTCCGTCGGAAAATTTTTCGAAGCCCACGCAGAATCCCTCGGCCTCGTGCTGCTTGGCGAAAAAGTCGGCTTCGAGCGCCCGATCAGCGAGCCAGCGATGAACCGTCCGGGCCTCGCGCTCGCCGGATTTTTCTCCTACTTCGCCCGCAAGCGCGTGCAGGTGTTAGGCAACTCGGAACTCTCCTATTTGAAGAAACTCCCCGAAGCCATGCGCATCGACCGCTTCCGCCGGATGTGCGATCGCGACATCCCCTGCCTCGTCGTGGCACGCGGCTCACTGTTGGATGAAAATCTAGCAGTCGTCGCCCACGAGCATGGCATCCCGGTATTCGGCACCTCGCAAGTGACCATGAATTTCCTCAACGCCGCCACCATCCGGTTAGAACACGAGTTCGCCCCCAGCGTCACGCTGCACGGTTGCATGGTGGACATGCGCGGTGTGGGCGTGCTCATCGTAGGTCGCAGCGGCTCGGGGAAATCGGAGACCGCCATCGGCTTGTTAGAGCGAGGGGCGTCGCTCGTCGCCGATGACATGGTCCGCATCAAATACGTCGGCGGTGATCTCGTGGCGACCGCGCCGGATCTTTCGCGCGGCTACATGGAAATCCGTGGCATCGGCATCATCAACGTCGCTAACCTCTACGGTCTCGCGTCGATCCGCCCGGACAAGCGGCTGGATCTCGTGGTCACGCTCAAGCCGCAGGCGGACCTCAACGAAGTGGACCGCGTGGGCCTGCAACAGAAGACCTACGAAATTCTCGGCCAGCACGTCGTCCATGTGGAGATCCCAGTCGGCCCCGGCCGCGACACCGCGCGGATGGTCACCATCGCCGCGCTCGACCAGCAGTTGCGCCGGTTAGGCTATAACATGGCGGACGAGTTCAACCAGAAATTGTTGAACCACATGAACGGCGGAAGATGAAAGTCGCCGCCATCTAACCAGACCTATCAGTTTCGCAGTTTCCTCTGGGAAACGGGCAAAAAGAAAGGGGCCGCGCACTCACGCGGCCCCTATTATTCTGTCATGAATGAAACTTGCAACTGGGGACCTCTCCCCTCGACGAGCGAAAGATGCCCGGTTTCTTGGATTCCGTCATGTCACTAAATTATGGGACAGGACGCAGCCCGTGCCGGAAACCGGAAAATTGGGCAAAAAGAAAGGGCCGCGCACTCGCGCGGCCCTTAATTTTCTGTCATGAATGAATCCATGCAACTGGGGACCTCTCCCCTGTCTTGAGGACCTCTCCTCTCGACAGCCAAAAGATGCTGGGTTTTCTCAATTCTGTCATGTCACTAAATTATGGGACACGGCGGACTCGGGCAGGAGATGGCAAAAAATCAGGATAAATCCAAGAATCCACGGCGGATCGCCTCGCTGACGGCGGCTGGCAGACTGCGGACGTGGAGCTTGTCGAAGCTGCGCTTGATATACTCCGTGGCGGAATGCTGGCTGATCTTGAGCTCGTCGGCGATTTCCTGGCGGTTCAGGCCTTTCGCGGAAAGCTGGAGCACCTCGCACTCGCGCTGGGAAAGCGTCTCCGCCCCGGGGATCGGGCTGAGCTGGCGGAAGGTCTGGAGGATCATCCCAGCTATCTTGGGATCGAGCGGCGTGCCACCTGATAGAACTTCCTCCAGCGTCTCCATCAACCGAGTCGCGCTGCCAGCCTTGACCAAGTAACCATGCGCACCGGCCTCCAACGCGGCGAAAACCTTGGCCTTATCGGTGAAGGCAGTTAGAACAAGCACCCGCGCCTCGGGCAAGAGTTCGCGCACCTTGCGGATGCCAGCGATGCCGCTCATGCCAGGCAACCCGAGATCTGATAGAACGAGGTCCGCGACCAGCCCACCACGGAATGCCTCCAGCGCGTCCTCCATCGTGGAAAAGCCGCCGACGCATTGGTAGCCGCCGCGCTCCTCAAGGACCATCGAGACCGACTCGCGGAAATCAGCGTGGTCTTCGATCAAAACCAGCCGCACCGGTTTTTCGTTAGGGGATGGGGATTTGGCCATGGCCCACCGTGATAACGCATGACCGAGCATTCGGAAAGCGGAAGGTTTAGGGCGTGGCCGTCTTGCGTTTCCGCTTCCGCTCCAGCGGCACAATGAGTCCGAGCCGAGTGCCATTGCCAGGGCTGCTCACCACCTGCAGCTCTGCGTCTAACGCTTCGGTCCGTTGCCGCAGGGCGCGCAAGGTGGCGGGCCGCTCCAGCCGTTGCGGATCGATGCCCACGCCGTCGTCAGAGATGGTGAGGCGAAATTGACCGGAGGATTTTTCCACCCGGATTTCTACGTGGCTTGCCTTGGCATGGCGGATGATATTGTGCAGCGCCTCGCGGAAAAACAGGAACAAGTGGCGGGTCGCCTCTTCTGGCAGTTCCACTTGCCACGCCTCTTCGTCGGCGCTGAATTTCCACACCAACGTCTCTAACATGATCGAGCTGGTTTCCCGCAAGTGCTCGACCGTGGCGATCCGGTGATCGCCCTCCGGCCGCAGCAGCCAGACGATGTCACGCACGGCACTCACCGTTTCCGCAGCGATCCGCTGGATCCGCTTCAGTTCGTCCGACGGCCCGGCTCGGCCCTCTGCTAGATCGGCGAACATTTGGATGCTTCCTAAATTACTGCCCACTTCATCGTGGAGGTCGCCGGCGATGCGTTCGCGCACTTTGAGCAGCTCGCGGTTCGTGTGGAGGCGGTAGCGGATCGGCAGTGCGATGATCAAAAATGCGCCGCCTAACACCAGCAGCGCGATGCCCGTCTGCCCCGTGCGGCGCCAGCCATTCACCAGCCGCGCGGCCTCGGCTTGCAGCGCATGGCGGCGGGTTTCCAAGCGCAGCCGCTGGTCCAGCTCGATCATCCACTCGCGGGTGGAAACTAACCGCCCGTCTGGCCCGAAGCCATCGCTGAGCGCGGCGGGAGTCCAGGAAATGCCACCCGGCGCGAAGATCGGCTGCATCCCGTCCGGCGAATGCACCGCCTTGCCAAGCGCCAAATTTCTATCGCCTGCTAGAATCTCCACCTCGCTCAAGGCGAAAAACGCAGGAAAGCTTTCGAACGCTTTCCACAGCTGCTTGGCCTCGATTTTCACATGCCGCCCGCGCGTCGCGGCGAAGCTAAACTCCACCGGATTGTGGCCGGGGTTGCCCAGATCACGCGTGGCGACCACCGACCACTTGCCCTTATCGCCTGGCTCGCCGGTGGCGGAAACAGAAATTTCTAACTTCCGCGGAAATCCGAATCCGCTGGGCAAATCAGACGTCGGCCGCTTGGCCGGAATCAGCCGGACGGCATCGATCTCCACGGACTCGCCCAGATCCACAAACAACGAAACCGCTTCATTCGCATTTTCCCGCCCTTCTGAAAACCAGCCGATATTCGCGTGCGGCCCCGCCGAAATCTCCGGCAATCCCAGCGGCACTTGCTCATCCACCAGAAACGCCGGACTCCAGTCCCACGACGCCGACGAATTGCTTCCGCCGATGCCGCGGACGTCACCGCCTCGCGCGAGATTGTGCGTCCCTTCGAACGCCATCACCTCCGCCCACGCCATCTCTGCGGCCCCAGCCTGCACGAAAGCCCCGCCTCCCTCGGCGGCTGGATTCAGTCGATTTCCAGAAATCCTAACACCCGCCGCCGCGACCGGCGGCGACACCTGATAGACGAACGGATGCCCTTTCCGCACCGGATTGGCGAGGGTGTCCCGCTCCTGAGCCACCTTTGCCACCACCTCACCCGCCGCATTGATCAGCTCCACGGTGAAGGCGACCGGCAGCCCATATTGAGCGTCCAGCCCCTTCGCGTCGTAGCGCCGCGCGGGGACCAGCGCCACCAAGTCCACCACCGCGCTGTTAGTCCAGCGGACTTCCACCGCGCACTTGGAATCCTTCACCGGCACCTCCGAGGCATACACTCCCGCGTAGCCACCCGAGCCGCCTTGATCGTCGATCGGGATGCCCGGCAAGCGCTCTAACTGCGGAGCCAGCCCGGCCAGCTCTTTTTCAATTTCCTTCAAGCGTCCCGAAAATACTCCTGCTAGACGCTCGTCCCAAGGTGCCTCGGCCCCGGCGATTTCCGCGATCAGGAAAAAAATGGCGAGAACCCTAGCAACTCCGTTGGCACAACTCATGTGCCCGGCTGTCTAGCGCATCCGCGCCCCAGTAGGTAGCACGGATTTTCCGCCCCACTCCGGTTTTTCATGGCTCGTCATCCCGATCCGTGCCGTGCAAGGTGCCCACGTCCACCCGCCACCAGACCTCACGACGTTGAAAACATTTAAAGAACTCGGCATTCCCGCCAACCTGATGCAGGGCTTGCACGAGCTTGGCATCATCCACCCCACCGAAATTCAGGACAAGGCGATCCCCTTCCTGCTAGAAAATGGTGGCGACCTCATCGCCCAAGCCCAGACCGGCACCGGCAAGACCGCCGCATTTGGCCTGCCCTTGCTGATGAAGGTGAATCCCAAGTCCAGAGAGATCCAAGGCCTGATCGTCGCGCCCACCCGCGAGCTCGCCAAGCAGATCGGCAAGCAGCTTTTCCGCTACACCAAGTTTTCCGAAAAAATCTTCGTCGAAGTCCTCTGCGGCGGCGACGACTTCGACACGCAAGTCGCCGCGCTGCAACGGCCGACTCATCTCATCGTCGCCACGCCCGGGCGCTTGATCGACCTCATCCATAAAAAGGCACTCACCCTCGTCGGGGTTAAGCATCTCGTGTTAGACGAGGCGGATGAAATGTTGAGCATGGGATTTAAAAAGGAACTCATCAAAATCTTCGGCCTCACTCGCGCGCGGAAAAGTACTTGGCTATTCTCCGCGACCATCCCGGATGCGATCCACGGCCTGATCAAAGACTGCATGTCCGGGAAGCCCCATCTGTTAAAAATCGACAAGGCGCATGTCGTCAACCGCGACATCGACCACCAGTTTGTCATTTGCAGCCGCGACGAGAAAACCACGTTCATCTCGAGCTTCCTCAAGCGCCAGCAAGACAACCGCGGCGTCATCTTCTGCCGCACCAAGGCCGGTGCCATCATCCTCGGCAAACAGCTCACCACCAAAGGATTTGCCGTCGATGTCCTGCAAGGCGACCTCACCCAGAAAGAGCGCGACACCGTGATGCGCTCCTTCAAAAAGGAACGCACCCAGTTCCTCATCGCCACCGACGTCGCCGCGCGTGGCATCGACGTCGAGGGACTCTCATTCGTCATTCATCATCAGCTTCCCGAACAGATGGAATACTACACTCACCGCAGTGGCCGCACCGCCCGCGCTGGCAAGAAAGGTATATCTATCACTCTGATAGAACCCCGCGAACGCCCGAAGATCACCAAGCTGGAAAACGAGCTGGATCTCTCGTTCACCGAGGTCCACTAGACGCCGAGGATCTAGGAAGATATGCGTAGGAAATCCAACCTTCCCGCGCGTTATTACTCTGCATGAGAGGCTGGCTGTTAATTCTAATGTTGGTGCAAAACGCCCCTGCCGCTACGGACGTCTGGGATCTCCCACCGCTCCGCTACTCGGATGCCGTTGCGACCGACTCTCTATCAAAGCTCGCCGCCGATCTCGCGTCCGGGCAGCGGAAAGTCGAGGGAGCGACTGGACTCGATAGGCTCCGATTCGTCCTTAAAGAACTGCGGGTGCCGGAGGCCTCGCAGGTGCTGGTGTTTTCAAAAACCAGTTTTCAAAACTCTCTGATCCACCCGCAGAATCCCCGCAGTTTGTATTTCTCGGAAGAGGCATACGTCGGCTACGTGCCGGGTGGCCACATCGAGGCCATCGTCCAAGATCCGTTGTTAGGGCCGGTGTTTTATGTGATCGAATCCACCAACAAGGGCGGCCTCAAAATCCAGCGCGACTCGTCGAGTTGTCTTTCGTGCCACGGCACCAGCAACACAGAAAACGTGCCGGGCATGCAAGTGAGGTCGGTGTTCAGCGATCAGGACGGACGCCCGCTGTTAGCCATGGGCACCAGCTTGGTGAATCACGAGACGCCGCTGTCCGAGCGCTGGGGCGGCTACTACGTCACGGGCCGTAGTTCGCTGCCGCATTTAGGAAATCGCACCTACGTGGAAAACGGCCCCGCCGAGCCGCAGCCCAGCGATTTAAAGGATCTCACGAACACCCTCGACGTCTCAAAATACCCCCGACCCACCAGCGACATCGTGGCGCTGTTAGTCTTGGAACACCAATGCCGGATTCACAACTTGCTCAACGCCGCCACCATCCAATACCGCCGCGCCGCCTACCTGGCACGCGCGCTCGATCCCCAAGCCGATCCAGATGCTGGCTCCGCCGGGCGGGTCGCCGACGGAATGGCGGACCAGATTGCGGGCAGCTTATTTTTCAACGACGAGGCCGATCCAGGCGAGGGCATCGAGGGCGGCGAGGAATTCCAAAAAGTCTTCATAGCCCGCTACCCACGAACCCTCGCCGGCGACTCGCTAGCGGACTTCCAACTCAACAACCGCATCTTCAAACACCGTTGCTCGTTCATGATTTACTCGTCCGCATTCCGAAATCTCCCCGCCCGCGTGAAGTCCGCCGTCGTCGGAAAAATGCAGGCGGCTCTATCAGGAAGCGAGCCCGCCTTCGCCGGATTAAAAGCTCCGGAACGCAAGAAGATCGCAGCCATTCTAGCAGAGACGCTGCCGGACTGGCCGCGCTGAGCGTGGATTCATCACCACCGTTTAGAGTCGGAAATGAACGTTCGCCTTTTCCGGCCTATCTGATTTCCTCGCTGCCAACCATGGCCACCTTCACCGCCAACGCCGACTACGAGGACAAGGACAGCGATCCCATCCACCTACAGCCCGGAGACGAAGTCACCGTCGGCCTCGCCGACCGCGCCTGGCCCGGCTGGGTCTGGGCCACCGACAACAACGGCAACGACGGCTACGTCCCCGAGGAAATCCTCGAGCCTCTCGGCGAAGGCCGCTACGCCGCCATGGAATCCTACGATCCCTCCGTCCTCACCCTCAAACGCGGCGATAAAATCGAGTCCCTCCGCCAAATCCACGGCTGGCACTGGAGCCGCAACGAGCGCGGCGAGGAAGGCTGGGTCGGCGGATATCTGCTGAAGCCGGTCTGATCGATCCCGGCAAATGACTGATTCCACCGATCCCCTCGTCGCCGCTGCCGTGCGCCCGCTCACTGGTGATGCGGAAATGAAATCGTCCGCCGTCCGATTGTTAGAATCGCTGCGGGAGGAACGCCCAAAGCAAACGGAAGCCGCGCTCAGACGCTGGGACGCGCCCATTAGAGAAAAGCCTCGCATGTCTTTGCGCTGGATTTTCCATCTTACCGTCGCGGTCATTTCGCTACTCTTCCTGACTCAAGCGACGCTGGATTTTCTTAACTATTGGAAGGCTCTACGAGCGCTCTCCGGCCATACTCCAGAGGTGATGAGTCGCACGCATTTCAACGCGCGGGAGAAACTCCTGCTAAAAATTAATGATAACAACAAGTCCCCGACCGAACTTGCGAAGGCACTGTGGGACAGCGATCCCACGAATCCTGCTTACTATGCAGAATACTGCTCTGCCCATGTTGCAGACAACGCAAAACTCCCTGCTGACTTCCTTGAACAAGCGCGTCGAATCGACCCTAATAACGGCTATTTTCCCTTCTGGGCGGCAGCCCTCGATGTCAAGAATGCCGTCAAACAACGCTCCCTCAACAAGACGATGAAAGCCGCTGGCACCCCACCTGGCTGGGATGTGGTGGACGAAAGCAAAGTGGATCGCGCTCTCCAGATCATCTACGAAACCCGAAATCTAGCGGACTACCGGAACTATGATGTACAAATGACGAGGGAACGAATTTCCCTCCTTCCACAAAACACCCCGCACGAGTATCACAACTCCGTTTCTCTATTGCTACAATCATCCACCACTCATCACTATACCCGAGATCTGCCGAATGTGATCGCGGCCAAAGCTTGGTTATGCGGCGAACGGGGCGACGCCCAAGGATTCAGAGCAGTTAAAGAATCTGCAGACACCTATCTCCGCAATGTGTGCCGCAGCGAACCTGGATTTATCATCCATGATATGATCCTTGAAGTTACGGCGCGAATTATACTAAAGAATCTGGCAGCATCCGCAGTGGGTAGTGTAAATCTTTGTCTGTAAGTTCGCGAGGCACCAGCCCGCCGCAGAAGCGGCCGATGGAGCGTAGCG
>JAYTLO010000283.1:0-30854 GCA_043729385.1 Akkermansiaceae bacterium
GCTTGGGCCTTGAACTCGGGAGTGTATTGCTTCTTTGGTTTGCTTGAATTCATGGGTGGATTCTGGTGTTTGTTGGTCCAGAAATCTAGCGCACCTCACCGCCCAAGCTTCGAACGACTCGGGAAGTTCCCACGCTGGACTGCCATAAGGAGGCTGCGCCACTTCAGCCATCGGCTCCTTGTTAGGAAGCAGCGTGTCGTCCTTTGGGTGGGCGTAACTGATATTCTCGGACAACGGCCGGGTATCCTCCCACTTTTTCGCCTCGAACGCATCTCCATTGACCAGCCACCACTGGATCAAATACCGGGATTCGTCCGAAAGCGTCTGAATCTGAGATTCATTTAAGCTGTGGATGTCCCTCAAACAGTCCCTCGTCTCTCCTGTGAATTCTTGGGCATTGGCAAGAGTTGAAGCCACGAGTTTCACTGCCGCCACTCTCACTCTGCCTGCTCCGAAAATGGCATCACCGCCATGGAAGATTCCGTAATACTCGAGGCTACCGTGGGCGACATCTTCCATCAGATAGGGAATCGCGGCCAGCGAGTTGATTGGATTTAAAGTTAAGATACCCTCTGCGGCCACGTTTCCCTGTTTCAATGAGTAAACCAGCCGGAGAATTGTCTTCTGATCTCCTCGCTCCAAAAGCTCTTTCGCCGCCGCAGTCTGATCTGCACCACCCAAGGCCATCATTCCGCGCAACTCCTCTACGGATATTGCCTTCATTTCTTCGTAGTCAGGATGGTCTGGAAGCGGACTAGGTGGGGGGAATCATGTCCTCCATGGCAAATGGGGGGAATGTGAATCCTTGAACCACTTCTTCTGCAAATGCGGCGGAGGATGAACTCAAGAGGAGGCAGGCGAGGAATGCTTTCATGCGGCACTTCAAACCCTCGCCGAGGGTTTGTGTCTTATCCACCAAACGAGGGAAAGGAAAACCATAATTACTGCGGCCACGGTAATCCAGAGAATCCCTTTCCTTCGCGCGACTCCATCCCCGGATTCTGTTTCCGGTGGGTTTCTCTGAGCCGGGGTTTTACGCGATTCTCGATTCTGCGGCTTAGCTTTTGGGTCGAGTGACTTTGCCGGATGCTCAATCACTTTGGTGCCGTCCCACGAGAGCGCGACGAAGTCGAGGTTACGCCGCTTGGGGTCCACTATCCGTTCTGCCCAAGCTTCGAATGACTCGGCGAGATCCCACGCTGGACTGCCAAAGGGGGGCTGCTTTTCTTTATCCCATTGCTCGTCGCGAGGAAAATAGGTGTCTTTTCTAGGGTCGAGGTAGGTGATTTCTTGAGGCAGCGGTCGAGTCTCATTCCACTTTCCGGCTTCGAACGCCTCGTCATTGAGCAGCCACCATTGAACCAAAAAGCGGGATTCATCTGACAGACCCTGAATCTGCTTTTCATTTCCTCTGCCGATGGCCCTCAAGCATTCTCTGGTCTCCCCGGTGAATTCAGTTGCACTGAAAAGAGCTGAGGCTACGCACGTCACTACCGCCTGCCTGACTCTGCCCTCACCGGTCATGGCATCACCGAAAAAGTAGGGACCATAATACGCGAGGCTGCCGTTAGCGACATCTTCTATCAGGTAAGGAATTGCGGCCAACGAATTGGATGAACTCAGAATTTCCTTCGCCGCCACGTTTCCCTGTTTCAACGAGTAAACGAGGCGAAGAATCGTCTTCTGATCTCCTCTAACCACGAGTTCTTTCGCGGCCATCTCCTGAAGTGAAGAATTTCCGGTGGCCATGATGCCGCGCCATTCCTCCACCGAGATTGCCCGCATTTCATCGTAATCAGGGTAATCAGAAAGTGTGTGGGTCGGAATTGTTATATCCTCTTTGGCGAATGGTGGGAAAATGAATCCCATGACCTTTCCCTCCGCAATTGTGAGGGTAAATGAACCCAACAACAGGCATGCTAAAATTGTTCTCATGTGAAGAATTTCAGTTTCCATAACGAATTGCGGCGGCTTCAGCATTCGCCGTTCTCCAATCGCGCTGTCTGATCCATCGCGTACCGCCATTCGAATGATTCATCAGGGGAATTCCTCCATTAGGGGCTTTCGCTGTGGGAGCTTCGTGCTTCGTGCCATCCGGTGGAGGAAGGGCCACCGTAGTCATATCAAATGAATGCCCGGTTTCATGACTGTAGACATCCAATTGGGACACATCGGCTTCGACAACCGCCCAATCTTCTTTGAAGGCACTAAACCCAGCGGGATCATGTCCCGGAATTAATGCGATGTCTTTGACGAGAATGATTCTCAGATGATTTGCGGGATTAACGACGCGAATCTTAGTTAACAACGCATCGGCATTTGCCTCGGGCAAACTTCCGTCGGGATTGAATACTCCGGTAATGTTGAGCACATTAATCACGTCTGCCTGAAGCTCTTGGAACTTGATGTTAGATTGTTCATTGTAGGTCGTGCTCAGCTCGGTTTTGATTTGCGCCACAGTTGCCGCAAAACCAGGTTCTGGTGTCGCTGTGGGGCTGGCGCGATAGACTTGGAATTTGACCACACGCGGAGGAAATACGTGGACATTCAGCGGGCTGGACTTGTTCGCGTGGTTCGCTTTCTCGCGGACGATGATCTTGCAACCGCTCGCCGGTGTGGCCGCTGCACCTTGGATGTTAGGTGTTGTCACAATGCCTTGGATGGTTTGGTTGGTTAGATTCACGTAATCGGTATCGCCCGCAACGGGAGCCTGGACAATCTCGAGGAGATTTCCCAACTCGGCGGTGCATCCCGGGATGTTGACCTGAATGAGAGAATTCGGCCAGTCGGTCCCGTCGGCCTTCTTCCGGTTCACGCCACAGGAAGTCCATAGGCTGCGAGGATTGGTGTTATCCCAGCCTTTGGCGTAATCATCAGCGTTACGAAGTTTGAACTCCACCGGCTGGAGTAGTTTGGTGACGGTGTTTCCCTGTGCGTTAGTTGCCTGGATGAGATAGACGCCGTGCTTGTTGGCCTTGAGGGGGGAAATCTGGTAACCTTGGTCGAGGAGTTCGCCGATGCCAGGGCAGAGGTCGCGGAGGGGGATGAGCTTGCCGTTGCGCCAGATTTTGGCATCGCTGGTCATGGCGGTGCCGTCTGGTGACAAGACTTGGATTTTTTTACCTGACATGTTCTCGACCTTTTCCATCCCATCCGGCGCTTTTGAAAGCAAGACGACGCTGTCATCATGGGTGGTGGCCACTAATCCGGCGTTCTGCCCCACCGTCATCGTGTCCGAGATGGGAAGTTCGCAGAGATTGATGCTGTTAAATTTAAAAGCCGCAGTCGGAGGCATGGACACTTCCGCACCCTCTCGATTCCAAAGCGCAATGCCATAAGAAGTAGTTCCGCTGGCCGTCGGTTGTTCAGTGTGACCTGCGATCCACCCAGCGGGCGTGACAAGGTTGTTGGCGTAGCCGGTCCATCGAGTCCGCTTGCCGCCTGGAATATCCCGAAAAACAGGACTTTGGCCGTTAGGCGGACAGATCACAAGCTTGTGTCTGGGAACCGGCGGGAAGGGTGTTTCGCCCAGATCGTAACTGAGTGTGGCGACAACTGAGAGATCTGCTTTCATCCCGATAGGGGCAAGCCCGTAGGAGTATGAACAGTAGCTGGGAAGAATCGCTCCGATGGCCAGATCCTGCGCCGACTGTCCATTCAATTTGGAGTAAACGGACGAGACCAAAGTATCACCTGTACTTGGTAGCAGGATGCTACTGTGCCCCACCAGATTGCGCAAATCATCGAAATGTTGATAGTCCGGGAAGTTTACCTCTCCGAAATCTATAAAGTAATCCTGTTCCCCGCCTTCGGTAGTTAAAAAGGAACCTTGGACAGCATCGGGAAGGTCCAGCGGTATCCAAGTTCCGGCGGCCCAAATACCATTTTTGAACAATACTTCGCCCTTGTCGTTGAGATCGTTTGGAGCTGACTGAGCCAACGTGGCATCGACTTCAATCAAAAGGTACGACGCCTCGGGAGTCTTTTTCCAATCGACGAGGATTTCCTTGGGGTCGGCGTCCTCGCCGTCGTTGAGGGAGTCGCCGTCGGTGTTGGGGTTCAGCGGATCGGTGGTTAGAGTGACTTCTTCACCGTCGGTTAGACCGTCGTTGTCGCCATCTGGGTCGTTCGGAAGGGTGCCGAGGGCGAGTTCTTGGGCATTGGTGAGGCCGTCGCCATCGGGGTCGCCGTTGGGGCCGTTGTCGGGAACGGTGGTGCCGTTGTCGTTGGGGTCGAGGTC
This sequence comes from Akkermansiaceae bacterium, assembly GCA_043729385.1. GTDB lineage: Bacteria > Verrucomicrobiota > Verrucomicrobiia > Verrucomicrobiales > Akkermansiaceae > Luteolibacter. Next base: position 4,241 of record JAYTLO010000283.1, read on the forward strand.
GTGGCTTCGCTCATAGCCGTCTGTTAGGCCGTCGTGGTCGGTGTCGTCATCTAACGGATCAGTGGCGTCGCTGGCTAACAGCGGTGGAAGCGGCTTGATTTCACGGACGTTAGAAATGCCGTCTCCGTCGAAGTCGGCGGTATCGACGGTTTTCCCGGCTGGAATGGGAAGGTCGGTGGGTTTGAGACGGAAGAAGTTAGTGGGAGCGGTGCCATCGACTTCATAACTGATGTTGGCATTGTTGCCGGCTTCGATGATGGGTGCCCAGTTCCATTTACCGAGCGGGTTGTTGGAGTCAGAGATTTGGATGAAATAGGTCCGACCGGTGTAACCATACCAACGGAGGAATTTGCCGTTGGGGAGGGTGATGAGGTGGTTGGGGTTTTCGCCGGGAGGCGGCTGGGCTTGGGTTGGCAGCGTCCCGATGATTAGAAGAAGCAAAAGGAGGAGAACATTGAACATCGAACGCCCAACATGGAACATCGAATGAAGCGAAGTGAAGAAAGGGGTCATTGGTCAATTCCTTTCTCGGGTGTAGGGTTGGCGAGGTAGCGGCTGCCGCGGTGGGGGCGGAGCCAGACAGTTTCGTCGCGCGGTAAAATGGGGTGGGATTTTTGCCACTCGGCGGCGGCTTGCTGATAGGTGGCGCGTTCTTCCTGATAGACGATCAGGCGGGATTTCTCGGTGGCGATGAGGTCGCGCAGGAGGGTGACGGTGGCGGTGCCGACGGGGTCGTTGGCGTTGCCTCGGGTGATGGTTATACTGTCAGGGGCGGCTTCGGGTGGTTTGGGGATGGGGAGTTTCGAGAATGCACGGCGGGTGGATGGAATGACGCCGGGCGGGCTGAAGGAGAGATGATAGGTTTTTCCGGCACTGGTGAATTGGCCGAGTCCGGCGAGGAGGTTGACGTCGAATCCGCAGATGGCTTCGTAGAATTCCCCGGTGTCTGGGTGATGCCAACGGAGGATGCTGACGCCGTTTTCATAGACTTCCGCGTTAAAATTGAGGCGGCAGCGGCGCTCTTCGGCTTGGCGGGCGAGTTCACCAGCGGTGAGTTTTCGTGGCGGGCGTTGCTCCACAATGACTGGCTCAGGAATGTCGGGCAGGGTGGAGGCTTCGCCACGAAGGATGGTTAGGGTGCGGGAGTGCGCCGCTGGGACGGTGACGGCGGAGTCCACGCGCATGGCGGGGATTGTTTTTTCAATGGGTGGGGCGGGTGGAACGAAGGCGGGGACTTCGAGGTCTGTGGGGATGAATGTGCGGGAACTGATTGACGCTTTCTCACCGTCAAGTCCTTGACCGGCTGTGTATGATTGCGTGCAGAAGAGGAAAAATAGAGGGAGGGAGTAACAGCGTCTCATGGATGTCATTTCAATGACATCCCACCACTAGCGCAGCAAGACCAAACTCTAAGGAGTGTGTGACGATCCGGCGGTGAAAGTAGGAACAGAAGTGGCCAATGCACTTCGCATCAAGCGTGAGCTGCTTGGGATTTCGCAAAATGAATTGTCACAGCGCTGCAATCTGAGTCGCACAGGTCTGCGGGCGATTGAGCTAGGAATCAATTCACCCACGTTTGTCTCGTTATACCGAATTTCCAAGGCTCTCGGAGTTTCCCTTGGAGAGATTGTCGCGGATCTTGAGAAGCAGCAGGAACTGAAACCTTAGTCTGGCGGATGGCACGCTTCAAGTGCCGCACGGTATGCCTCGCTACGCTTCACATTCGCTCCGGCAAGGCGATTCCTATAAGCAGATATCACTGCAAGAGGTGGATACGTCCGCCCGGACGATGGTTAGAGAAAGAGATGAGCTTCGCGCACCCGCTTTCGCCGCGCATCGGCAAGTGGACAGAAGTGTCCACTCTCCGGGTTTACCCGTCAAATGGCCGCCTGACCCAATTCGCGGACGCTGAGATTTCGCATGTGGCCGAGGGCTTTTTTCAAAGTGCCCCACCAAGTGTCCGTGCGGTAAGTCACGCCGTGGGCATCGCACACGGCGCGGACTTCGGGTGCGATTTTCCGCAGTCGGGCGGGTGGAAGTTTGGGGAAAAGATGATGCTCGATCTGGCGGTCAAGGCCGCCGCAAAGGATAGAGAGAGGCAGGCAGACTTCGAAATTGTTAGTGGCCTCCACCTGCATGGCATACCACTCGCCCTTGCCTTTTGCGCGGGTGCCGGTGGGGAAATGCGCGACTTCCTCGCCGGTGTGGCCGCAGTAAATCGTGGCCGCTGTGTAGATGTCACGCAGGGTTTCCGCCATCCAGTTACCTAGCAGAACTTTCCAGAACATCGTGATGTTCCAGAACATCAATCCGGCGAGCAGCGGGAAGAAAAGGAAGTTCTTGAGATAATAGGGTGCCAATTTCCGCAGTGCAGTGAGATGCGCGGCTTTGATGGCTTTCCACGAACGATCAATTTTCCCATGCGGATCATCGGCCCGTCCTTTTCCAAGATAGATGTCATTCACGCCAGTGACATGCAGGTTGATGAACAACAACAAATTCGGCGCTAAAATCACGACCAGAAATAGGAACTGCAAGTGGTGATACCACTTGTGGGGCGATTGCTCGGTGAGGCGGGCGGGGCCAAAGTCGATATCGGGATCCTTACCCGCCACATTGGTGAAATGGTGATGCTCAATATTGTGCACTTGCCGCCATGCACCTTCATGGATCGGCGTATCCCAAGAAAACTTCTTAGAATTGAAACGCTCACCTCCTTCGAGGTGATCATATACCCCGTGAAGCACGGTGTGGCCGACTTCGTTCGCTTGCAATTGTTTGTGAATCCACAACGCGCCGACGCCTGCTAGAAAGCTGATGGGCTCCATGCTGAAATGAATCAACGTCCTTCCAACCACTTCCATGCCGCAGGAAAACCTGTTCACTCGGCGCATGTGAGTGACATCTTTCGCGCCAATATCGGCCTCGACGCGGATACGGATCGCATCGATCGCGTTCCCGAAGCGCTTCATCCGTTCCGTGTGGGGGAGCTGTGAAAATTCGCTGGAAGCGGCAGCGACAGGCATGAGTTCGTTCATCAAAAAGGAGATTGTGGGTGCGGGACAATTGCCGGAATCCCGAAACGTAGCCTTGCGAAATGGTGTCTAAACGAAGTCCTCGGGAATCGATAACTGGGTGAATTTCCCGTCAAACTAGGTTTGCATTTCATGAGGCTCTGGCACGCGGAGAGAGTCATCCGGTTGCGAGATTCGATTCAAGATCTATCAGCGGATGGAGTGCAAAGTGGTGGGTAGAGTGGCTGCGGGCAAGAATGCCCAGAACCTTTTCACGAGAATCCTCGCAGTTTGCAGACAACCGCTGAGCAAGATCGCGGTGATCGCCAAGGCGGTGGCGAAGTTTATCTTTGCGGATGCCGCGCATCCACGGCTGCGTGGGGACGAGACGTCCCCACTCCTTATTTTTCAGGCAGCCTCTACGCCAACGGCGGCTTGCCTGGCACGATGGCTACTGGCAGGATCGGCGAAGCCGCCAGGACCGGTGCTGTTCCATAACCGGATTTGCGATGTCCGCCCGGCCTGTTGTCACGAGTTCTGCGGGGAATGGATTTTCCCCGCTGACGGAGTGGCCTTTGAAAAATACCACGGCGCTCGACTGAAGGACTCCGAGATCGAGGAGCAAGGGCTTTCCCTGCCAATGAGCCGGGATCTTTCGCGGTGTTGATCGTGGCGGTTAGATTGACGGTGAAATCCGTTTTTCCCGGAACGTTAGGCATCGCGGCGGACAGCGGGGCCAGTTTGATTTCACCGCTAGCGAGGCGGCCTTTGAGTTCTTGCGAGGCCACGATTTCTCCACCGCGCTTCAATTCCCACCGAGCTTCGTAGGGCTGCTCGCGGCGGGGACTTCCTCGAAACTTTTGTTCCGGTGAGCGAAGCCTTCGTTCCACGGCACCATGCCGCCGCTGACGCCCAAAGTGCGCCATGAGCGCATGGAATTGCGCTGGAACAGCCGCTGGATTTCCTGAAACGCCCGGGCGGTCACCATCGCCGGCGGATTCTGTCTAACCGGCCAACGCGGCGGGTCGGACGTGGCGAGATTTTTCACTAACAACTCCTGCCGATAAGCGGCGGATTCCATTTCATAAGCTGCTGGACCGAGGTAGATGGCGGAGAACTCGGTCATCAGCACCTCGCTGGAATAAGCATTTCCGAAGCCGTTGCGGTTGCGAAAAAACGAGCAGTCTAACGGGGTGCCAAACTCGATGGCGCAAAATGGCAACGAGCCCTCCCGCGTGCGGTCGGCCCATGACCTCGGCCACTCCTCGCGCTCCTGCAGCGCCGTCCATAACAGATAGGTGTTGCTGGCGAAAATCTCACTCCTCGGGCCGCCCTGGTGATGCATGATGAGTCGCGTGGGGTCGAGCTCCTTCAAGGCCGCGTTTGCCTGTTCGAGCTTGGTCCAATCGCGAGCCTGATACTCGTGCATCGGCGGGACATCGGAGCGCCCGAGCCAGCGCGGGTCGAGGTCGGTCCATTGGCGGAACGGCTCGTCGCCGCGGTTGAAAAAGGCGTTCAGCTTCACCGTCGGCATCATCAGCACCATGCCGGCCTTGCTGGCCTCGGTGGCGTAGTGCGACCAGAAGCGAGTGTAGCCGCGTTCGCTGGAATCCTGCGGCCAGATTTCCAGAATGTTGGGTCCTTGTGCGAGGCGGCGGCTGAGATCGGCGCGGATGGCTGCTAGATTTGATGCGCCGGAAGCTTCGCCGGGGCGCAGGCGGATCAGGTTGCCATTGAGAAAAAGGTCGCGGGCTGCCGCCCAAAATTCCCGGAAGCCGAACTGCGGCACGCTGAATTGATCGTCGATCCCCGTTCCCTTGATGGTAAGTGTTAGACGGTGAAGAAATGGATCGTCGGTGTCCCACAAGTGGGCGTCTGGCCATGGGAAGGTCGCGCGGAAGAGTGTTTCGCGAGTTTCGAAGACTGCGCTTCAAAGGCATCGGCAGCGATGTCGAGTTCCTTGCCTGATAGATCGGCGGCGTCCGCAAGACCGATTCTTTTCCCGGCACGATGAGTCCAGTTAGATCGAGTTCGCCGCCGCTGTGGCCGAGGACGCCGGCGGGTTTCCCATCGATCCAAACAAGGGCATCGGTGCTGACGCGCCCGACCTCGCCGGTGCCGCGTCTAACGGGCTCGCGCGGCAACCGGATCCGCCAGTCGCCGATCCAAGTTCCGGGCCCGGAAAATTACCCCCACTCGGCGGGGAGCGGCTCTTGGGCGGTGGTGGAGTCGGCGGGTTGGAAGCGCCAGATCCCGTTGGGGACGATTTCGGCGCGGTCGCGGGACAAGGGAACAGCCGGACCTTGCGGAGTGGGTTCGGCAGCGGCAGTGCCAGCCGCGAGGGCGAGGCATAACAGGGTTTTCATGAAACGTTAGATGACGCTTATTCGCCAAGGCGGATCAGCCCGCGCTCGATGGCGAGGATGGCGGCGCGGGTGCGATCGGGTGCTCCGAGTTTTTCCAAAATCAAGCTGACATGCCGTTTCACGGTGCCGCCGCTGAGGTGCAGTGCGTCGGCGATTTCCTTGTTCGCCGAGCCGCGGACGATGTGGCGGAGGATGTCGATTTCCCGCTCTGATAGATGGTCGCGCGAGGCGCGGGATTCCAGTTTGGCGGTGATGGCTCGCGGGAACCACCTGCCGCCCGCGCCCACGGTGCGGATGGCGCACAGGACTTCGTCGAGTTCAGCGCTCTTGGTGATGTAGCCGTAAACTTCGGCGCAGGTCGCCCGGTGAATGTCCTCTTCGCCCTCGTGAATGGTGAACATCAAGATCTTGGCCTCGGGATGTCCCACGTGGATTTTCTTGGCGGCCTCGACACCGTTAAAGTCGGGCAGGTTGTAGTCCATGATGACCACGTCCGGTAGATATTTGTCGTACTGATTGACCGCCTGGGTGCCGTTAGTCGCCTCTGCGATGACCGTCATGTCGGGTTCTTCGCGGATCGCCAAGCCGATGCCTAATCGCGCGCTGAAGTGGTCGTCAACGATCAGAACTCGAATCTTCTTTTTCATGGAATTTGGGTGGTTTGCTTCAAGGTCACCGTGATGCGGGTGCCTGAGCCAGTGTTAGAATCAATCTCAAGATGTCCTTGGATGGCGTTCACGCGCTCCTCCATGCCTTGCAGTCCGAAGCTTGCCTCGGAAAAGTGCACCACCCCGCGCTCGAAACCGGCGCCATCGTCTTCGACGATGAGGCGGACGTGTTCTTCCTCGCGGGCCAAGGTGACCTTGATGGTTTTACCACCGGAGTGGTGCGCGGCATTCGAAGCGGCCTCGCGGGCCACGCGGAATAAAGCGTTCTCAAACTGGCGGGGCATGCGCGGCCACGGTTCTTGGAAATTGCAGATCAGTTTCATGCCAGCTGCGTCGGCCAATGGCTGCAAGACTTCGCGGATCGCCTCGGGCAGGCCGAGTTGGTCGAGGGTGACGGAGCGCAAGTCGCAGATCGTGCTGCGGGATTCCTCCCGACTGCGTTTCAAGAGCCGCCGGGCAATTTCTAACAATCCATTGGCCGACACGGGAGCCGAGATCAATTTCGCCGCAGTGTTGTCCAGCAACATGCTCACGCCCATGAGGTCCTGCTCGAGGGTGTCATGCAGATCGCGGGCGATGCGGTGGCGCTCCTCCAGCGTCGCCTGCTGGACCGTCTGTTGGGCGATGATGGACGACTGCTTGCGCACCTGCACCCTGAGCATGACCGCCCAAAATGCGGTCAGTGCCGCGATTCCGAGCACCGCGCCGGTGACCCAGATGACACGGCGGGTGGACCACCATGGCGGACGACTCAGGATGCTGAGGTCGGCGAGCCCGCGGAGTTGGATTTGAAAGCCATCCGCCTGTTTGGACAAGCCGAGCGGATGGGTGCTTTTCAGGCCGTAGATTCCGGTGAGTTTGAGCCGCGTCCCCTTCTCAAGTGATCCTGAGGCGTGCTCCTGTTTTGGCATCACCACTTCGAATGTCCGGTCTCCAGCACTGCACAGCAGCGACTCGACCTCCGATCGGGAGTTTGTTCCCAGGTATTCCGCTTCGAGAGTTACCAGGCTGCCGTGAAGCGGTCCGGACGGCTTTTGAGCCGTATCCAGCGGGACCGAGGGAATCTCCAGTTTCCTGCCCGTGCGGGTGACCAGCGTGCCATTCAGCTTGGGCCGGAATGGCGCGAAGGCGGCGTATCCTGCAGCTTCGATTTCATCTCCCAAGGCCAGGTCTTCGGGGGCCGCCGCCTGCACAAACAGCCCGGTGGAATCACCGCAGATCCAGAAGCCCGCACCCGGTTGGATGTGGGTGACCGTGCCCTTCACGCGGATCAGCTCGCCGAGCGCCGAGCGCGCGTTGAGCAATGAATCGCATTTTACCAATGGAGCGTCGGTAACCTCGGTCGCAGGAAACTTCGGGATGATGCAATCCAAGCCCGGGATGTAGAGCGTCCGCCCGCACATCTGACGCTGGTCGTTGAATTGACAGACCGCCACGCAGCGCACACGCAGCGGTCGCTCAAACAGTTCCGGCGAGGGTTTGCTCAGGCCCACCTGGGCGGCAAACATCCCGGTGACCGTCCGACCCGCCACCTCGAGGTCCACCACGCCGTGATCGTTAAAAATATAGAAACTCTTCATCACCGCATCGAACTCGATCCACTTGCAGTCCGCACCCGGTTCCATCAGTTCCCTCTCATTCACGGCGAGCGTCGGCGGTGGACCCGGCGAGTCGATTTTCTCGAAGCTTCGATAGTTGATCGACGGCAGGAAATCCCCCCTGTTGGTGACTCCCTTGAGGTGAACCCTGTCGCCCGCATCCAAGCCTGATTGGGCATGCGCGCGATCCACGTTCGACACATAAATGCTGTCGATGCCATCGTGCACGAAACAGACAAGGGTCCCGTGGTCGAAGTAAATGATGGTGGCATCCAGCTCCACAGGATGTTCCTTGGCAGCCTCTTCCGGAAGGAGCTTCAGGATTTCTCCCACTTGGGTGAAAACCTCACTCCGCCCCGACGACGCCATGAAAACAGTGATCAGGCAACAAATCACCAAAATCCTGACGCTGACCAATCTTTCCAACACTCAAGTTATGTCGCGCTCAGCACTCCGGAAGTCACGCGCCAAAAGTGGGACATTCATCCCAAGGACAGGACTCGCCGACGATTCTATCGTCGCCCGCGCAAATTCTGATGTCCGTGTCCGCCGCTTGACCGTAACGCCCTTTCACTTGTCCCGGTATGATTGCCTGGCGAATGGGAAGATCGTCTCATGGACAAACCACTCAACTATCCTTTACCTCACTAGTGACCATGAAGGATCCCAAAAAGCGTTCACCAAGCTCTTTGTTCCCTCTGATTGGAAATTTTGACTCATCTTGTTTCACTCAACTAATACCCAACCAAATCCATTATGAATAAACTCATACTCACCGTTTCATCATTGGCCACCTTGGCACTTGTTACCCCATCGGCCCACGCTGCGTTGATTGTCTATGAAGGCTTTGACTACCCCCAACAAACCGGTTTGGCTACCCAGAGTGGCGGCACTGGCTGGGCTACCACTTGGGATTCAATTAGCTGGCGTACCAACTCCTCCTCATTCGGTGAAATTTCCACGGGTCTCACGTATTCCACGCTTCCTACCGTTGGCCAAGCAGCGCGCAATGAGAACGATTTTAACCAATCGTTCCGCACGTTTGCCCCCCAGGCTGCCTCGGGTAGCTATTGGATCTCGTTTCTCGTTCAAAAAGATAACTTGAGTGCAAATTCGTTTGGCATCTCTTTGTTTGATGGTGGCAGCGAAAAGAATTTCATGGGCAATGCGAACTCGGACAAATTCAACGTCGCTGGAGAAGGTGCTAATATATCGTCCACTACCGTGACCACCACCGTATCTTTGTTCGTGGCGAAATACAATATGACTGCCGGGCTCGCCCACTTCTGGATCGACCCTTCTCTGGCTGGCGAGCCATCGGCTGCGACCGCTTTCAATGGGGCAGGTGGCACCGGCTTCACGGCCTTTGGGTTTGATCGCATCCGGCTCGGTAAATTCAACAATGGAAGCGGCTATCTGGACGAGATTCGCATCGGCACCACCGCGGCGGATGTCGGCCTCGTCCCGGAGCCGTCCTCGCTGCTCTTGCTCGGTGCCAGTGGACTGTTGGCGTTCAAACGCCGTCGTCACGTTCGAGCTCTAGGTTGAGAAATTCACTCTCTGGCACGCGGAGATCGGACCGTTGCCTGGCGAATGGGAAGATCGTCTCATGGACAAACCCTTCAACCAGTCTCATCCTGATATAAGAGCGTGGGAAGCTCCAAAAAACCACTCGCATCACTCACGTTCCCCTAAGCGGCCACCTCTTCGCTTCACGTTCAGATCAACCGTAGTTAATACTCGCGTTTTCAGCCGAATCCCTACCTAAACTCAAAAAAACAAAGGAACACAAACCAATGAACTCGACTATCCAAAACCCCATCTTCAAGTATTTCCGCTCAGGAATACTTACCGCCACGGCGACACTCGTCGGCCTCACTTCCTCCGTTAACGCGGGCCTGATCTCCTATGAAGGATTTGAATATGTGGCAGGAGGAACATCACTGAGCACCCTCAACGGCGGGGTTGGCTGGACGACTGCCTGGGACAACGGCGGCTGGCGCACCCCTTCGACGGGTTTCGGTGAAAATGAAGCCTCATTGTCCTACAGCACGCTCACCATATCGGGAACTTCGGCTCGTGCGGCAAATGATAACGACCAAAGTTTCCGCCAGTTTGCTCCCCAACCAGCCAGCGGCATCTACTGGATCAGCGTGCTGATGCGTGTGGACGCCGCGGACAACAACCCCTCGGGTTCCTTTGGGCTTTCCCTTTTTGACGGCGCCAGCACGGAGAGGAATTTTCTCGGCAAAGCTGGCAACCCCAATTGGGGCGTGGCGGGTCAGGGTGCGAGTAACTCGGGCGTCCCGATCGTGGGCAATACCACTACCTTCATCCTTGCCCGCTACAATATGGACACCGGGTTAGCTCATTTCTGGCTGAACCCGACGCCCGGTGGTGCACAGCCGACTGACGCCTCCGCGTTCAACGGTCCTGCTGGCACTAATTTCACACCGTTCACGTTTGACCGGATTCGCTTGGGCCGTTTTGGTGCTAACGGTTACATCGACGAATTTCGTCTTGGCACCACCTTTACTGATGTGGCACCGTTCACCGCTGAATTCTTTGCCTATGAGGGCTTCGATTACCCGACGGGCGGAAGTTCGCTGGACACTTTGCAGGGCGGCATCGGCTTTACGACGGCTTGGGCCGGCGGCGGCTGGCGCACACCTTCCGTTGGCTTCGGTGAAAATGATGCCACCTTGTCTTACAGCAGTCTCACCGTCGGGGGAACTTCGGCGCGTGCTGGAGGTGATTTTAACCAAGGCTTCCGTCAGTTCGCAACTCAAGTGGCCAGCGGAACCTATTGGATCAGCCTTTTGATGAATGTGGACGACGCCGATGCCGCAGGCAACGGCTCACTCGGAATTTCCCTTTTTAATGGGAACACGGAGCAAAATTTTATTGGCAAAGCTGGCAGCGCCAACTGGGGCGTGGCGGTTGCGGGTGGGAATGATTCTGGCGTCGCAATCAGTGGCGGAACAGACATTTTTATCCTAGCTCGCTACAACATGGAAACGGGCAAAGCGCATTTCTGGCTGAACCCTACGCTCGGTGGCGCAGAGCCGACCGATGACTCCGCATTCAACGGCGAAGCGGGCACGGTTTTCACCCCGTTCTCGTTTGATCGCGTTCGCTTAGGCCGCTTCGGTGCGAATGGTTATATCGACGAGTTCCGGATCGGCAGAAACTTTGCTTCCGTGGCCCCCAGCAGTGGCAATACGGAATTGGCAAATTTCCGTTCGTCTAATGGTTTGGCAGCAGACGGTTCACAAGACCTGCTTACCCCCGCCAATGACGGCGTGACGAACTTGATGAAATATGCCTTCAACATGATCGGTGCGGGTGCCGGACAGGCCGCCACGCTCAGCATCCCCAATGTTACAGGCTTCAACGGCACCGCCGGGCTACCTCTGGTTGGCAGAGAGAGTGGGACAGGTAAACTCACGCTCACCTACCTCCGCCGCAAGGCTTTTGGTTCCCCCGCGCCAGGAATCACCTACAGCGTGCAGTTCGGCAGTACCTTGGCGGACTTCGCCGTCAACGGCGCCGCCACTGAGGTTCCCACCAGCATTGACGCCACCTTCGAGAGTGTGGTCGTCACGGATTCTGTCCTGCCGCCCGGCAAGCGTTTCGCCCGCCTCCAAGTCACGGCACCCTGACCTTGAAATTGGCAGCATCCGCGTGCGGCATCGTTCCCTAAGGTATGCGGAAACGGCGGGTGAACGCGAGCTGGGATGCGCGCCCTTCACTCGCCCCAAAAAAGACGATTCATGAATTTGAAAATCCCCGGCATTTTACTTGCCTTGGTGACTGGGTTCCTCCCGCTCACCGCCCAGACCACCTACCGCAGCATCCCCATGGATTGCGGTGGGTGGTTTAGTGGCTTCGTCGTCCATTCCTCTGGTCGTCTCTACGGCTTTGGTGACGTATTTGGAATGTGGCGCTCCAATGATGCCGGCCAGTCTTGGCAATATCTCCAAGGCGATTTCATTACCAACGAGACCTTCATTAACGCCTGCGATGTCGCTACGACCGACGCGGATCGAGTCACTTTCATGAACGGGGCCGGCGCGACCAATTCCAGAGTCTATACTTCCATGGATGGCGGCGGCACCTGGGCTCTGCGCCTGTCAGACATCGCAGCTCGGCGCGACCGTGGTGCTACACCCATCATTTACCACCCCACCAACGACGACGAACTCTGGCTCGCCTCCGCCCGCACCGGCGTGACCGGCTCGCTCTGGCGCTCCCTGGACGGTGGCGCTAACTGGAGTAAAATGGGCGGCACCACCTTCAACACCGTCGTCGCCACCACCCTCTACGTGCGCCCCGAATTCCCCGATCAAATCTGGGTCGGTGCCGCTGGCGGCCTCTATGTGTCGGCGAATCGCGGAGTCTCCTTTACCCGAGTCTGGAGCAATGCCGGCGGCGTGGCACCGTTCAACAATCCCATCCCCACCGTTTCCGCCATCGCGCGCCGCGGAGATGGGGTCGGCTACATCGCCACCAACACCAAGGGCTGGCGCATCACCGCCACGGATTACAACAATCCCGCCACCTACACCACCACTGCCACCGTCTCCTATTGGGGCGGCTGGGGCCCCACTGCCGCCACGGTCCTCGCGGACGGCAGTTTCCTAACTGATACCGCCGACGGCAATACCGGCCGCTCCACCGATGGCGGCCTCACCTGGACAAACCTGGCCATGCAGTTGCTTACCCCGCCCACCCCGCCTTGGACCACTGCGGCCACACCCACCACTAAGGCTGATAGCGGGCGCGACATGATTGTCCAAGACCCCACCAACCCATCTCGGTGGTTTATGACCGGTGGGATTGCGCCCGTTATCTCCCTGGATTCCGGTGCCACTTGGAAATACCCGCCCACGCTCAACGGCATTGCCGGAGTTCCCACCTTCAAGGTTCGTTTCCCGCGCGGCAGCCTCACCACCGCGCTCATTCCCGCTTCCGATCAAGGTGGGTTTACCGTCACGGATGGCGGCTCAAGCGGTCAGGTTACCACCTGCATCCGCGCCTCGCTGAACGAACAACAGACCTACCACGACATCATGTCCAGCGACGATGGGCAAATCCTCGTCGCCGCCGGCACCGACCAGACATTCAGCACCTCCATCATCGCCCGCTCCACCAACGGCGGCGTCTCCTGGACCAAGCTCAACCTCGCCGGCACCGGCTTGCCCGCCTCTTACGAGGGCATCACCCGCGCCATTATGAAACCCGGCGACACCACCGATTTCCTCGTCCTCCTCGGCTCGGACTTCGACCAACCCGACAACAACCCCGGTCTCTACCGAACCATCAACAGCGGCCTCACCTTCACCAAAGTGACCGACATCCCAGACGGCGTAAGCACCGGTAGTCGTTACCACCACGGAAACTCCTGGCTTGAAACCGACGGCGTTAACCTAAACACTCGCTACCTCTCCCTTAGCGCCGATGGTTACAAAAACTCCAACACGGCGGCCCGCGGCTTTTGGCGCTCCACCAACGGGGGCTCCAATTGGGCAAAAACGAGCACGCAACCCTTTGGCACAGATTGGATCCTCTGCATGGCGGTGGATCGTGCCACCGCCGGACGCATTTGGGTGGCTGGCGGTTATCAAGGCATCAAACGCTCAAGTAATAGCGGGGACACCTGGATCTCCGTCGGGAGTTTCACGGACGCCACTGGCGTGGATGCCGCCAATGGCCGCATCGCCGTCACAGGCCGCCGCTCCGGCGACACTTGGAATAAAATTTATTACTCCGATGACAACGGCGACACTTGGGCAGAAAAGACCGGCCCCGGCTACCGCTTCGCCAACGCTAGCGCCGTGGCCGTGGACCCGAACCGCGCCGGCCAGATCTGGGTCTCAGGGATGTCGGTCAATGTCATCAACCCGCCCGCCCAGCCCGCCTACGAACCTTTTAACTACACTGCTGGCCCCGGCGCCTTATCCTACCAAAATGGTAGCACCGGCTGGAGCACCGCTTGGGACTCCACCGCCAACGACATTAACGCTACTGGCTTCACCTACACCTCGGGGGCCGATACATTGGTTACATCTGGCGGCCGGGCCGTCACCGGCGGCTATCGCAACAGCTTCCGCTCTCTTCCCGCCGCCTATACCAGCGGCACCTATTGGTTTAGTTTTCTCGCCCGCAGCGACAGCTCCGGCAGCGGTTACGGCGGCCTCTCCCTTTTCGACGGCGCAGGCACCGAGCGAGTCTTCTTCGGTCAGCCAAATGATATGGCGAATTGGGGCATCGCCGGCGGCACCATCCCCACCTCCTCCACCGCCAATCAGGCCTTCATCGTCGTGCGAGTGGTGCTCGGCGCTGGCAACGATACTGCGACGCTCTGGATCAACCCCGCCCTCTCCTCCACCCCCAGCGACGTCAGCGCCGCCTCTGTCCGCACCACCGAAATGAGCTTCGACCGCATCCGCATCGCCTCCGCCAACGCATTCCACTGCGACGAGATCCGCTTCGGCCAGACTTTTTCCTCGGTCGCTCCCATCGTTTCTCCCCCGTCCACCGCCCTATACAACTTCCGCACCACCCATAGCCTCGCCGCCGATGGCTCGCAGGACCTCCTCACACCCGCCGGCGATGGCGTGGCCAACCTGCTCAAGTTCGCCTTCAACATGCTCGGCTCCGGAACCGGCCAAGCCTCCACGCTCACCACGCCCAACGCCGCCGTGCTCTCCTCCAGCGGCTCCGCCGGGCTGCCCTTTGGCGGTCTAGATGTCACCGGCAAACTCCAGCTCAACTACCTCCGCCGCAAAGCTTCCGCCGCTCCCGGTATCACCTACACCGTCGAGTTCTCCGACACCCTCGCCTCTTGGGCTAGCAACCCCTCCGCCACCGAGAGCGCCACGAGCATCGACGCCACCTTCGAGCGCGTCACCGTCACCGAGTCCCTCATCTTAACAAGACGCTTCGTCCGGATTCGCGTCAGCTCACTTTAAAATTACCCCTACTCTCATTGTGAAAAAATCACAGAATTATTATCAATCAACAGGGGGGCGGGGATTCACCCTCGTCGAGTTGCTGGTTGTCATCACCATCATCGTCAAGCGTGTTCCAAGTGCCTGGACGCAAGCGCCTCGTCGAGAACAATGGCGGTATTGGCGGTGACTTCCGCAGCGGCTATTCACGCAGCGGGAAAATTTATGTAAACGACAACGACGTCGCAGCGGGCGGCTCCTACAAGACGCTGGCTTGCTTCGACCGTCTGGGGGCTTCCTATTTCCTGATCGACATGGTCGGGGACTCACCTCAAGCTGATTTCAACGGCTGGCAGATTGATGCCGCGTCACGCATGAAATGGCCAGCCCACGGCGGCAGGACGGGCAAATTGAATGGCAGCGTGGTTGCTTGTTTCTTCGACGATCATGTGGAAACCCGGCAGAAAAACGAATTGTCCATCAATAGGCAGGATGTGTTTTGGAATCCCGTCATCCGCTGAAAAGTAATCCCTAGCCATTTCCTTGCCCCTGAATTCGCGAAAGCGAAACTCCCGGCAAGCGAACTGGAAAGCGGCCGACTTTGCCCGCATCACCACTCCCGGCACCTCCAGCTACAATGCCGGTTCCGCCACCTGAACCGTCCAAGGCGCGGGTTCCGAATCCTTCATCTACAACAGCACCCTCGCTTCGATACTGCATCAGGATTTGTGAAAACGGCCAAGGAGGTGGCGAAGTATTCAAGGGGAGCACATGCGCCCTCGCATGTCGTTTTCGACGCCCTCGTCGAAAACCTCGCCCGATCACCCGCGACGCCCGGGTTCGGCGAGGGAGCCTCATGGGGTCGGTAGAATTTTCGGGATTTGGACGCAGTTCGTTGAATCAATCACAGAGTTCCCGTGATGGGAGACGCAGTCTTTGGCGGAGGCGCCAAAGACAACACGCGAGGGCGCGTGCGCTCCCCAAGACTTTCACACCGTCATTCCGTTAGAAGAGTTTCCACAAATCTTTGCGCGCGGCAGTCTAGAACACAGTGATCCACCACATCTTTTTAGCATTCATTGTTTCGTCTGTGTGATCGCTCTAAGCCAAGGGCGGCTTCCCTGGCACGATGGCTACCGGCGGATTGACGATGATCCGGGCCTCGGGGTTGTTGATGATATAGGAATAGGCCCAACCTAGCAGGACGGCGAGTTTGTTGCGGAAGCCGATGAGGAAGGTGATGTGGATGAAGAGCCAAGCGAGCCACGCGATGAATCCTTGCAATCGCATCTTGCCGGTTTTTACGACGGCATAGTTTTTGCCGATGATGGCCATCATGCCTTTGTCGAAGTAGTCGAAGGCCGGGCGCTTGCGATTTTCAAGGTCGCCTTTGAGGATCTTCGCGACATGGGCACCCATCTGGACGGCGGCGGGGGCGACTCCGGGGACCATTTGGCCATCGCAGTCCTTCATGCTGACGAGATCGCCAGCGAGGAAAATTTCGGGATGACCGGGGACTGATAGATCGGCCTCGGGGGTGATGCGGCCGGCGCGGTCGGTGGGGACGCCGAGCGCGGCGGTGAGAGGGCTGGCCGCGATGCCGGCGGCCCAGATGATGGCGGCGGCCTCGAGCACGCTGCCATCTTTGAAATCGAGCGCGCCTTCTCTAACATTGGTGACGCGGGTGTTATTGCGGATCTCGACGCCGAGCTTTTCCAAACGCTTGCGGGCGTAAAGGCTTTGCTCTTCATCATAGGCGTCGAGGATCAGCTCGGAGCCTTCGATGAGGATAATGCGGAGCTTGGCGGTATCGATCCTGCGAAAGTTAGATTTGAGCGAGCGGTGGACGAGATCGGCGAAGGCACCGGCAAGCTCGACGCCAGTGGGACCGCCGCCGACGATGGCGACGGTCATCAAATGGTTGCGCTCGGTGGCGTCGGTGGTGAGTTCTGCGCGTTCGAGATTGGAGAGAACGGTGCGGCGGATGTTCTGGGCATCGGCGAGGGATTTGAGGCCTAGACTGTGGGTCGCCCAATCATCATGGCCGAAATAACCGGTGCGCGCACCGGCGGCTAACAGCAAATAGTCGTAGGCATAGAGAGCGCCTGATAGCCCAGTGGCGTGTTTCCCGGCAGTGTCGATGGCGGTGATTTCATCCATCAGGACGGTCACATTCTTCGCCTCGGCGAGGATCTGGCGAATGGAGCGGGCAATATCCGGCGCAGCGAGCGAAGCAGTGGCGACCTGATAGAGCAGCGGCTGGAAGAGATGGTGGTTCGTGCGATCGACCAGAGTGATCTCGAAGTGGTCGTCGTTCGCGAGGCGGCGGGCGCACTCCATTCCGGCGAATCCGCCGCCGATGATAAGAAGCTTGCGGGGACTTGGGTGGGACATGGTAGGGAAGAATAGGTCTTATAAGTCCTATCGGACCTATTTGTTTAGCGCCTGCATTTCTCCAACAGCCCGGCGAGAAACCAAGTGATCTGCGCCAGCGCATCGGAGTGGATAGATTTACCTAACGGCGCGAGGTCTTCGCGGCTTTCTGCAAGCAGGGCGAGCGCGGTATCGACGGCGCTTTCGATGGCGCCCTCGTATTCGGCGATGCCGAGCAGGACGGGAAGATCGAGCGGTTCTTGGTCGAGGATGCGCTTGTTGAGCTTGATGCGTTGGGCCTCGGAGGCAGTTTCTAGCAGGTTGAGAATGGGCAGGGTGAGTTTGCCCTTGATGAGGTCGGTGCGGAGGGTCTTGCCGACGATTTCCTCAGAGCCGACGAGGTCGAGGCAGTCGTCGTAGATCTGATAGGCGGTGCCGAGTTTCATGCCGTAGCTGTGAAGGCGGGCCTCGGTTTCCGCATCCAGCCCTGATAGATTTGCGGCGAGTCCGGTGGCGGCGGCGAAAAGTGCGCCAGTCTTCATGGCGATGACGCGGAAATACTCGGCCTTGGTGAAGGTGAGGTCGAAGCGGCGCTGGGTCTGGATGATTTCCCCCTGGCAGACTTCGCGGGCGGCGTTGCCGACCTTGCGGCAGATGTCGATGCTATTGAAATCCGTGGCGAGGGTGAGCGCGTGGGAAAATAGCACATCGCCTAACAGTACGGAGAGCGCGTTGCCCCATTTCGCGTTGGCGGTAGGGACCATCCGGCGGGTGTTTGCCCCGTCCATGATGTCGTCGTGGACGAGCGTGGCCATGTGGATGAGCTCGAGGATGACGCCGATTTTCAGGTGCTGATCGGTGACTCCACCGGCAGCGCCACCGACGAGGATGGCCAGAGCGGGGCGGATGCGTTTGCCGGAAGTATTACAAATGTAGGAGACGTAAGGCTCGACGGCGGGGTCGAAACCACGGACTTGCTCGCGGATCGAGATTTCCACCCGCTCGAGTTCGGGGCGGACAAGTTCGAAGGGGAAAAGATCGCTGCGGGGCGGCTGGGTGGTGATGGTTGCCATGGTCGTCGGGCTGCGGGTAGCATCCACAGGCTGGCCCTTCCCGCAACCCGGATGTCTGAAGAACTTGCAGAATGACGGCGGAGGGACGCAGAGAGCCGGCGCTGCAGTTAGGTTTTTGCAGAACCCTCCGGCCTATCTGCTTGCTAGAAACGGCATGGGCGTTCTAGCTGTGCGCCACTATGAAAACGCGAGTGAATTGGATGTTGATCCCCGCTGTGGCAATCGGCCTCGGGGCTTGCAAAAAGAAGGAAGAGGTCAAGGCACCGGACGCGCCAGCAGCCGTGGTGGAAACTCCTTCTAACGGAGTGGCAGCCCCGGCGGTGGAGGCCATTTCCCCGAAGATCGGTCCCGAGGAACGCGCGGCTAAGCTGGGCTTCGCGAAGCATCTGCCGCAGGACACGGAAGCCGTTCTTTCGTTTTACAACGGCACGAAAACCGCGAGTCGCTTCAAAGGCACGAAGCTCTGGAAGCTCGTCCAAGAACAAATGGGCGGCTTCGCCGGGATCGCTGAGGATGATGACGCGGAAGTCACAGAACCTGGCCTGGATGACGCGAAACCCGAAGATTCGCCGTTAGGAAATCCCGATCTTGCCGCGGAAGCGTCGGGGCCAGCCGTCTTGTTCGGGTCTGAGTTCAGCATCGCGATGGGAAAATCGACCGGCGAACAAGCTAGCAATTTGCTCACCTTCAACCGGCGGATGAGCTATTTCCAAATGCGCTCGATCGCCAAAGCCTTCGCCACGATGGTGAAATCCGGCAAAACTGCGGCGCTCGAAGAATCGTTCTCAAGTGGCTACGGCCCGGAATTATTTCAAGAAATTCTCAAAGACCCGCACTCGGGAATCGCGCTTCTAGAGAAGACCAAGCTGCCGCCCATCTATCTGGCATTTCGCACCAAGGAGGCGGATCGTGCAGCCGCCGCCCAGCAAGTCGCCGCCCTCATCGCCAATGCCAACATGCTTGAGGAAGTGGCCGAAGGAATGGTCGAACCCGTGACTGTCGAACACGCCGGTCAAAAGTTAGAGGGTGTGAAAATCCTCGGTTCGAAAGTCGCCGCAACCATGGCCGAAGATCGCGAGAGTATGGATCGCGAACTTGACCCCGCGACGGTCAATGAACTGCTCGCGGTGGTGGGGAAAAAGGACCTCGTGATCGTCAGCGGCACGGTCGGGGACTACGTCGTGCTCTACCTCGGCGGATCGGTCGATGATTTCAAACTCGCCAGCGACGTGAGTCACTCGATCGTCTCCTCAGACGCCCTTGCCTTCAGCGATGCCTACGCTTCCAAGGAACTCGCCGCTCTCGTCTATGGCCAGAAAGAGCCGCTAGAAACACTCATGAATTCAGCTGGCGGTCTCGCGGATTTGACCAACGGCCTGCGCGACGGTCTCGCAGGATCTGAAGGACTCGGCGACACCCGCGACCTCGAAGCGCTTTTACAAATCGTGGCGGAGCGCGAGGCTGCCTTGCGCACGCTCACTAGCAGCGACTCCGTCTGCTCGGTCGCCTTCTTCGAGCAGGGACTCAAGATCGAATCCTGCGGCGGCTCGGACACCGGCATGGTCGATTGGAAATCTCCTAACAAGCTTAGCCGTCTCGGCGATTCGGAAGACGTGTTCCTGTTCATGGATGTGACGAAGGATGCCGCCTTCGACGAAAAGGCGCGCGCTTATTACGAGGCTCTCATCGAGGCGGTCTATGCCATGACCATGAAAGTCGCCGATGTCCCGACTGAGAATGAGGAGATGGTTCAGTTCAAGGAAATGGCGAAGATGATCGACGGCAAATTCCGCCCTGACATGGTGGCGCTGTGGGATGCCTTCGGCGACGATTTCGGCGGCAGCCTCGGCTATGAAAGCGCCTTGGTCGTCGATTTCAAAGGCAGCGCCCCGGCCATTCCAGGCATCCCCCAAGCCGTGCTGGACAAGGCCAAAGTGCCGCGCATTTCCATCATCGCACCCGTGACGGACCGCGCCAAACTTGCCGGCTCATGGACCAAGATAAACGCAACTCTCACCGGCACGCTGGCAAAAATTAGCGAGCTGAGCGGGGAGGAAATCCCCATGCAAAAGCCGATGAGTTCCGAGCGCAGCGGCAACACCACTTGGTTCTTCCCGATGCCATTTCTAACGGACGACTTCGTTCCCTCAGTCACAGTGGGTGAAAATTGGTTCGCCGCCTCCACCTCCAAGAATCAAGCACTCGACCTCATCGCCAAGGCCGATGCCGCAGGTGAGACCCGCACCGGTTTCTGGCTCAGTCTCAGCTTCAAAACTCTCGAGAAATACGCCAAGGAGACTTACAAAACGATTGATGAAAATTCCAACGACCTGATGGGGAAAGAACTCTCGAAGGAAGAAGGAAAAATCATCAAGGACTCGATCTCTGTTCTATCAGATCTCGACAAACTCACCATCCACAGCCGCCGCGAAGGCACCGTGCTGCGGTCCAGCGTGCATTTCAAGACGCGGTGAGGAAGGCTCAATGACCATCGATCCCATCGCCACTGTCCGCTCGTGCTTCGGCGATAAATTCGCGGTGCCGCGGCAGCCGGGGCTGTGTCCGAGCGCTTGGGGAAGGTTGGTGTTTCATCCGGCATACCGCAGTCCTGAAGCCGTTCGCGGGATCGAGGGGTTTTCCCATCTGTGGCTGATTTTTGGATTTCACGAAACGGTCGCCCATGGCTGGAAACCCACGGTCCGCCCGCCGCGGCTGGGGGGGAATCAGCGAGTGGGGGTTTTCGCAAGCCGCTCGACGTTCCGGCCTAACGGGCTGGGACTGTCGCTGGTAAGCCTTGAGGGGATCGACATGACGGCTACCGACTCGCCGGTGCTCCTCCTCGGCGGGCTGGACTTGCTAGACGGAACGCCCATTTACGATGTGAAACCGTATCTGCCGTATGCCGAGGCCTTGCCAGAGGCGGCGGGAGGATTTGCCAGCGAGCTGATTGAGCGATTGCCGGTGGAGGTGGAGTCCGGAGCAATGGCTGATTTCGAGCGCCTGCCAGAGCGGGCGAGGGCGGTTTTGTTAGAAGCGCTTTCGCTCGATCCGCGGCCGGCGACTCAAGTGACAGATCCCGCGCGGGTGTTCGGCGCTTTGCTGTGTGGCTGCAATGTCCGGTTCACCATTCGCGGGGGGATTTGCCGGATTTGCGGAATCGAGCCGGCGGAAGGTTCGGGGTTGAATGCTTAGGAGATCCAAACTATCCCTTATTTCATGAAGGGGTTGTTGGCGACAGTGATGGTAGTTTGCTTGGTCATTCTTCCGGGCTGCAAGCGGCGTGGTGAAACGGTGAAGTCCGATCTCGGGGACGCGGGCTACAAAATGACCACGGAGGACTGGTTTCGCGCGAGTCGCGGCAATGACGTCGCGGCGTTGAAGAAATTTAGCGCTGGTGGATTCGCCGCAGACACCCGGAATGCTGACGGCGATTTCGCACTCCACGCCGCCGCCGCCGCCGGAGCACAGGGCGCCGCCGATTATTTGCTCAATCGTGGGCTGGCGGTGGATCTGCGAGGGGGCAACGAGCGCACGCCGCTGATGGCCGCAGTGATGGCGGATCAAACGGTGATGGTGCGCTGGTTGCTGCGTCAAGGCGCAGACCCCAAGTTAAAGGACAAGGACGGTTTTAGGCCGCTGATGCTGGCCGTTAGAGAAGGCAAACCCGGTGCGGTCGGGGAACTAGCCGCCTACGACCGGGAGAATCTCGATCCCGCGCTGCTGCTCGCCGCGCTGGTCGGACGCGCGGATGTGATTGATGCTCTAACGAACTTCGGAGCGTCGGTGTATGCGCGGATGGAAGACGGTCGCACGCCGTTGATGATCGCTGCGGAAAATGGTCACGCAGAGGCGGTGAAACTGCTGCTGGACATCGGAGCCAGCCGATTCACCACCGATCCAGACGGAAGAACGGCGGCGGACCTTGCGACGGGCGCAGGCCATTCGGAAATTGCGGCTTTGATTGCCAGGGACCCATTGCCGGCGGATCTGGCCTTGGATTCTCCGACTGAAATCGCTGAGTCAATGGAAGCATTCGTCGATCTGGCAGTGGCGAAATCATCTGGAACCCGACCGAAACTCGCAGGATCCATTTTAATAGAGGGCGAAATGCTCAGCAGTCCGGTGGTAAGCCAAGCAGCGCAAGGAGATGAGCCATTTGCCATGCCGCCGTTGGTGATGCGACATTATCGGGAAAAGGAAGTGCCGGTGCAGGTCCGGTCGGTGCAAGGTGAAACTGCCACCCTGAGAATCGCCGGGGCGACTCCTCGAGAAGTGAAACTGCGGGCAGGTGATTTGATTCCCGGATCGAACCTAGTCATCGTGCGGGTCCGGCGGCGGATGGAAGACAGCAAGGTCAACCTCGGCAAGCCCGCGGAAATTTCAGTGGTCGAGGTCCGGGATGGATCTAGCGGAAAGACTCGCGAGTGGATTTCCGGCGTCCCTTCGGTGGCTCATGATCCAGTCGCCTTGGTGGAAGATGCCACCACCGGGAAACGCTATGTCGCATCTCCCGGCCAACGCTTCACCGGGGAGGGCGGCGCGGAATATATGATTTCCGACGTCCGCCCTAACCAGATGGTCATCAAAGATCTGGCGAGTGGCGCAGTGCGGACGATCCCCTTGCGCGGTCCTCGCGGTTAAGATAGCGTCCCGAACATGGAATCCGATACCATTGTCGATCACGGCGAGCCAGTCCGCCAATTCTCCGTCATGCTGCCTAACCGAGTCGGCGCACTTGCCGCGATGGTCAAACTCCTGCGGTCACTTGGGGTCGAGGTCATCGGATTGAGTGTCCAAGATTCCCGAGATGCCACTGTCGCTCGCCTGGTGGTCTCGGACCCCGATACTGCCGAGCATTTGTTCATGGAAAAAGGGATTCCACACACGACCTGCGAGCTGGTGGTGATCGCGATGCGCGAATCCGGCCCGGGGCTGCTCCAGTGCCTCGATTCACTGATGATCGCGGAAACGAACATAGACTTCGCCTACGCACTGATGCCAAGTCCAGAAGGGCAATCCATGCTGGCAATGCATGTGGAGGATTACGAATTTGCGGTGGCTATCCTCCATCAGAGTGGTTTCAAACTGATGTATCAGGAAGATCTCAGTCGCTGAAGCAGGGGCTGGATGAAATTATTTTTGTGAACGATTCAATCCGATTCTCGGAGTTCGCGGGATTTTGTTATGCGCTGTTAGTTCGGGTTCATAAGGGCCAGCAGCGTATTAGTTAAGTCATCTGTATTTTAAGGGTTAATGTAACATTCTAAAAAACAAAGACTTGAAGAGACGGGTTGTTCACAATTTTTGAACGAATGCTTTGGGCAACGGTCCCATAAAGTAAGCAATCCTATGAAATTTTTAACAACTGATTATTCAGCCTCGGGAAAAGTGGGACACTATCGGATTGATACGGAGCGGCGGATTCGGATCGAGGAATATCTGGGGAAGACGGGGTTGAGTGACTTGAAGTCGATTCTCTCGTCAATGGCGTCCGATCCTTGCTGGTCGGCGGAATTTCATGGGTTGATCGACTTTAGTGAGGCCGAGCTTGAGTTGACCGCTAACGATGTGCTGCGACTGGCATTGGTGCTCCGTCATGAAGCGAACCGGACACATGGCTGGCTGGCCTATGTGGCGACGAAATCGACAACTTACGGAATCATCCGAATGCTGGGATATTGGTCACGCAGTAGCCCACGCGTGCGGATTTTCCAGAGCCGCCTTGAGGCTGAGGCTTGGTTGGAAATCAATATTGACCAAGTGCCTCCTGGATTTATCCACGAAGACGAAGTCCAGGCAGCGCCCGTGCTTCGCAATGTGGTTTGAGCCAGGCACCTTGGATCCAACGAATTCCGCGACGCGATGCACCCTTCCCCCGTTTGGTGCGCTGTGAATTCTCGGGATTCGTTGGACCCGCGGTGCCTCTCAGCTCATCAAAATCTGGGTGTTGCGCCTAGAACCCGGCTCGGGTATTCCTCCGCTTGGAAACACCCGTAACTTGAATTCTTTAACACCCGTCCTGCCGCTCGCCCCATGGCTGATTCGTATCTCCGAGGTCTTCGCGGAGTTTGCCTCAGAAATCGTGAGCGCCTTGGGCGGAGAAGTTTCCAAAAAGCTGGGGAGTGAATATTACCTGATTCAGGTCCGTGACCCGGCAGCAGTTCATCAGTCGGAGGCCGCCATTTACCTAAGGTGGAATTTACCCGTCGATCATGCGTGGCCGTGCAATCCTGAGAAAATGGAAGGTTTCGTCGAAAAAGCAGCCCAAGCGATGCTGCGGAAATTTGGCGAGCGCTGTCCCCAAGCAATCTTCATCGGCCAACTCGATCCCAGCGCCACGAACCGTTACTACAAAACGCTCGCCTCCAATCTGCGCGGCAGGACGCTCCAGCTGTTTCCGCCAGAAATTGCCGCTTTCAAAGAAGTGGAAGCCCAAGACAGCGGGCGAGCGACTCTGTTTTGCTTGGTCGGCAAAGAAGGTCTCTTTTGCGGAATGCAAAGTCCGAAAGCATCCAACGGATTCTATCCGGGAGGCACCAAATACATCAGTCAGAATTCCCCGGACACCATCAGCCGCGCGGGTGCCAAGATCGCCGAAGCACTGCATTATCTACTGATGCACCGGCCACTGCCACGAAAAGGCAGCCACTGGTTAGAGCTAGGAGCCAGCCCCGGCGGGATGACCTCAGAACTTCTCAGCAGGAAATACAAGGTGACCGCCATCGACCGCGCACCTCTCGATAAACGGCTGGATCAGCAGCCCGGGTTATTTTTCGCACTGCTTGACGTGGCCGCATTCCAGCCAAACGCGAGCCAGCGGTACGACGCGATCCTCTGCGACATGAACGGCGAC
This sequence comes from Akkermansiaceae bacterium, assembly GCA_043729385.1. Taxonomy (GTDB): domain Bacteria; phylum Verrucomicrobiota; class Verrucomicrobiia; order Verrucomicrobiales; family Akkermansiaceae; genus Luteolibacter. Next base: position 29,139 of record JAYTLO010000283.1, read on the forward strand.
GCCCGCGAATCCATCCGCCAAGTTAGCCGCTTATCGAAAAATCTCACCGCCGGGGGAATTGTCATTTTCACCCTGAAAACTCCTGGCGTGACGACTTTCGAGGAAATGAATGAACTCTATCGATTCGCCGTGGCCACTGCATCTGGAGCCGGGTTGGGCTTCTTCGCAAAGACGCATCTCACCTACAACCGCCACGAACTCACCCTGCTTTTCGAGTCCGCTTCACCGGCTTGACTCCGCTTCGGTATTGGCCATCTTTTCTCTCTATGAATCGGATCCTCCAGTTGGCCGCGCTCACAGCAATCGCGCTTTCCCTCAATTCCTGCGGTCTGCCTGCCGCTCTAGGCCGCTCGGCGGGCAACTTGGTGAACGGTGTTGGAAATATCGCAAACACCGCCATGACCACGGGATTTTAAACTCAGCGTTGGCGGACGCTCCGGCTGCCATCTGCCTCCACCGTGAAGTGCAACCAAATCGTGTCCGGTGGCAAGAGTTCGGGAAATTTTTCCGCCCATTCGGCGACGATCGCGCCATTTTGCTCAAGCAATTCGTCCCAGCCCAGCGCGATCAATTCCTCGGCGGACTCCAGCCGATAGAAATCCAGGTGAAACACCGGAAAGCGGCCACCCGAGTATTCATGCATCAGCCCAAACGTCGGACTTGTGACCTCGTTCCGGGAGCCGGTTCCCGCGACAAATCCCTTGGTCCAGTGGGTTTTTCCCGCTCCCAGTCCGCCAACCAATGCGATCACGGTCCCCGGCGTCGCACTCAGAGCCACCGCGCGGCCTAGGGCTTCCATTGTTTCGACTGATTCCGCTCGTCCTTGCATCAGCCCTTCGGAAAGCCGAAATGATTGATGAAGTCGATTGAAAAATTCTAGGCGATTTCTTGCCGCCATTCATCATGCCTGATAGAGACGCTCATGTTTGGAAATTTTTTCGTCGGCCTATTGACCCTCACGGCAAGCCTCCAAGCAGCGGAGCCGCAGTTGCTTTTCAATGGCAAGGATTTCACTGGCTGGACTTTCGACATCATCGACCCGACGGTGAAGCCAGAATCTGTCTGGTCAGTTTCCGAGGGCATTCTGATCTGCAAGGGGCGCCCGCCCGGAGTCATGCGCACGGTGAAGGATTACTCCAACTACGAACTCAACCTAGAATGGCGTTGGGCACCCGGTGCGAAACCCGGCAACAGCGGCGTGCTCATTCACGCCTCTAAACCCAGGCAAATGTTCGTCTGGCCGAAGTCGGTCGAAGTTCAGCTTGGTCACGGCAACGCCGGCGATTTCTGGATGATCGGCGAAACCCTGACAGTCCCCAATGCCCAACCCCAGGGACGCCGCTGGTGGAAAAAAGGCGAGGGCGACGAGAAACCGCCCGGTGAGTGGAACTCAGCCCGCATCCGCTGTGATGAGAAGAAGTTAACGGTGTGGATCAATGGTACTTTGATCAATAAAGGCCTCGATCTCAGCGCGATCCAAGGAGCGATTTGCCTGCAAAGCGAGGGTGGGGAGGTGCATTTCCGCGCGATAGCACTCACACAGCTCAAATGACGATTGATGCGTAAATTTTTACAACTGTGGGTATCGGGGAGAGTGCGGCATTCCAAGGTCGTTTAGACTTCTTTACAACAAGACCGTGCCGTGTAGTCTGCGCCCACTGCTCACCACCCCCATCTTAATGTTTCGTCAGCCCCGTCCCCCCGACCCTGACCAGG